>JAZPYM010000101.1:0-19641 GCA_045544215.1 Congzhengia sp.
AAAACCCGCAGCAGCAGTAGCAAGCTGCCGCAGAGGCGGTGCATCTGCGGCACTAGACCAGATGAACAAGTATTTCCCCATTTGCGGCATGCCCATTGTTCCCTCTCAGTACTGGAATATGGTCCACGGCAACAAACCGGACGATGTTAAAAAAGACGAGGAAGGTATGCAAACCATGCGTACGCTGGCGCGGAATATGGCATGGCTTTTAAAATGTATTGATGCAGGCAAGGCTAACGACATTACTTTTCCACAACGGGAACCAGGCATTCGCACCAATTTTATTCGTTAACCAATACATATAAAGAAAAAGGCGGCATGATTGAAATTGCCGCCTTTTTTTATTGAACATCCAAACGCTTGTTTTAAAACCTTTTCTGCTCCATCAAAACTGATACAACTACTTTCTTCGTTGTCTCAGCGCTTCATACATCAAAACAGCTGCCGCTACAGAGGCATTTAAGGAATTAATCTCTCCTACCATGGGGATACGAACAAAAAAGTCACAGTTGTCACGAATTTTTTTCGTAATACCCTTTCCCTCTGAGCCAACCACAATGGCAATAGCACCCGTCAAATCCGCCTGGCACATTTCCTGCTCACCCGCCATATCGGCACCCGTTACCCAAAGACCGCTTTCTTTCAACTGGTTAATGGTTTGTGTTAAATTGCCCACCCGCGCAACCAGCGTGTGCGCTGCCGCACCGGCAGAAGTTTTAAACACAACAGAATTCACACCGACAGAACGGTTTTTGGGAATAATCACACCATGGGCACCCACCGCGTTTGCGGTACGAATAATAGCACCCAAATTGTGCGGGTCTGTAATTTCATCTGCAATAATCACAAAGGGCGGCTCATTTTTTTCTTTTGCCAGTGCCAAAATATCGGACACCTGAGAATAGGAAATCTCTGCGCAAACTGCCACAACACCCTGGTTTGTTTCTGTTTTTGCCAGCTCGTCAATTTTTTCCGGCGGAACAGATTTAAAAGGCACACCCTTTTCCTTGGCAGCCGCAATCAGCTTTGTAATCTGGGACCCTCCTGCCCGATTGCTGATATAGATTTTTTCAATAAAAAGCCCTGCCTCCATGGCTTCATAAACAGGATTTCTTCCCTCAATTGTTGTAAGTTCTGTCTTTTCCATCATCATATCCCTTTCAAAATTTTATCCCAAAACCCAGCTTGGCAACCAAGAAAGTGCCTCGGCATACCAAAGAGGAATTTTTATCCCTGTCAAAACAGGGTAAAATGCAAAATATAAAACGATCACGCAGGCAAGATAAATTCCTGTAATATTCCTTCCGTAGCGGCGCTTTGAAAGCTCCTGCAGCGCAAAAACAATGGAAGTCGCCAAAAACACCACACAAGGAAAGAAATGGTAAATAAACGCCTGCCGTGAAATCAGTACCCAGGGAAGATACATTGCAAAAAAGCCAATCACAACCGTATGCATCTGCGTGGTTGCTGTTCCCCTTGCCATGCGGCAAAGCAAATAGCCAACCGCTGGAATGGTCATCCACCACACCAAGGGATTTCCAAAGGAGGAAATACCCTGAGCAAACTCCTCCGACACAAAATCCCAATTGGGGTTATATGCATAAAGCGGGCGCAAATCCAAAGGCCAGGACCACCAGGGCGAGCCGTAGGGATGGGTATCCGTCAGCTGCGCATGGTAGGAAAGCATGGTCTTTTGATTTTCCCAAAAATAGCTAAAATCTGCTGCTTCCGACAACATAATGGGCAAATACGACAAATAATATATGCAAAAAGGAATGACAACAAAGAAAACCGAGGCTGCCAAAAGGGTTTTGATGGTATTGGGCAGAAATTGCCTCAAAACCTTGTCGCTGTCTCCCACCAGCCGTCCCTCTTTTGCCGCTTGATACTCTGAATATCGTCTGATAAGTGTAGCAAAAAACAACACACAAAGCCCCAGCCCTGCATAAAGTCCTTGCCATTTTACCGCCACACCCAAACCAAAAAACAGTCCGCTGAAAAATAGAGGACGCAATGTTTTTTTCACGCCCTGCTCATAAAAATTACATCGGATGTAACGATACATAAACAAATACATCAGCATCACAAAAAAGACCGTAAAGGAATCTATGGTAGCAAGACGCGTCTGGGCAAGATGCATAAAATCAAAGGTAAAAATAACACACGATACCGTTGCCCATTTGGTAGATTGAAAAAGCTGCTTTCCCATCACATAAGATAGAGGCACCATAAAAACGCCGCACAGCGTGCCAAAAAAGCGCCAACCAAACGGATTGACTCCAAACAGCAGCATCCCGAAAGAAATCAGCAGCTTTCCCAGGGGCGGATGGGTGTTTTCATAGGGCATGCGCCCATTTATATATTCATAAGCGGTTCTGGGATGATACACCTCGTCAAAATAGGTGCCGTCATACCAGGTATAAGCATAAACCGCCTTGTCCTGCTCGTCAAACAAATGCTTTGCCGTAGGATTGTCGCTTAACACTGCAACGGGAGAAATCAGTTGTTTGTTTTCGTCAAAGCAAACAAGCTCGTTTACGAAGAAATTCCCCTCTTCCACTGTCAGCTTTAGATAGCGTCCCCGCTGGTTTAAAAAAAGTCCGTCCCACCGGAACACACCTCGAACATCAAGCGTCACAGCATCGCCATATACCAGCTCCTGCACCTCTTCCTCCTCTGCGGCATCAATACCCAAAGAAAGTGTAATCGCCCGTTCCACTTCACTATCACTGCTTCTGCGACCAATCCAGCCGCAAAACAGATTCACGCGTTCAAAATATCGTTCCTGTCCAAAGTCCAAAACAATGGTTTCCCCTTGCATTTGTGGCGCATAAGCAGTTTCGGGGGAAGAAAAGCTGCCTAAATTTACAAAGGCGGAAATACCGTAAACAGTGGTTAAAATCGCCACAATCAAAGCGTCCCGCCCGTTGTAGCGGGGCTTTTTTTCAGACGCTTCCAAACAAACCAGCTTGGGTGCATTAGGCTCGATATAGTGCACATCATCATGCACTAAAAGATTGTACCACACAAAAACCATCGCTGCAAAGAAAAGCAGCTGCACCCAGGACAGCAGAACAAAGGCGCCCTTTGAAAATGTAATGATATTTTCATTGTCCAAAAGCACAAGCCCTGTCTGCAGAAACTGTAAAATCGTGGCACCGCCGAAGGCAAAAAGCATGCGTTTGTCCTTGGTATAGATATAAGACACCATCAAAAGCAGAAGCAAAGGAAACATATACCGCTCATGCATGGTGTGAGCAAGCATAAAAATACTCAAAACGGTAAAGCCGCCTAAAATCAAAACGCTGTTTCGGTTTTGGGCAAAATGTACCCCCAGCCCAATGGCAACAGAGGTAAAAATAATGCCAATAAAACCCCAGCCCTCATAGGTAATGCCCAAAAAGGTGTCGGTTACGCTGCTCCAGTTTAAGCCAAATGCGCCAAACATATTGGCAGCGTTTAAGGATGCGTAGGGATATTGCCTTACCGCATCGCCGTAAATGGCAAAAAACCGCTTAAAATCAAATCCAAACATGGGGACAACCGCCAAAAGCACAATCCCCAAAGAAATGAAAAGCCCCCGCAGCACATCGCGAAGCGCGCTGCTTTTGCGAAATGCTTTCCACTCCTCTACCACATCGTAAATCAGCCAAAAGCCAAACAGAGGCAAGAAAATTACCATTTGAGGCTTGGTTAAAATCCCAATGGTAAATGCTACCATCCCCTGCAAATATCGTTTGCGATAGATGGAAAGCACCAGCCACAAAATAATCAGTGTGTAAAGCCCGTCAATTTGTCCCCAAAAGACGGAGTTTAAAATATATGCAGGGTTTAAAAGCACCAAAAGGGATAAAATACACGCCACCCGTTTGCTGCACTTTAATAGCGCTAATCGATAGATCAAAAGCGCGCTGACCGTGTCTGCCAAAACGGGCAGAAGCTTAATTACAGTCACATACAAATTGCTGCCAAAAGGTATACCCAAAACCCCGCAAAGCCGTCCCACTGCCGTGAGTACATACAGATAAAGCGGGGGATAATCCACAAAATAGCTTTCCCCCAATGCACCATAAAAAGCAGACAGCGGCGCATGCCGTCCCAAATCTGCCCAGGCAGAAAACAAGCTCATATCCGAAGAGTGCCCAAAAAAGGCATGGGAAAACCACACCTTCATTCCGGTTACCAAAACCACCAAAGCAGCAAAAACAGCGGCACCCAGGCGTTTGCTGTTTGCCGCTGCGAATTCTTCTTCGTTTGCAATGCTGCGATATGCTCCCCAAAACAAAAGAGCATAAAGCGCGGTAGTAATCGTCAGATAATTCAATCGCACTCTCCCTTTCTGCGCAGGGACCGACTACTGCTTGATTTGGTCATATAACACCTCGATTGCCATGCGAAGCTGGTCGTCTGCAGAGGGCGCCAGGGTGGTCAGATTTGCTTTTTTCTCATCCGGCAAATCAACCACAACATCCGGTGTAATTCCCTTTTGGTCAATACATTCGCCTTTCGGCGTAAAATATCTGGAATTAGTTAAATAAATAGCGGTGTCTGGTGTTATCATATAGGGCATCTGTCCTACCGCCTTGCCATAGGTTTTCGTTCCCACAATTTTTGCCAAGCCATAAGCCTGGGTGCTGCCCGCCATCAGTTCGGATGCGCTGGCAGTTCCCTCGTTCACTAAAATTGCCATGGGAAGCGCCAAATGATTTTTATCAGAGGTGAAAAATTCCTTTTCTCCTACATTGTTTTCAAGGTATGCAATGGTGCCCTCCGGCAACAGCATATCCGTCATTTTTAAAACACTGTCTGCATAGCCGCCGGGATTGCTACGCAAGTCAATCACAAGTCCCTTTGCATTGTTTTTTCTAATAGCAGAAAGGGCCTCTGAAAACTCCTCCACCGTGCCATGTTTAAATTCTGAAATGCGGATATATGCCAGATTTTCATCCAGCATTTTATGGGTTACGGTATCCACCAATACTACCTCACGGGTTAAATCAAACACCTTTTCTATGCCGTTTCGCAGCACATAAATCTTCACATGGCTTCCTGCTTTTGCATTTTCCCCGCGAATGTGGTTTACCACCGCGTCATAATTATCCTTGGTAACAGAAAGGTCATCCACCTTGGTGATCACATCACCCGGCAAAATGCCTGCCTTTTGCGCCGGTGCATTGTCGGTGGGGGAAATGACCACCATCTGCTCCTTTTCTGCATCAAAGCTAACGGTAACGCCAACGCCCACATATTCCTCCTTGATGGTTTCCTCATAGGAATCAAAGGTTTTTGCATTAAAATAGTAAGAATATGGGTCGTGGAGTTCTGCCACCATGGCAGAGATTGCAGCATCCTCTATTTTTCCAAGCTGCTCATCCGTCAAGGATGTCACATAATGATTTTTGATAATATCTCTTGCACGATCCAATTGATCATAGCATATATAGTTATAATAAAAACGAGTGCCTAAAACTGCCAAAACAGCAGTTGTGACAAATGTAACAATGGATGTTACAATCAGTTGTTTTTTGGTAAACAACGCACGCATCTCCCTATTCGTATCATTCTATATTTATTTTATGTAAGCCATAGGGTCAGTAGTCTTACCATTGATTAAAACTTCAAAATGCAAATGGTTACCTGTGGAGTTTCCTGTGGTACCAACCTTTGCAATAACCTGTCCCTTTGTCACTTTCTGTCCCTTGGAAACTAAGTTGCGGGAGGCATGACCATAAAGGGTGGAAATACCGCCACCGTGGTCTATTATCACACAGTTGCCGTAACCGCCGTTCCAGCCGGACATTTTTACTGTACCGTCTGCTGCAGCTAAAATATTGGTGCCACCGGGCGCCGCCAAGTCCACACCGGAATGGAATTTCCTCGTTTTAAAAATCGGATGATTACGATAACCATAGGGGGAAGAAATTCGGGTGTAGCTGGGTGCCGGCCAGCAGAATTTGCCGCCGGTATATTTAGAATTACTGCTTGAAGAAAGAGAGGAAGAAAGGGACGCTTTTAAGCTTTCTTCTTCCTGACGCGCCTTTTCGTAAACCTTTCTATAGCTTTCAATATCCTGCTCCAGCTTTTTGGAGAGCTCTGCTTTTTGGTTCAGCTTTTCCTGCAGGGTATTTTTCTTGCCGGAAACGATGGCGCGTGCTTCCTCCTGCTCTTCTTTTTTTGCCTCAATGACTGCTTTTGCCGCCTCTACACTGTTTTTCAGACGGACCATTTCATCAATGATTGCCGTATCGTGTCTTGTAATTTCATTAATGGTTTCCACATGTACCAAAAATTCTGAAAAGCTTTTGGATGATAGCAAAAGCTCAAGATAAGAGCTTGCCGAGGTTTCATCCATAGAACGCAGCACCTGCTTAAAGGCGTCGTTGTGCGCCGTGATGTTTTCTTCGTGGCGGGCAATCTCCTCTTCTTTTACCTGAATTTCCGCATTTGTTTCATCAAGAATCACATCAATGGCATTAATCTCGTCCTGCACAATGCCAATTTCCATGTCCAGAATTTCACTTTCTGCCGCAAGATCCTTTTTTTGCGCTTCAGCCTTTTTAATTTTATCCAGCGCCTCTTGCTTTTCTTTTCCCGCATTGTTGATTTTTTGCTGCACAGTTTCTGCATGCGCTGTGCCGCCCTCCAGTGCAAGGGGCGTAGAAATACAAAGCACAAGTGCTGCAACCAATGCAACGAATCTTTGTCTTCTGTTCATAAGTATTCTACTCCTTTAACAGTATTTCATACGCTTTTTCATATTGCTTATCCACCGAAACCTCAAAGTTTTTGATGGCATCGCCTAATGCGTTTTGTGTGGTATAATCCATTACACCATAAGGGAACAGCCCCGCATCTTCCTGAAATGCTGCCGTTGCAGATGCCGTTAAATCGTCATAGCAATCGTCTGCCTGCCCTGCAAAATACCCCAAAACCGTCAGGCGCTCTTCAATGGCACGAACATCCTCTGCCACATCGCCAGCTGTATAGCGTTTTGACATTGTCATAGGCGTTAAGCCGGATGCGTCATATGCCTCCATGATATTTTTTACACGAACATCAGGCTTGATGCCCACGCCGTTGATTCTGCTTCCGTCGGGCTTGGTAAACTCCGCCACAGAAAGCTTAATGTCTCCCAATGCAAAATCCTTGGTGCTGAGCAAATTCAAAAAGCTCTGCATACTGCCTTTTCCATGGGTAGTTTCTCCCACCACCGTCGCAAGACGCAAATTCTGCATAGCACCCGCAAACAGCTCTGCTGCGCTGGCGCTTTCTTCATTTGCTAAAATCACAATATCCCGATTGGGCTTGTTTTTAAAGGTTGCGCGGGACTTAATAACCTGATTTCTGTTTTCGTTGTTGTATAAAATGGTGGTCAGTACCTTGTCCTTTGGGACAAACATGGAAAGAACTTCCACCACGCTTTCCAGCTCTCCACCTGGATTGTTTCTCACATCAATTAAAAGCTTTTTCACGCCCCGGTTTTTCATTTCCGCAAGTGCCTGCTTCATGGAATCCGGTGTAGACAGTGCAAAATTGCTGATAACAATATAGCCAATTTTGTTTTCATCAACGGCATAAGCAACCGTTTCTGTAAAAATGCGGCGGCGTACCACAGAAAATTGCAGCTCTTCTGCGCCCCGACGCACAGTCAACAAAACGGTAGTTCCTGCATCGCCCTGTACCATTGATGAAACATCTGCAGTTTCCATGCCGGAAATGGACTTGCCATCCACAGCAATAATCACATCCCCTACCATAAGTCCTGCATCATTGGCGCCTCCATCGGGGTTAACTTCTAAAATTTCAACCCCATCTGCCACCTGCAGAATAGTAACACCAATGCCTACATACGCCCTTTCTACCGCATTGACAAACGCTTCCAGCTCCGCCCGGGTCATGTAGTCAGAATATTTGTCCAGTGTGCCAACTGCCACATCAATGGCACCCTCTAAAAGCTGGGGGTTTTCGTTCATCACATAATTAAGCACTGCCTGATACATTGCTTCCTTGTCAGCACCAAACCGATAATCTGCATCTACTCTGTCAATTACTGCTTGAATGTAATGTGCTGCAACTTTCCCCATATAATTTTCATCCTCGGCAAATATGGTCAGCTGCGACGAAAAAAGCAAGCAGCCCGCCAGTGCAGCAGCAATCACTGATTTCATTTTTTTCATATGTACCTCCATTTTGCACCAAATGCTACATATGCTCCGGTGCGGAAATTCCCAGAACGGTTAAAGCATTGTGAATCACCTGTCTGGTTGATGCCACCAACTTCAGCCGTGCCTCTGTCAGTTTTGTATCCTCCCCGTCCACCTTGCAGGCGCTGTAAAAGCCGTGAAAGGCAGTGGCTAAATCCATAGCATATTTTGTAATTTTGCTGGGGTCACGAAGAACGGCTGCCTGCTTAATTTCCTCAGGAAATTTAGAAAGCTCTTTCATTAAATCAATTTCTTTAGGATGGGTAAGACAAGAAAGGTCTAAATCCTCACACGCCTTCACCGCAACGCCCTTTTGTGCCAACAGCTTAATAATGCCGCAAATACGGGCATGCGCATACTGCACATAGAAAACAGGGTTGTCACTGGACTGGCTGACTGCCAGCTCCAAATCAAACTCAAAATGGCTGTTTGCCTGACGCATGTTAAAGAAAAATCTTGCGGCGTCCACGCCGATTTCTTCCAATAAATCTCCCAGCGTAATGGCTTTTCCCGTACGCTTAGACATTCTGACTGCCTCGCCGTCGCGCACCAGGCGCACCAGCTGCATCAAAACAATTTCCAATCTGTCCGGCACAATGCCTAAAGCCTGCATTGCAGCTTTCAGCCGCGCCACATGACCGTGATGGTCTGCGCCCCAAATATCAATGGCGGTGTCAAATCCGCGGTCAATAAATTTATTCTTATGATATGCAATATCTGCGGCAAAATAGGTTACAAACCCATTGGCGCGCACCAACACATCGTCCTTTTCCAAGCCAAAATCGGTAGCTTTAAACCAGATGGCTCCTTCTTTTTCATAAGTATAGCCCCGTTTGGTCAGCTCCTCCACCGTTTTTAATACATCATTTTTGTTGTGGAGTTCGCTTTCGTGGAACCACACATCATAATGAATGCCATAGGCGGAAAGTCCATCCTTCATGGCATCAATGTTTTTGTAAAGCGTTGCATCAATGAGCGCGCTTTTTAATTCCTCCTCGGGTACATTTAAATATTTGTCCCCATAGGTGTCTTTAAAGTTCTTGGCATGCATCTTTACATCATCGCCATGGTAGCCATCCTCAGGGAATTCTACTGCATCCTCTCCCAAGAGCGCCTGCTTGTACCGCGCCGCCAAAGACACTGCCAGCTTTTCAATCTGGTTGCCTGCATCATTTACATAAAACTCTTTGGTCACATCAAAGCCTGCCATCTGCATAATGTTTGCAAGACAATCCCCCAGCGCACCGCCGCGGGCATTTCCCATGTGCATAGGTCCTGTGGGATTGGCGCTGACAAACTCCACATTCACCTTTTTCCCGCCACCAAAGTCTGTTTTACCAAAACCATCCTGTTCCTTTTCAATGGTGCGTAAAATTTCTGTCACATAAACAGGGTCCAGCTGGAAATTGATAAAGCCGGGGCCTGCAACAGAAACCGCCTGGATATAGGTTCCCTCTGTCTTCATATTGGAAACCAAAATTTCCGCAACAACGCGAGGTGCACACTTTGCCTGCTTTGCCATCATCATGGCAGCGTTAACAGAAAAATCGCCAAAGCTTTTGTCCCTTGGCTCCTCAATTAAGTAATCAGGAATGGTATCAAAGCTGAGTTCTCCCTTTTCTTTTGCAAGATTGAGTGCTGTATCGGTCACATTCTTAATAAGACCGGTTATGTTTTCGTAAAATGTCACTGATTTTCCACCTTTCTTATGTAAACACGCAAATTATTTCTTACCGGGGCGCTGTCGTTTAGCTGAATAAAATAGTCAAGCTCCACCTCGCCGCCGTCATCATTCACATCCACCCGCATCTGGTTCGTATAAACATCCACACTCAAGTTCCCCAGGGGTGTTTTATAAATCCCCGTGTATTGCTTATTTTCCTCGAACACCATTTGCGATGCGCCGCCACCATCATTATCAAAACGAATCATTGAAACCAAATCGTCTTTAATTTTTAATGTGGTGGTGGATTTTTCATAGCCGGTAATTTCGCTACCCTCATAGGACACATAAAATCTGCCGTCCCGTTTGGTATATCTGCCCACCGTTGACAGTTCAAAATTGTCTTGTTCGCCGTCAATGGTCTGCATTCCCGACAGCGTAATCCAAGCATTTGTTTCCATGGTTTTCTCCTTACATGTATGTTTCAATATCAATTTTTTCCACTCCGCCGGGAATCTCCTGCTGCAAAAAGCGGGCACCCAGCGCTGCAAAATCGTCGGGGTAATCGCTGACAAAGAACCGATACTGGTCCTCTCTCGACTCTCTGCACAAAAGTCCCTGCTTCGACAGATATTCTTTCACAAACCCTGCCGTCACTTTTCCCGGGTCAATCAGCGTAACACCATCGCCCATAACTTCGCGAATGGTATCTGCCAGAAGCGGATAATGGGTGCAGCCCAATATCAGCGTATCCACTCCCGCCTCTTTCATCGGCGTTAAATATTCCTCTGCCACAAGATGTGCAATCTCTCCGGTGGAAAAACCACTTTCCACCAAAGGAACAAATAAAGGGCAGGGATTGGAAACCGTAAAAATTTCCTCGTCTGCTTCTTTTATTTTTTTTGCATAGGCACCGGAACGAATAGAGCCTGCCGTGCCAATGATGCCAATGCGCTTATTTTTTGTGGCGCAAACTGCTGCTTTTGCTGCTGCATCCACCACGCCAAAAATAGGGATATCCAGCGTGCCGGCAACTTCCGGCAGCGCAATGGTGCTGGCAGTGCCGCAGGCAACAATAATCAGCTTTAAATCAAAGGTGTTTAAAAAACGAATGTCACTTTTTGTATATTTGATAATGGTCTCATTGGATTTAGAGCCATAGGGCACCCGCCCGGTGTCACCAAAATACACAATGGGCTCATTTGGCAGAAGGTGCATCAGCTCCTTTACGGCAGTCAAGCCGCCAAGACCAGAATCAAAAATTCCTATGTACTGTAGGGACAAATCCTATCGCCTCCTGCTCTCTTCCATTGCCAGCTTAATCAATCGGTCCAAAAGCGCGCGGTTATCGATGCCGCTTGCCTCCCAAAGCATGGGATACATACTGATATCCGTAAAGCCGGGCAAGGTATTGATTTCGTTTAAGAAAACAGCGCCCGTTTTCTTTTCCACAAAAAAATCCACGCGGGCAAGACCGGTGCAGTCCAGTGCATAAAATGCCGCCACTGCATACGCACGGATTGTTTCTGCCGTTTCTTTGGGGATGTCTGCCGGAATGACCGGATACGCCGTGTCGTCTAAATACTTGGTATCGTAATCGTACATGTCAGTGGTTTTCACAATCTCGCCCAGACAAGATGCCTCGGCTTTTTCATGACTACCCAGCACAGCACATTCTATTTCCCGGATGTCTAACATTTTTTCAATTAAAATGCGCCTGTCCTCAGCCGCTGCCAACTGAAGCGCCGCTGCAAGCTCTTCCTGTTCTTTTACCAGAGAAATTCCAACCGATGAGCCTGCATTTGCCGGCTTTACCACAACGGGATACCCAAAGCTTTCCAAAATAGCCTGATGGACTTCCTCTGCACAATCCCCTGCATTATGCAAAATGTCAAATCCCTCTGTCACGGGAATCCCTGCTTGCATCAGCACCTTTTTTGTCAGAATTTTATCCATACAGAGCGACGATCCCAACACGCCGTTTCCCACATAAGGAATCTGTGCCAGCTCAAACACACCCTGTATGGTGCCGTCCTCACCGTTTTTCCCGTGCAACACAGGAAAGTAAACATCCACATGCTCAATAAAAAAGTCTCCATTTTTGTTCATCACAACTAAACCGCCATGCTTAGGGTTGGGAGAAATCACACAGGATTTGCCCGGGTTTTCCACCCAGCTGCCATCCTTAATGGCAGAAATGTCGCCGCTATATAAAAAACTTTCTCCCTCTTTTGTAATGCCCACCAGCAAAAGCCGATAAGTATCAGATGTTAAATTGTTGATGATATTATACGCTGATTTGCAAGAAACCTCATGTTCAGAGGACTTTCCGCCGAAAATCACACAAACAGATGTTGCCACAACAAAACACCCTTTCCTTGTTTCGATAGACAAATATAACAATCTTATTATACATTATAGTACAAATCCTCTATTTATACAATCTTTTTTTGATTTTGTAGCACAAATTTAAAATTTTATTCATGAAACGGAAAAAAAGCCCTGTCTTTGCTCCTTTTTGCTTTCATGAAATTGTAATATTCCTGATACAAAAACATAACAAAAGAATCTTATAAAAACAATTGACTTTTTTAAATAAACCGCTTAAAATGGTCATAACAGGAAGCAAACAGTAAAAATCAAACCGTTGTCGCAATTTAAGAGAAAGCGTGTGTGATTGTTATGAAAAAAACTGAGGAAAACCCGAAAAAACAAGGCTTTTGGAAAACGCTCTGGCCCTACCTGGCACAATACAAAAGCAAACTCCTTACCTGTACCGTTTGCGCATTAATTGTAGGTGTGTTTGTGGCGGTTCAGCCATTGGTCATTAAGTATATCGTAGACAATGGCATTACAAACGAATCTCTCTCGTCAGAAGAAAAGATTCGTCTCGTCGGTTTCCTTTGCATCTTCTATATCGCGATTTCCTTTGCCAGAGTATATATCTGGAGACTGGGCATCCTCAAAATGCTACGGGCTTTAGAGGGGGTAACCTTTCGCTTGCGCTCGAAATTCTTTTCCCATATACAACACATGGGAATGACCTTTTATGAAAACACCTCCACAGGTGAATTGTTTAACTGTATTATGGGCTCCCCTGTTGCGCAGATTAAAAGTTTTCTGCAACAAGTTTTTATCTCCGTGCCTTATCAAATCGTTGCACTCATCATATCCCTGTTTGCATTGTTTTCTTACGATTGGGCAATGACCCTCATTTTGTTTATGACCGCAGCAAGCATGGCGCTGGTAAATAAACTGTCGAGAAAACGCATGCGCCGTGCCGCATCTGAATTTATTCGCAGCGAGGCAGAAGTCAGCAAATACTTAAACGACACACTAAACGGCATTGATGCAGTAAAACTTCATTCCATCGAAGATAATACTTTCAAAAACTTTCAGGATGTTTTGGAGCTCCTGTTTAAAAAGAGTGTTGACCTTTCCATAAAACAACAATCTGAAGGTATAAAACCGGAAATAATACAATATATTGGCACCGCCGTGGTCTATTTTGTAGGTGCCATTGCCTGCGTTTACCGAGGCGTTTCCGTGGGTGTACTCTACGCCTTTTTATCCAGCATGACATCCATCCTGGGTATTTTGATTGCCTGGCTGAATATTGGGCTATCAAAAAGCAGTGCCGACTCCGGCCTTGCAAAGATTATGGCTGTATTAAACACCACCTCCTCTACGCCCGAAAAAGAGGAATCAGAGCGGCGATATGTGCAGAAAGAACGCGCCAACGCCCTTGCCCAAAACAAGCCATGCATTGAGTTTAAAAACATTGACTTTTCATACGAAAGCAAAAAAGTGTTTGAAGGTTTCAGTTGCTCTATCCCCTACGGGGAAAGCGTTGCCCTGGTAGGTACAAGCGGCAGCGGAAAAAGCACCTTCTCAAAACTTGCCATGCGCCTTTACGATGTGCAAAAAGGACAGATTTTGGTACATGGCGAGGATGTTCGCGATTTTGGCATCCACGATTTGCGTGTTTCCTTTGGTGTGGTACCCCAAAGTCCATTTATTTTCTATGGCTCTATCTGGGAAAATGTAAAAATTGCACGCCCCAATGCAACCAACAAAGAGATTATGGACGCCATGGAAATTGCTCATGTGCATGACTTTGTAAACGAACTGGAAACCGGCTGGAACACCATCGTTGGCGACGGCGGGTTAGACCTTTCCGGCGGCCAGAAGCAGCGAATCGCCATTGCCCGCGCAGTACTGGGAAACCCTGACATTTTGATTTTTGATGAGGCGACCTCGGCACTTGACAACATTTCTGAGCGCGCCATTCAAAACGCCATGGAGACGTTGATGAAATCCCACACCATGATCATTATCGCTCACCGCCTTTCTACCATACGAAATGTGGACAGAATCTTAGTGTTTCAAGACGGCAAAATCGTGGAAGAAGGCAGCTACGACGCGCTGGCAGCCAAGGAAGGCGGCACCTTTGCAGAACTTTTAAAATACAATTATTAATACTATAAAAATGGGTTGCGGTAAACTTTCGCAGCCCATTTTTTACGCAATTTTATCGTTTGTTTTACGAAACCTTTAAATATTGTAAAACCACACAATTTTTCTTGTTTTTTTCCCGTTCTTATGATATAATATAACTTGTAAAATTATGTGCAATCAGGTGATAAAAATGATGCAAGAAAAAACAAGACGCAGTTTAGACATTGGCTTTTTCCTGGCACTTCTTTTTAAGGTGTTTGGCGCCGGTTTTTCCTACTTTTGCACACTGGATGATTACATTCAATACGGTTGTTATCCCCTTTATCATAACCTGTTTCATGTTTTATTTGAGCGAGGCTCTGCTTCTACGCGGCCGCTTGCCGCCGTGCTTGACCCTACTGTTTGGGGCGTCTTTTTTCCCAATATGGCTTTTGCCCTACTCTTGATGACAGGTCTGCATTTTCTTTCGGCAAAATACTTTGACAAATGCATGCGAAAATGCAATATTACCATTACCCCGTTTTTTTATTTGGTATATTTGCTTTTGCCGCTTAATTTTGAAGGTACATACTGGATTTCCGCATCTTCCAGAATTGTGGTTGGACTTTTTTTTACATCTCTTGCCCTAGTCTGGTTGATTCGATATGAAAATCACGAGAAAAAGAAGAATTTATCGCTTTACATTTTGTTTGCACTATTGTCCTTTGGCTTTTACGAATCCGTAATAGTGCTATCCGGACTTTTGCAGGTCTTACTAATTGTAAAATCTGCCGTGGAGAAAAAGGAGCGCAAACGGCTTATCCTTCTGGCAATTCCCTTTTTCTGTGCACTCTTGGTTCTGGTGTACTATAAAGTAGCGGCCGTTCTTTCCCCCGCTGTTCGCACTACCGCCTTTTCTTTGGAAAATTTAGGCGATCGCGCCGGCGCACTGATTTCTCAGCTGGTCTACATTTTCACCGCAGGGCTGTATCGCACCACCCTGGTGGGTGTAATAGACGGCATAAAGGCGCTTTGGCAAGCCGGCTATTTGGGCGGCGCAATCAGTATTTTTATTTTAGGCATTGCCGCAGCTTGCGGTCATTTTGGCGGAAAAATCAAACTATCATCCCCAAGCGCGCGGCTTTGTATTCCCCTTGGGATTTTCATGATTCTGCTGCCGTTGTTGCCCAATATGCTGGTACCGGATGTATGGCTGACCTACCGCAGCATTGTGGTTTGCCTCCCAGGACTTTGCATTTTGTTTGCACCTCTTTTGGCTCGCCTGATGCAAAATAAAACGGTGTCAACTGTCACAATTTTTGTGGCTGTCACACTGTTTTTAACTGGGTGTTACAATGAACTGTGCACCTACAAAAAGGTAAATGAAATAGATCAGAAAATTGCAAAACAAGTTGTTGCCAAATTAGAAAGCGCAGTGCTGGTTGCACAAAAGCCTGTCATTTTGGTGTTTGAAAAAGAGGTTGCCCTGCCCCAGACCTCTCCTTATAAGGACCATGTAAAAAGCGCATTTTATGTGGACTGGGCAGCTACGGGCATTATTCGCGCCACCGCAAGAAATGTGACGATCGAGTCGGTTACCCCTGTGTATTCTTTGGAAAATATTGATACAACCAATGCACAGATTTTATACATTGATAAATTCTATCATGTTACGGAGGAACACCATGAGTGAGAGAGAGAGATTAAATGTTTTAGGCGTCGGCGTGGACACCGCGCCGTTTGACCAGGCGGCAGACCGCCTGGTTGCCGCAATGGAGCAGGATGCCTCCTATAGCGTCTATACACCTAATTCTGAAATTGTTTTATACGCCTATCAAAACCCGGACTACTGCAAGGTGCTAAATCGCGGGGACATGGTCACCCCCGACGGAATCGGCGTGGTTTATGCTTCTAAAATTCTAAAACGCCCCCTGCCTGAGCGTGTGGGTGGCTTTGATTTAGTAAACGCCGTTTTGGCAAAAATCGCGGGCACAGGAAAAACTGTTTATCTGTTTGGCGCAAAGCCCGGCGTTGCAGACGCAGCTGCAGAAAACATTTGCAAGCAATATCCCGGCACCCATATTTGCGGCACTGCAGACGGCTACTTTGATAGCGAAAAGGAACAGGAAATTATAAAAGATATCAACGAAAAAAAGCCAGACCTCTTACTTGTTTGTCTTGGCTTTCCCAAGCAGGAGCTTTGGATAGACGCCCACAAAGAAGCCCTTTCTGCAAAGGTGATAATGGGCCTTGGCGGAAGCCTGGATGTGTTTGCAGGCACTGTGAAACGCGCACCAGAGATGTTTCAAAAATTAGGGCTCGAGTGGTTTTACCGCCTGATAAAACAGCCCGCAAGGGCTATCAGGATGTTGGCACTGCCCAAATTCGGTCTTACCGTATTGCTTTACGGAAAAAAATATCTGCAAGGAGAGAAATAATGGGAGAATTTATGTCGGGCTTTGTCAGCATTATCGGCAGACCCAATGTGGGAAAATCCACGCTGATAAACCGTCTGGTTGGTGAAAAAATTGCTATTATATCCAGCAAACCGCAAACCACCAGAAACAATATTTTAGGCATTTTGACCGAGGATGATCTGCAAATTGTGTTTACAGACACACCCGGTATTCACGAGCCGAAAAGCATGCTGGCGGAAATGATGGTATCCTCTGCTACGCAGGCCATGGCAGACACCGATGCGATTTTGCTGTTGGTGGAGCCTATCCCCAATGTAGGGCGGACAGAGGAGAAAATCATTGCGCAGCTGAAAAAGCAGAAAACACCTGTAATTTTGGTGATCAACAAGATTGATACCGTGCAAAAAGAAGTGTTGCTTTCTGTGATTACTGCCTACACCGCGGCATTTGATTTTGCCGCTGTTGTGCCCATTTCGGCAAGACGGGCAGACGGCATAGATACTGTAAAACAAGAGCTTTTGCCCTTTATCAAGCCGGGGCCGCAATACTTCCCCGAGGACATGGTAACAGACCAGCCCCAGCGCCAAATGGCAGCGGAGGTCATCCGCGAAAAGTTGTTGCGAAGCTTAAACAAAGAGGTGCCCCACGGCATCGCTATCGAGATTTTTTCCATGGAGGAAGCAGAACACAAAGTTGTCATTGAGGCAAACATATACTGCGAAAAGCAATCTCACAAAGGCATTATTATTGGAAAAGGCGGCGAAATGCTGAAAAAAATCGGCACAGAAGCCCGCACGGATTTAGAGCGTATGCACGACAAAAAAGTGTTTTTAAATCTTTGGGTAAAGGTGAACGAAGATTGGCGCAACAAGCGAGGAAAAATTGCAAATTTTGGATTTGAAATTTAATAACGAAAGAGCATTTGTATGGATGAATTAAAGACAGATGGCGTGGTTTTAAAGCGAACCTATGTGGGCGAAAAGGACGCCATCATTAAAATTTTAACCACAGAGGCAGGGCTGGTTTCTGCCTCGGTTAAAGGCATTAAAAACATGAAAAGCAAGCTGGCAGCAGGCAGCCGCGCCTTTTCCTACAGTGATTTTGTTTTAAAACCGGGAAGGGATTTATACATTGTGGCACAAAGCACACAAAAAGAAGGATTTTTTGGCCTTTCTGCCAACATTGAGCGACTTTCCTACGGAGCATATTTTGCAGATTTAACCGCAGCGTTTACCCCCTCTTCCGAGGACGCAAAAACCATTTTGCCCCTACTTTTAAACACCTTTTATCTTTTGGCAAATACCGACAAAAATATGACCCTGGTAAAATGCGTGTTTGAACTGCGACTTCTTTGTGCCCTGGGCTTTGCCCCCACCTTAGACCAATGTGTCAGTTGCGGCAGCAAAGATGCACTGCACTTTTTCAGTCCCTCTGCAGGCGGCGTTTTATGCAAAGACTGCAGCACGGCGGACAGCTGCATTATCACGGAAGATACCCTGACCGCTATGCAATATACAAAAGAACAGGACAACAAAAAGGCATTTTCCTTTGTACTGCACCAAAGTGCCATTGACGAATTTTCAAGGTGCACCGAAAACATGTGCGCAGAGGCACTGGGTCACCATCTTTCTTCACTGACCTATTTAAAACAAATGACAGGCAAGTTGTAAAATTGGAGGAACCCATGAATTTAGATACCATTTTAAAAACAGTTGAAAAGCCTTCCCGTTACATCGGGAATGAATATAACAGCGTTCACAAAGATTTACAAAGCGTGAACCTGCGGTTTGGATTTTGCTTTGCCGATGTGTATGAAATCGGCATGTCCCATTTGGGCATGAAAATTTTGTACCATCTGCTAAACACCGTGGACGACATTTATTGCGAACGCTTTTTTGCACCCTGGGTGGATATGGAAGAAAAAATGCGGGAAAACAACATTCCCTTATTTTCTCTGGAAACCAAAACACCTGCCAAAGACTTTGATATTTTGGGTTTTACCCTGCAATATGAAATGAGCTATACCAATATTTTAAACATGCTGGATTTAGGTGGCATTCCCCTTTATGCAAAAGACCGCGGCGACGAATTTCCGATTATTTCTGCCGGGGGACCATGTGCCTATAACCCTGAGCCTCTGGCTGATTTTGTGGATATTTTTCTGATGGGCGAGGGCGAAGAACTCATCATTGAAGTAATGGATGTTTTGCGGAAAGTGAAAGACCGCGGCGGCAGCAAGGACGATTTTCTGCGGGAGGCAGTTAAAATTTCCGGCGTTTATGTGCCCAAGTTTTATGATGTTACATATCACGAAGACGGCACCATCCGGTCCTTTACAAAAAATTATGACGACGCCCCCGATACCATAAAAAAACGGATTATTAAAAATTTAGACACCTGCTTTGCGCCGGACAAAATTATTGTTCCGTTTATGGAAATTGTTCACGACCGCATTATGCTGGAGGTGTTCCGCGGGTGTATCCGCGGGTGCAGATTCTGCCAGGCAGGCATGGTTTACCGCCCCGTACGAGAGCGCAGCCCCGAAACGCTTCTTTCTTTGGCAAAACAACTGATTCAAAATACGGGGTATGAAGAAATTTCCCTTTCCAGCTTAAGCACCAGCGATTACACGCGCTTGGCAGAGCTTACCGACGGGCTTTTGGAGTTGACGGAAGAACAAAAAATTAGTCTTTCTCTCCCCTCCTTGCGCCTTGATAATTTTTCCATGGAATTAATGCAGAAAGTGCAAAAGGTACGAAAATCAGGACTTACCTTTGCTCCTGAGGCAGGCACCCAACGGCTGCGGGATGTGATTAACAAAAACATCACAGAAGAGGATTTGGAAAACGCGGCAAAAATGGCATTTGCCGGCGGTTATGGTACCATCAAGCTTTACTTTATGATTGGACTTCCCACCGAA
>JAZPYM010000102.1:0-19099 GCA_045544215.1 Congzhengia sp.
CTTGAAAAAATACCAAAAGAAAAAGTGCGGGAAATTTGCCGCGAAAACATTGAAAAAATCCAGCGGGGCATCCGCGATTTCAGATTTTAGGAGGTCAATCCCATGGGTTTTCACAACACACCCTCTGCAGAACGGGTTCATATCGGTTTTTTTGGCAGGCGAAATGCGGGAAAATCCAGTGTTGTAAATGCTGTCACCCAGCAAGCGCTGTCCGTGGTTTCAGATGTGGCGGGCACAACAACAGACCCGGTTTATAAAGCTATGGAACTGCTGCCCTTAGGGCCGGTTGTTTTGATTGACACCCCGGGCTTTGATGATGAGGGAGAGCTGGGACAGCTTCGCGTAAAAAAAACCAAGGAAGCGCTGAATCGTTGTGACATTGCCGTTTTGGTGGTAGATAGTGTGACAGGTGTGACACCTTGTGACAATGCTTTGATCAACTTGTTTCAGGAAAAGGAAATTCCATACCTTGTGGCATATAATAAATGTGACCAAAGCCCGAACCAACCGCGCATAAAGGATGCGCTTTGTATCAGTGCGACAACAGGGGAAGGGATTGAAGCGTTAAAAGATGCACTTGGTCGCATGCGAAAGATAAAGGAAGAGGAAAAGCGGATTATAGGGGACCTGCTGACACCGGGGGATATTGTCGTTTTGGTTACCCCCATCGATGCTTCTGCTCCCAAGGGCAGATTGATTTTGCCGCAACAGCAAACACTGCGGGATATTTTAGATGCAGACGCTATTTCTGTTGTGACCAAGGAGACCACACTTTTAAAAACACTCAATAGCTTAAAGCAACCGCCCAGGCTTGTGATTACCGACAGTCAGGTGTTTGATGCGGTTTCTAAAATTGTGGGAGAAAACATTCCTCTTACATCTTTTTCGATTTTAATGGCAAGATATAAAGGGTATTTAAAAGATGCAATTGCCGGAATATCTGCCATTGAGCATCTATCAGACGGGGACACAGTGTTGATTGCTGAAGGGTGCACCCACCATCGCCAGTGCAACGACATTGGCACCGTCAAAATTCCAAATTGGCTGCGCAGTTATACCAAGAAAGAGCTTGTTATAAAAACAAGTTCCGGCACCTCATTTCCGGAGGATTTAAAGGGAATTTCTCTTGTGATTCATTGTGGCGGCTGCATGCTTACGGAGCGAGAGGTTTTGTGGCGGCAAAAACAGGCACGGGATGCTGGAGTGCCCATGACAAACTATGGGGTGTTGATTGCCTATATGCAGGGCATTTTGCCACGGAGTCTGGAACTGTTTCCGGAGCTTTTGGCACAATTATAATTTTGTTTTAAAAAAATATTTATGATATTAGGAGGATTTTAACATGGAAAAATATGTTTGCGAAGTATGTGGTTATGTGTATGACCCGGCGTTAGGTGACCCGGATAATGACATTGCTCCCGGAACCGCGTTTGCGGATTTGCCGGAGGATTGGGTATGTCCTTTATGCTCTGTGGGCAAGGACCAGTTTTCCAAGGAAGCGTAACGACAAAAAAAGGGGGAACGGGCATGGACAATCAAGCGTTTTTTAAAATTGGCTATGGCTTATATGTGGCTACCGCGGCAGAAAACGGAAAGGACAACGGCTGTATTGTCAATACGGTCATTCAGGTAACCAACACACCCAATCGACTGGTTTTGGCAGTCAATCGTGACAATTTAACCTGCGAAATGATTTCCCGCACCAAAAAGTTTAATATTTCGGTGCTTTGTCATGGAACAGATTTTGATATGTTTCGTCATTTTGGTTTCCAAAGCGGCAAAACAGTGAATAAGTTTACCGATTTTCAGGGGGCAGCCCGTAGTGAAAACGGAATTTATTACATTACAAAAAATACCAATGCTTATTTCAGCGCAACGGTTACCCAGGAAATTGATTTGGGAACCCATTTGCTGTTTATAGCGGATGTAGATGCGGCAGAGGTGCTTTCAGATCAGCCCACCGTGACCTACACGGACTATCAGGAACATATCAAGCCAAAGCCGGAGGAAAAACCAAAACAAACCGGCTGGCGCTGCAAAATTTGCGGCTATGTTTATGAGGGCGAGGAGCTGCCTCCGGACTTTATTTGTCCGTTATGCAAGCACCCGGCATCTGACTTTGAAAAAATTTGACAACATACCCAAGCAAAAAAATGCACGGGTAAGTGCGTGAAGAATCAGGAGGAGAATGGCAGTGAGCAGAACATCGATTACCGATTCTGTGATTTATGTAGGGGTTGACGATAAAACCCTGGATTTGTTTGAGGGACAATACATTGTGCCAAATGGCATATCCTATAATTCCTATGTGATTTTAGATGACAAATGTGCCATCTTTGATACCGTGGATAAGCGGGCAGGCAAAGAGTGGATGGAAAATGTAAAGGCTACGCTTTCCGGCAAAAGTCCGGACTATCTTGTGGTGCTGCATTTAGAACCGGACCATTCGGCAAATATTGCTGCCGCGTGCGCAGAATATCCCAATATGCAGCTTGTATTAAGCGCGAAAGCAAAAGCAATGCTGCCTCAATTTTTTGATGAAGATTTCTCGCCGCGCTGCAAGGTTGTTGGTGAAGGAGACACCCTTTCGTTAGGGCGTCACACACTGTCCTTTTTTACGGCGCCGATGATTCATTGGCCTGAGGTCATGGTGGCGTATGAGCAAACAGAGAAAATCTTGTTCTCAGCAGATGGTTTTGGCAAATTTGGTGCCTTGGACACAGACGAAGATTGGACCTGCGAGGCGCGAAGATACTACTTTAACATTGTAGGAAAATATGGGGTGCAGGTGCAGGCGCTGCTAAAGAAAGCAGCAACCCTGGATATTGCAAAAATTTGTCCTTTGCATGGCCCCATACTAACGGAAAATTTAGAATTCCATATCGGCAAATATGACCTTTGGAGCCGCTACGAGCCGGAGGATGACGGCGTTTTCATTGCTTGTGCATCCATTTACGGCAACACGATGGCTGCGTGTCAAAAACTTGCAGATATTTTAAAGGACAAAGGCGCAAAACGCGTTGTTCTTTGTGATTTGACGCGGGAGGATATGGCAGAGGCGGTAGAAGATGCGTTCCGTCATGACAAAATTGTGCTTGCCGCATCCAGCTACGATGCAGGCGTTTTTCCACCTATGGAGCACTTTTTGCATCACTTAAAGGCAAAGAATTTCCAAAACAGAAAGATTGCCTTAGTTGAGAATGGGTCCTGGGCGCCAACGGCTGCAAAAACCATGCTTGCGATTTTGGAGTCTATGAAAAATCTTACGATTTGTGACCAAAAGGTGACCATCAAAACCACCGCAAAACCGCAAACCATTTGTGAATTAGAAGCGTTGGCAGACGCGCTTTTGGCAAAATAAAAAAGAGGGCAACAGAGCGTTTCTGTTGCCCTCTTTTTTTATAGACCGCTTGACATTGCTCCCCATCTATGTTATCATAGTAGTGTGCTAAAGTGCACAAGGAGGAATGAAAGTGGAAAAGTTTCAAAAAGAGCTGACAGATAACCTTTTTCGTGGAGTTTTAAGCCTGGAAACTATAGAGGAATGTTATCGGTTTTTTGAAGACATCTGTACCATTAAGGAAATTCAGGAAATTGCGCAGCGGCTTGAGGTTGCGCGCCTTTTAAAAGCGGGAAATCCCTATAACGAGGTGGCAAGAAAGACGGGCGCCAGCACCGCTACCATCAGTCGCGTCAACAGATGCATCGCCTATGGAAATGGCGGCTATGAAATTGTGCTGGAGCGATTGGAACAAACTAAAAAATAATCAGATATAAAAAGAGGCTGTAGCGTTTGCTACAACCTCTTTTTTGTTTTTAGATGATTTCCACTACAACATGCTTGTTTTCATGATTTGCAGCGGCTTTCATAACAGTTCTGATGGATTTTGCAATACGGCCTTGTCTGCCGATTACCTTGCCCATGTCACCACTTGCCACTTTCAGCTCTAAAACGATTGATTGCTCGCCGTCTTTTTGTGTAACAACCACTTCGTCCGGCTCGTCCACCAATGCTTTTGCAATGACTGTCAACAAATCTTTCATGTTTTTCTCCTTTTTAGTGCCGCAGAATTACTCTGTAATGCCGCTCTTCTTCAGAAGAACTTTAACAGTATCTGTGGGCTGTGCGCCGTTTGCAATCCATTTCTTTGCAAGATCTGCATCGATTTTGATTTCAGCGGGCTCTGTCATGGGATTGTATGTGCCGATTTCTTCGATAAATCTACCATCTCTGGGATATCTGGAATCTGCAACAACTACTCTGTAAAAAGGAGCTTTCTTCGCACCCATTCTTCTCAATCTCATTTTAACTGCCATGTTGTTTTACCTCCTATAAAATTTTATATGTTAATGAAATAACAAACTTATTTATGCTTTTTCTTTTTCTTAAATTTTCGCATTCCCAAGCCGCCGCCGGAGAACTGCTTCATCATTTTTTGCATTTGCTCAAACTGTTTCAGCAGCAGATTTACATCAGAAACTTGGTTTCCGCTGCCCTTTGCAATGCGGCGTTTGCGGCTGGCGTCGATGATAGACGGCTTTTCCCGCTCCTTTAAGGTCATGGATTTAATAATGGCTTCCACACGGTCTAATTTTCTCTCGTCAATGTTTGCCTCATCAATGGCTTTTGCATTGACACCGGGGAGCATTTTCGCAATCTGGGAAAGGGGTCCCATTTTTTTGACTTGTTGCAACTGTAACAAAAAGTCGTCCAGATTAAAGGTGTTTTTACGAATTTTATTTTCCAAATCCGCAGCGTCTTTTTCATCAAATGCTGCCTGGGCTTTTTCAATCAGAGAAAGCATATCGCCGCTGCCTAAAATACGGGATGCCATTCTGTCCGGGTGAAATTCTTCAATATCAGAAAGCTTTTCGCCAACACCGACAAATTTAATGGGTTTGCCTGTCACAGCTTTAACAGAAAGCGCAGCACCGCCTCTGGTGTCACCATCCAGCTTTGTCATAACCACGCCGCTGATTTCAAGACGCGCATTAAAGCTTTCGGCAATGTTTACTGCATCCTGACCGGTCATGGCATCAATTACAAGCAGAATTTCGTTAGGGGTTACAGCAGCCTTGATATCCTCAAGCTCTTGCATCAGGTCATCGTCAATGTGCAGACGACCTGCGGTATCCAAAATAACAAAATCATTTCCATGATGTTTTGCGTGGGCAATGGCCTCTTTTGCAATTTTCGTTGCCGGAACATCTGTTCCCATTTGAAACACAGGGATGTCTAACTGTTTTCCCACAACCTCAAGCTGTTTGATGGCGGCGGGACGATAAATATCACACGCAACCAAAAGCGGTCGCATATTGTGCTTTTTTCGCATAAAACCTGCAAGCTTTGCACAGAATGTGGTTTTACCGGCACCCTGCAGTCCCGACATTAATATAACGGTGGGGCCGCTTTTTGCAAACTCAATTCTGGTATTCTCGCTGCCCATTAAGGCAGTAAGCTCGTCGTTTACAATTTTGATAATCTGCTGCCCGGGGGTTAAGCTTTCTAAAACATCTGCACCAACGGCACGCTCTGAAACCTTGGCAATAAAATCCTTTACCACCTTATAGTTTACATCGGCCTCCAGGAGTGCAAGCTTGATCTCGCGCATGGATTCTTTAATATCTTTTTCTGTAACAACGCCTTTGCCTTTCAGCTTTTTCAGCGCTGCGCCCAGTTTCTCAGACAAATTTTCAAATGCCAAATCCAGCCACTCCTTTCCGGATTATTTTTGTTATAGTTTATCGGTGATTGCGGTCAATTTGTTGCCGATCTGTTCAACAGCACCCGACAGTTTCTCCGAATGGATGTAGGTGTCAATGTAGCGCTGCATTTCGGCAAACATTTGGGAAATTTCCACAACATCCCCTTTTACATCCTTAAAGCGCTGAGCAAGCCCCAGCGTATCTTCATACATGCGGAGCTGTTTTTCGCCGCGTTTAATCGCATCCCGTACGCCTTGACGGCTAATGCCCAGAGGGGAGGCTATTTCTGCCAGTGATAAATCTTCATTGTAGTAAAGATCAATCGCCTGCGCCTGTTTTTCTGTCAGTAGATCGCCGTAGAAGTCAAACAACACGGCAACAGATAAATCTTTTCCCATTTCAATCACCTCATATGGAACGGGTGTAAAGCTTTATACCTAAACACCTGTTCTATTTTACAATAAAAAAATGACTTTGTCAATAGGGAATTGAAAAATAAGTTTATTTTTACGGATTTCTTGTAGAAAAGAAAATTGACAAGTCTTTAACATTATGGTATAATCTACCTTGTATGACAATGTATAAACACAAATTGAAAGGAGCAATTTTGTCATGAAATATTCAGCAGAAGTAGAACATATGTGTCCTTTGGCAAAAGGCGCATATCATGGCCCGGCACCCATTCCCCAAGAGGGCAAATGGACACAGGCAAAAGAAGTAAAAGACATTTCCGGCTTAACCCATGGTATTGGCTGGTGTGCACCTCAGCAGGGTACCTGTAAGCTGACTTTAAATGTAAAAGAAGGAATCATCCAGGAGGCTTTGGTTGAAACCGTTGGCTGTTCCGGCATGACCCATTCTGCCGCTATGGCATCTGAAATTCTGGTTGGTAAAACCATTTTAGAAGCACTGAACACAGACCTTGTTTGCGATGCAATTAACACCGCAATGAGAGAATTATTCCTCCAGATTGTTTACGGCCGTACACAGACCGCGTTTTCTGAAGATGGTCTTCCCATCGGCGCAGGTCTTGAGGACTTGGGTAAAGGTCTTCGTTCTCAGGTTGGTACAACCTATGCAACCTTAGAAAAAGGCCCCAGATATTTAGAGCTTGCAGAAGGCTATATCACAAAAATTGCAGTAGATGAAAACAACGAAATCATTGGCTACAAGTTTGTTCACTTAGGCAAAATGATGGAAATGATTGCAAAAGGTATGGACGCAAACGAAGCTTTGGAAAAAGCAAGCGGCCAGTATGGCAGAGTTGACGATGCGGCAAAATTACTTGATCCGCGTCATGAATAATTAAGGGAGGTAAATTAACATGGCATTATTTGAAAGTTATGAAAGACGCATCGACCAAATCAACGCAGAGCTTGCAAAGCATGGCATTTCTTCCCTTGAAGAAGCAAAGAAAATCTGTGACGATAAAGGCATTGATGTTTATAATCTGGTAAAATCCATTCAGCCCATCTGCTTTGAAAACGCTTGCTGGGCATATATCGTAGGCGCTGCAATCGCAATTAAAGAGGGTTGCACAAAGGCTGCTGACGCTGCTGAAAAAATTGGTCTTGGACTGCAGTCATTCTGCATCCCCGGCTCTGTTGCTGACGACAGAAAAGTTGGTATCGGTCACGGAAACCTGGGCGCAATGCTGCTTCGTGATGAAACAAAGTGTTTTGCATTCTTAGCAGGTCATGAATCCTTTGCAGCAGCAGAGGGTGCAATCGGTCTTGCAAGAAGTGCAAACCGTGCAAGAAAAGAAGATTTAAAGGTTATTTTAAACGGTCTTGGAAAAGACGCTGCACAGATTATTTCCAGAATCAATGGTTTTACATATGTGCAGACAAAGTTCGATTACTATACAGGCGAAGTAACCATCGTGAAAGAAACAGCTTATTCTAATGGCGAACGCGCAAAGGTTCGTTGCTATGGTTCTGATGATGTGCGCGAAGGCGTTGCAATCATGCATTTAGAGGGCGTTGATGTTTCCATCACCGGTAACTCTACCAACCCCACTCGCTTCCAGCATCCTGTTGCAGGCACATACAAAAAGGAATGCATCGAGCAGGGTAAGAAATATTTCTCTGTTGCATCCGGCGGCGGTACAGGCAGAACGCTTCATCCTGACAACATGGCTGCAGGCCCCGCTTCCTACGGAATGACAGACACCATGGGTAGAATGCATTCAGATGCGCAGTTTGCAGGTTCTTCTTCCGTACCTGCCCATGTTGAAATGATGGGCTTGATCGGTGCTGGTAACAACCCGATGGTTGGTATGACCGTTGCAGTTGCTGTTGCAATCGAAGAAGCAATGAAATAAAAAATAATAAAAACAACGAAACGGGCTGTAGCATTGCTACAGCCCGTTTTTATAGTTTTGTAATCCGCTTATTCATAATTTTCATGGCGTTTAGTATAGCAATCATCGCAACACCAACATCAGCAAACACTGCCGCCCACATATTTGCAAGGCCAAAGGCGGAGAGGAGCAGCACCAAGAATTTAACAGATAGCGCCAACACCACATTTTGTCTGGCAATGGAAACTGTTTTTTGTGCCAGTTTTATTGCAACCGGAATTTTTTCTAAATTGTCATCTGTAAGCACAATGTCAGCTGCTTCAATGGCGGCATCTGTCCCTAAAGCCCCCATGGCAAAGGATACATCCGCCATGGAAAGCACCGGCGCGTCGTTTAAACCGTCTCCCACAAAAATAACTTTTCCTGCCGTTTTGGCAAGCAATTCTTCCATCTTTGCTACTTTATCCTGGGGCAGAAGGGAGGCGTAGAATTCTTTTATCGAAAGGGCGTCCGCCACAACCCTGGCGGCGTTTTCGTTGTCGCCTGTTAGCATAACGCTGCGAGAAATACCGCATTTTGATATAGCATCAAGGGCGCCTTTCGCGTTTCCTTTCACCTTGTCCGCTACTACGATGCTGCCAAAAAATGCGCCATCCTGGGCAAGATATACCACGGTTCCGCTTTGCGGATTTTGATCATAGGGGATGTGGTAGTCCTCCATCAGTTTTTCATTACCTGCAAGGGTATGTTTTCCGTCAACATATGCAGAAATTCCGCGTCCGGCAAGTTCTGTGACATCTGTCACATTCTGCAACTCGCCTGGATAAGCATGCCGGATTGCTGCACCAATGGGATGACCGGAATACTGCTCCATAGAGGCGCAGAGCTTTAAAAACGCATCGCCTTCCATACCTTTCGGGCAAATATCCGTTACGAAAAATCCGCCGGAGGTCAGCGTTCCTGTTTTGTCAAACACAATGGTATGGCATTTGGTTAATGCCTCTAAAAAGTTAGCACCTTTGATTAATATGCCCATTGAAGACGCCCGTCCCAAACCGCCAAAAAAAGAAAGTGGTACGGAAATCACAAGCGCGCAAGGGCAGGAAACTACCAAAAAGGACAGCGCTCGATATGCCCAAGAAGACCAGTTGCCGAAAAACAGCGGGGGAATGATGGCTAAAAGCAGGGCAAGAGCTACTACAATGGGGGTGTAAACCACGGCAAACCGATGAATAAAGCTTTCATAGCGGCTTTTGCGTGCGCCGGATTGCTCCACAAGCGCTAAAATCTTGGAAACGGTGGCATTTTCAAATGTGCAAAGCGCCCGGGCGGTTAAAACACCACTTAAATTGACGCTGCCGCTGATGAGCGACGCACCGCAGCTTACTGCAACGGGAGCCGCTTCTCCGGTAATGGCTGCAGTATTGATATCGGAAATACCCTCCAAAACCTCGCAATCCACGGGGACTTTTTCGCCTGGTTTAATTAAAATGGTGTCCCCAGCTAATATCTCAGACGGCGAGACGCTGACAAATGCGCCGTTACGCATTACATTGGCGCGTTCGGGGCAAATGTCCATCAAGTCGCGGATGGATTTGCGACTTTTTGCAACTGCCAGGCTTTGAAACAGTTCGCCTACTTGGTAAAACAAAATCACTGCTGCTCCCTCCAGTACCTCGCCAATACAAAAGGCACCAACTGTGGCAATGCTCATTAAAAAATTTTCATCGAATACATTACCGCGGACAATGTTTTTTGCCGCCCGTGTCAACACGCCGCTGCCACAGACAAGAAAAGAAAGAGCGGCAAGTGCGGTTTTTATAGCGGGGGAGGGTATCAAAAGTGCGGGAAAAAACAATGCCAGGGAAAAGATAATCCGATACAACAACTTTTTTTGTTTTTTGGTCATGATATGCCCCCTGACCTATAAGGATATAGTACAATCCGGCTCAATTTTGGAAATAACTTTTTTTGCCTTTTTCAAAATGTCATCAAACAGGTTATCCGGTGCATCAATTGTGATAGTAGATGCCATAAAGCTGACGGAAGCATCTATAACACCGTCAATTGCGGCTACCGCTTGCTCCATTTTTGCTGCGCAATGGGCACATTCCAAATCTTGTAACAAATATGTTTTTTTCATAACAAATCACTCCTCAATATGTTCCATACCCATGCCGATAATGGTCCGCACATGGTCATCTGCCAAAGAATAAAACACAGCTTTTCCGTCTCGTCTGTACTTAACCAGACTGGATTGCTTCAGAACGCGAAGCTGATGGGAAATAGCAGAAACCGTCATGTTCAAAAGCTGTGCAATGTCGTACACACACATTTCTGATGCAAATAGCACATATAGAATTTTAATACGGGTGGTGTCGCCAAATACCTTGTAAAGCTCTGCCAAGTCGTATAAAAGCTCTTCCTGGGGCATACTGTTTTTCACTTTTTCTACCAATTCGTCGTGAGCATGCATATAGTCCTGCATCTGATTTTGTTCCATTCTTATCACCTCATCATTTGTTCACTTGTTCAATTGTTAGTATATAATATGCAGTGTGGTTTGTCAAGGGTTTTCTGTGAAAATGTTTAAAACGCATTGACAGCATCTTTTTTGTTGTTTATAATAAAAGAAGAAACTTGAAAAAGAGGGAGAATTAAAATGAAAAGAATCATTTCTGTTTTAGCAAGTATTGCGATTTTGTGTTCTGTAGCGCCTTTTATAGCAGCAGAGGAGTCTGCCCCCATTTCATTAACCGTCAACGGAAACGCGGTAACCTGCGATGTTCCGCCGCAAATCGTGGAAGAGCACACTTTGGTTCCCTTGCGGGCTGCTTTTGAGGCGTCGGGTGCGGTTATTCTTTTTTGGGATGAAACCACCAGCACGGTTTTAGCGCTAAATGCGGAGGGCGAAATTGTTAGTCTGCAGATTGGGCTGAATAAAATTTTTGTGGGCGACGAAGAATTTGTGATGGAGGTTCCTGCCAAAATTATTGGTGACAGAACCATGGTTCCCATCCGCGCTATTGCAGAAAGTTTAAATTGTGATGTTTCCTGGCAGCCGGAAACAAGAACAGTTGCGATTACAAAATAAAGATTACATAGAAAAAGCACCTCGCATTTTGCGAGGTGCCTTTTTTATTACAGCTTATTCAGCCATTCTTTTGTAGGTTTCGTATCTGTCAAGCAAATCTTTTTCTGCTTTTGTGAACAACTCTTCTGCCACATCAGGATATGCCTGCTGGAGCATTAGGTATCTGTTCTCGCCCTCCATGAAGTCACGAACCTTGCCGGTGGGCTCTTTGGAATCCAATATAAACGGATTCTTGCCCTCTTCCTTCAGTTGTGGATCGAATCTCCACAAATGCCAGTAACCTGTTTCAACTGCTTTCTTCTCCTCAGCAATGGAGTTTGCCATGTTACCCTTGGACTTAATACCGTGGTTGATACATGGTGCGTAAGCAATGATCAGGGACGGACCCGGATAGCTTTCAGCTTCTTTGATTGCTTTGATTGCCTGGTTGGGGTTTGCGCCCAATGCAATCTGAGCCACATATACATAACCGTAGGTCGTTGCAATCATACCAAGGTCTTTCTTCTTCACCTTTTTACCGGAAGCTGCAAATTTTGCAACTGCTGCGGTAGGTGTAGCTTTTGAAGACTGACCGCCGGTGTTGGAGTAAACTTCGGTATCTACAACGAAGATGTTGATGTCTTCGCCGGATGCGATTACATGGTCTAAGCCGCCGTAACCGATATCGTATGCCCAGCCGTCGCCGCCGAATGCCCAGTTGGAACGCTTGATTAAGAAGTCGGTGCGTTCAGCAACATCTTTTACGCCAGGAACAGAAAGGTCTGCGCTTTCAAGCAGTGCTTCAATTTCTTTTGCAGCAACTTTTGATGCGTCTGCATCATGCATGCCGTCAATCCAAGCCTTAAATGCATCAGCAAGTTTTGCGTCAACGCCTGCAGCGATTGCTTCTTCCATTTTTGCCTTTAAGGTTGCGCGGATTTTTCTAACAGCAACTGCCATACCAAGACCAAACTCTGCGTTGTCCTCAAACAAGGAGTTTGCCCAAGCGGGGCCTTTGCCCTCTGCGTTGGTGGTGTAAGGCATGGACGGTGCAGAACCACCCCAGATGGAGGTACATCCGGTTGCGTTTGCAACCATCATTCTGTCACCAAAGAGCTGTGTAATCAGCTTGATGTAAGGTGTTTCGCCGCAGCCTGCGCATGCGCCGGAGAACTCCAGCATGGGCTGGCAGAACTGAGAACCCTTTACAGTAGCCTTGTTCATCAAATCGTCTTTTACGGGAACGGTCATTGCAAATTCCCAATTTGTTGCTTCATCTTCAACCGCCTTGTCAACGGGCACCATGGTAAGAGCGCCTACCGGACAGGTGTTGGGGCAAACGCCACAACCCAAGCAGTCTCTCGGAGAAACCTGGATGCGATACTTAAGACCCTTCAGCTGCGGACCTGTTGCATCTTTTGCACTAAAGGTCTCAGGCGCGCCTGCAGCTTCTTCCTCTGTCATTAATACAGGACGGATTGCAGCATGGGGGCAAACCAAAGAACACATGTTACACTGGATACATTTGTCAATGTTCCATTCCGGAACGCTAACAGCAACGGTGCGTTTTTCGTATTTAGATGTTCCCTGCATGAAGGTACCATCTTCAATGCCTGTAAAGGTGCTGACAGGAAGCTTGTTGCCCTGCTGTGCGTTAACAGGCTCTACAATTTTTTTAATGAAGTCAGGAACATCCTTGTTTTCTGCCGACACTTCGTCTTTTGCGTCTTTCCAGGAAGCAGGAACATTAATTTCCACAATGGCGTCAAGCGCTTTGTCAACTGCTTCGCAGTTCATAGCAACAATCTTGTCACCCTTCTTACCGTAGGTCTTCTTGATTGCATCCTTTAAGAGCGGAATCGCTTCATCCAGCGGAATTACATTTGCAAGTTTGAAGAATGCAGATTGTGTTACCATGTTGATTCTTCCGCCCAAACCAATGGAGGAAGCAATGTCAACTGCATTAATGATATAGAACTTGATTTCGTTTTCTGCAATATAGCGTTTCATTGCTGCGGGAAGTCTTTCTTCCAATTCCTCAGGAGACCATACGCAGTTCAAGAGGAAGGTACCACCCTTCTTCAAGCCTTCCAATATATCATACTGATAGATGTAAGCCGGTTTGTGACAAGCAATGTAGTCTGCTTCATCCAGCAAATAGGTGGACTTGATGGGTTTTTTACCAAAACGCAAGTGAGACATGGTTACGCCACCAGATTTTTTGGAGTCGTAATCAAAATATGCCTGTGCGTAAAGGTCTGTGTTGTCACCAATGATTTTGATTGCATCTTTGTTTGCACCAACGGTACCATCAGAGCCAAAGCCCCAGAACTTGCAACGGGTTGCACCCTCGGGAGCAGCGTTGATTTTGTCGCCCAGCGGCAAAGAAAGATTGGTAACATCGTCCACAATACCAATGGTAAAGCCATTGATGGGAGCGGAAGCGTCCAGATTTGCAAATACTGCAGCAATCTGTGTTGGTGTGGTGTCTTTAGAACCCAAACCGTAACGACCGCCCAAAATAATTGGAGCATCTTTTTTGCCTGTAAACAGGTTGCAGATGTCGAGATACAGAGGTTCGCCCAAAGAACCAGGCTCTTTTGTTCTGTCTAATACTGCAATTTTCTGTACTGTTTCTGGCAATACATCGAAGAAATATTTAGCAGAGAACGGTCTGTAAAGATGAACCTTTACAACGCCCACTTTTTCGCCGCGTGCATTTAAGTAATCAACTGTTTCTTCAATTGCTTCGCAAACAGAGCCCATAGCAACAATCACCTTTGTTGCATCCGGTGCACCGTAGTAGTTAAACGGCTTGTATTCTCTGCCTGTAATTTTTGTGATTTCCTTCATGTAATCGGCAACGATGTCCGGAATCTTTTCATAGAAGGTGTTAGAAGCCTCTCTTCCCTGGAAGTAGATATCGGAGTTCTGCGCGGTACCGCGGAGAACAGGATGTTCCGGATTCAAAGCGTTGTCTTTGAATGCTTTTAAAGCATCCCAGTCAACCAGATTCTTTAAGTCTTCATAATCCATTACTTCAATTTTCTGGATTTCGTGTGAGGTTCTGAAACCATCAAAGAAATGCAGGAAAGGTACTCTTCCCTTAATAGAAGCAAGGTGTGCCACACCGCCTAAGTCCATTGTTTCCTGAACGCTACCGGATGCCAACATTGCAAAACCGGTCTGACGGCAAGCCATAACATCCTGGTGGTCACCAAAGATGTTTAATGCGTGTGCAGCCAATGCTCTTGCGCTCACATGGAACACGGTGGGGAGCAATTCGCCTGCGATCTTGTACATGTTAGGAATCATAAGTAAAAGGCCCTGGGATGCGGTGAAAGTAGTTGTCAACGCACCACCCTGCAAGGAGCCGTGTACAGCACCTGCAGCGCCTGCTTCAGACTGCATTTCAACAACTTCAACGGTTTCGCCGAAGATGTTTTTCAGTCCGTTTGCACTCCACTGGTCTACATATTCTGCCATTGTAGACGAGGGTGTGATAGGATAGATTGCTGCGACTTCTGTAAATGCATAGGCGCAATGTGCAGCGGCGCAGTTACCATCCATGGTTTTCATTTTCTTAGCCATTTTTATCCTCCTCAGATCATAGAATATATTTATTTATCATTCATTGTGATAAACATGATTGCGTACCTTTCATTATAACACAACGAAAAGTAAATTACAATTAAAATATTAAAAAAATCTCTAAAAGTGCATGACTTTTTTTAAATTTACAGGAAAAGCTTCCTTTTATAATATACATTCGTAAGAGATTGTCTTAAAAAGGTATAATTACGAGGGAAAATTCAATCCTTTTCAATTGTTGTTTTTGCAATGACACACGCCGTGACGGACGACGCCGCAAAAGATAGCGTTTTTGCTGCCTCTCGCATGGTAGCGCCGGTGGTAAAAATATCATCTATCAAAAGAACGCGCAAGCCGCAAAGGGAGTCTGCATCCTGAAGGGCAAAAGCACCGCGGACATTCTTGTTCCGCTCATTTTTATGCAACAACGCTTGCTGCTTTGTATCCCGCTTCCGCACAAGTGCGCTGGAGATACAGGGCACGCCAAACTCTTTTGCTACAAGCCTTGCAATCAGCTCGGACTGATTATAGCCCCGATGTCTTAAGCGTTCTTTTGAAAGCGGCACGGGAATGACTGCATGAAAGTCGGTTAAGTGTAACCTGCGAAGCTGCGTGCTGAGCATCAAAGCAAAGGATGCAGCAAAGTCGGTGCGACCATAGAATTTATAGCGGTGCAGGGCGGTTCGCATTGTGCCGGAATAAGGCGCGCATATCGCCAGTTGTGTGTAGGCAGGTTTTGTGGAAAGGCATTGTCCACAAGTGTCAGCGCCGGTTGGAAGTGGTGCACCACAGGTTTTGCAGGTGTTTTCCAATGGATAAAAGGAAAAATCCTTCTCACAGGCGGGGCACAAAAAGCGATTTCTGCCCGCGGACCTTAAGCAACAGACGCAGGGATTTGGAAATAAAAAGGCAAGAAGGTTATGCAGCACAAGCGTTCACCTGTGTGCCTGCAGCTTTGCAAATCAAATGAAATGTTCTAAACATGGTCAAATCCCTTCCTTCTTGATGTCGCCTAATCGCTATTAGCATAACATACAATGTTGGCAAAATCAACAAAAAATGAAATATTTTGCTGATAAAAACAAAAAAGTTCTTGACAATATGGCGATAAGAGTTTAAAATAATAAGGTAAATATGTTTTAAGATGGAGGTGTGTTTATGCTAAAGTATATTTTTGTTACAGGCGGTGTTGTGTCAGGTTTGGGCAAAGGCATTACTGCGGCTTCACTAGGGAGACTTTTAAAGGCGCGTGGGTATCGGGTAACCATGCAGAAATTTGATCCGTATATTAACATTGATCCCGGCACCATGAGTCCCATTCAGCATGGCGAGGTTTTTGTAACAGATGATGGTGCAGAGACAGACCTCGATGTCGGACACTATGAACGGTTTATTGACGAGAATTTAAATGAAAACAGCAATGTTACAGCTGGTAAAATTTACTGGCGTGTCTTAAATAAGGAAAGAACAGGGGACTATCTGGGCGGTACCGTTCAGGTTATCCCGCATATAACAAACGAAATTAAGGAGCGCATTTATCGCGCAGGCGCCCAGGGAACCGATGTTGTTATTACAGAAATTGGCGGAACCGTAGGCGATATCGAAAGCCAGCCGTTTTTAGAGGCGATTCGCCAGGTTGCAACTGAGGTTGGCAGAGAGAATGTTCTCTATATTCATGTTGCGTTGATTCCCTTCTTGGGCAAGGCAGGGGAGCTTAAATCCAAGCCGGCGCAGCATAGCGTAAAAGAATTACTCAGTATCGGTATTCAGCCGGACATCGTGGTTTGCCGTGCAGAGCGTGAGCTGGACGAAGACATTATCAATAAATTGTCTCTGTTCTGCAACATCCCGCCGGAAGCAGTCATCCCGAATCTCGATGCAGATATCCTTTACGAAATTCCGCTGATGATGGAGCGCGAGGGACTGGCAAAGGTGGCGTTGAAAAAATTGGGACTTCGTGATCCCAAGCCCAACCTTTACGATTGGGAAAAATTTGTGGAACGCTCTAAGAACTTGAAAAAGAGTGTCACCATTGCGTTGGTTGGCAAATATGTTGTTTTAAGAGATGCCTACCTCAGCGTTGTAGAAGCATTAAAGCATGGCGGCGTATCCAACAACGCCGATGTACACATCAAATGGGTAAATGCTGAATCTGTTTCGGAAGAAACGATAGAGGAGTGCCTCGGCGGCGTGGATGGCATCATTCTTCCTGGCGGCTTTGGCGACAGAGGCATTGAGGGCATGATTCTTTCTTGTCGATATGCTCGTGAAAACAACATTCCCTACTTTGGCATTTGCTTGGGAATGCAGATTGCGGTTATTGAATATGCGCGCACCGTGCTTGGACTGAAAACCGCGAACTCTACAGAGGTTGACCCCGGCACAACATCGCCGGTGATTGATATTATGCCCGGTCAGAAAGATCTGGATAAGCTGGGTGGCACCATGCGCCTTGGAAAATATCCTTGCGTGCTGGACGACAACACCAAAGCGTACAGCGCTTATGAGGAAAAGGAAATTTTTGAGCGTCATCGCCATCGGTACGAGGTCAACAACGCATATCGGGATCGCTTGGAAGCAGAGGGCATGGTTTTCTCAGGAAAATCTCCTGACGGACTTCTTTGCGAAATTGCCGAGGTTTCAAAGAACACCTGGCATGTTAGTGTGCAGTTCCATCCGGAATACAAATCTCGTCCCAACAGACCGCACCCCCTGTTCCGCGACTTTATCAAGCATAGTATATTATATAAGGAAGCAAAACAGGAAAAGTAATGCACAGCAACACCGCACTTAGTGCGTTTGCATAAAAAAGTTGCAATAAATATGTAATATTTGTCAGAAATTTTACATTTTTATTACAACTACAATTTTTTCATTGACTATATCAAAAACAAGTGATATAATCAGTGTATAGTAATGATGGGTGTATGCCCATCGCATTGTCATTGTTGTTTTTGAAAGAGGAACAACCTTGGCAAAAAACCCATCTCTTTCGATTTTAAATTAAATTTATTATAAGGGAGGATTTGAGACGTTATGAAAAATCTCAAAAAATTAGTTTCCGTTATCGTAACGCTTGCAATGCTCATCAGCTCTTTTGCAGCTGTTAGTGTATCTGCAGCTTACGCTGACGTAGACGCGACAAACAGCTACTACAAAGCTATCGAAGTCCTTTCCGGCCTTGGTGTTGTAGAAGGTGATGGCGAAGGCAACTTCAATCCCAAAAACAACATTAAGCGTTCTGAAATGGTTGCTATGGTTTGTAGAGCAAAAGGCGAAGTAGCTATCGCACAGGCTGCTGGTGGCGCAAGCTTCGATGACGTAGCTGCTGACTACTGGGCAGCAGGTTACATTGCATGGGGTGTTGCAAGCGACATCATCAAGGGTGTTGGCGACAACAAATTTGACCCCGAAGCTTCCGTTAAGTTCCAGGATGCAGTTGTAATGGTTCTCAGAGCTTTAGGTTATGAGAGAATTGCACAGCGTGCTGAAAACGGTGGCTATCCCACAGGTTACTTAAAGGTTGCTGGTCAGAAGGGCGTTCTTGCTAACGCATCTGCATTTGACGGTGGCAAAGCTGCAACAAGAGAAATCGTTGCACAGGTTATCTACAATGCATTGACAACTCCTTTGGTAGACGTTTCTTACTATGCTCCGAAGCCGGAAGATGATGAATACGTTGTATTCGATGGTAAGAACAACACAGAGTTAAGAACACTTCTTACCTACACAAACGAAATCTACAAGGTAAAAGCTACAGTTCTTGATACAGCGAAGAACAATGTTGCTCTTCGTAAGGATCCTGCAAATCCGCAGGTTAAATTGCACTTAACAAGCGCATATGACTATGCTGCTAGAGATCTTGTTTACATGACAAATGGTATCTACGACATCTTAGGTGCTGACGGTTCTAACGATTTAGTATTGTTTGCTGGTGCAGCTGATTTAGATATCGGCTACACAGTTGAAGCTTACATTGCTGAAGATGAAGACCTTGATAACTGGAAGATTCTTGCAGCTGTAGTTGATGCTAAGTCTGTTACAGAAACAACACTTGCTGCTGCAGATGTAACATTCGAAAGCTTCAATGGCACAAAATTCGAATACATTGATGCAAACAACAAAGATCAGGAAATTGATGTTGCTGCTGCTGGTTACACACTTTACTACAACGGTAAAGCAGTTGACGCAACAGTTGCTACTGACTTAGACGATATCGATGGTTTGAATGGTCTTACATATGACGATGACAACAACGCTGGAACACCTGCTGTTCCTTACACAGCAGCAATGCTTGTTGAAGAATTGTTAGTAAACCTCGCTGACAAAATCACATTTGCTGGCCCCAGAAATGCTGATGTTAACGCAATCTATGTTACAGATTATGCATACTTAAAGGCTACAGATGTTATGGCAGACGAACTCTT
>JAZPYM010000103.1:0-7769 GCA_045544215.1 Congzhengia sp.
ATTTCCACCATGTCATCTTCCTTCATACCACGAGAGGTAACGGCAGGGGTGCCGATACGAATACCGCTGGTAATAAAGGGACTTTGTGTTTCAAAGGGAATGGTGTTTTTGTTAACCGTAATGCGCACCTCGTCAAGACGCTTTTCAGCTTCTTTACCGGTTACACCAAAGTTGGTTAAATCCACCAGCATCAAGTGATTGTCTGTGCCGCCGGAAACCAAACGGAACCCATGCTTTGTTAAGGTGTCTGCCAAAACGGCTGCGTTTTTCACAATCTGCTTTTGATATTCCTTAAATTCAGGGGTTAATGCTTCTTTAAAGCAAACTGCCTTTGATGCAATCACATGCATTAAAGGACCGCCTTGAATACCGGGGAAAATGGCTTTGTCAATCATTTTTGCATATTCCTCGCGACACAAAATCAAGCCGCCTCTTGGTCCGCGCAAGGTTTTGTGGGTGGTGGTTGTTACAAAATCAGCATAGGGAACAGGATTGGGATGAAGCCCTGCAGCAACCAAGCCTGCAATGTGCGCCATATCTACCAAAAGATAGGCGCCAACCTCTTTTGCAATTTCACCAAAGCGAGCAAAGTCAATGGTTCTGGGGTATGCACTGGCACCGGCGATAATCAGCTTTGGTTTGCATTCCTTTGCCATTTTTAAAATTGCATCATAATCAATTTTCTCGTCTTTTTCACTAACGCCGTAGGGAACGATGTTAAAATATTTGCCGGAAATATTTACAGGACTTCCATGAGAAAGGTGTCCGCCGTGGGACAAGTCCATGGAAAGAATGGTGTCACCGGGTGTAAGCGCTGCAAAGCAAACGGCAAGGTTTGCGCTGGCACCGGAGTGGGGCTGCACATTGGCGTGCTCTGCGCCAAACAACGCTTTTGCCCGCTCAATCGCCAGAGTTTCTGCTTTATCCACGATTTCGCAACCGCCATAATAGCGCTTGCCGGGATAACCTTCTGCATATTTGTTGGTTAAAGGAGAACCCATGGCAGCCATTACCGCTTCAGAAACACAGTTTTCTGATGCAATCAGCTCAATGTTGCGATTTTGGCGTTCCAGCTCTTCTGCAATAACGCTTGCAATTTCAGGGTCAGTGTTGTGAATGTAGTCAAAACGAAACATAGTTTATATCCTCTCTTTTGTAATTTATTATTTTCTCTTCTTTTTTCCTTTTGCATGCTGAATTTTTTTCTTTTCAGCAGGTGCTTCCGGATGGGTTTTTAAAATGATGCCGCTGACAACGGCGAACACAACAAAGTATGCCAGCAACAGTAAAAATACCAAAACAATTGCGCTTTTTGCATTTAATGCAGGAATCAAATTTGCAACAAAAGGAATGTTGGGCGCGTATGTAACCAGGGCAGCAATTACGATGCCGAGAAACAAGCCACTGTAATTTTTCATTTTCGGGTGACTTTTGTTACCCAAAATAAAAAACACAACTGCAGCAATCGCTGCTAAAATTCCAATCACTCCGATGGTGTTTTGCGCCTCTATCACATAGCCTGCGTTGACAAAATTATACACATAAAGCATAACCAATGCACCGCAAAGCACAACTCCAAAGTTTAAAAGCAGTCTGTTGGAGATTTTCTCTCTTTCTTGTTTTGTCATAAAGTTCTTCATTTTATTCCAATACCTTTCTGCCCATGAATATTAAGTGCGCTCAGTCGGGCAAGCCGAGCAAAAATCATTTACTTTAATTCGTCATATGCATACATCACAGCAGTCAAAACAGCACAACCTGCAGTTTCTGTGCGCAAAATCCGTCGTCCCAGAGTGACGGCAGGAATGTTGTTTTCTGCAAACAGTTTGATTTCCTCTGCTTCAAAGCCACCCTCAGGACCAATGAAAATACCCACGCTTTTTGGCGTGTGACTTTCCAGAACCGTTTTCAGCGAAACCTGGCGTTCGTTTTCATAGGCTGCGATGGACAAATCCAAAGATTTTGCAAGCGCTACCGCCTCTTTTGGCGTCATCACGCCGGTGACCTCAGGAATAATACCTCTGCCGCATTGCTTTACGGATTCTGCTGCAATTTTACGAAAGCGGGACAGCTTTTTTTCTTCTGCCTTTTTATCCTTTACTGCGGCAACGCATCGATGAAAGCTGACAGGCACAATGCGGGAAATACCCAGTTCTGTGCATTTTTCGATGATATAATCCATTTTTCCCTGCTTGGGAAGTCCCTGAAACAGCGTAACAGACAGGGTTGGTTCGGCAATACATGGCGTTGCATCCTTGATTTTGAGGAAAATTTCCTCTTTGCTGACGGATATGATTTCGGCATCGTAATCCGTTCCCTCGCCGTCGCATAAAGTCAGTGTGTCACCTTGTGACAGTCGCAACACTTTTGTGATGTGTGTCACATCGCCGCCAACAATATTCGTCTGTCCGTTTTGGATGTTTTTTCTATCCACAAAAAACTTCGGCATGGTTATCCCTTTCTGCATAAAAACTTTGTTTATTATATCAGTTTTTCTGCTTTTTGTCAAGGTATGGCAGGGGTTTTGTCATGAAATGTCAGGGTTCTTTTTTTAAAGGGTCTGTGCCGCCGTAGGTGTATAAAACCGCCTGGGCAACCTTTTCCTTGGTTACCCGCATATCCATGGCGTGTTTTGTGATGTAGTGATATGCCTGCTCCTCGGAAAAAAGGAGACGCTCCATCAGCACATTTTTTGCTCTGTCAATCATGCGCATTTCATCTATTTTTTTCTGCAACGCTTCATACGATCCGCGAATTCCCTCAGGTTGACAGGATTGGGACGCCAAAAGCTTTATGATTTTGCATAAAGAGGTAGTGTGAATGCTTTGCTTTGTTACAAAAATGCCCAGGTTTGCAATAGACTTTTTTTGTTCGTCTGTAAGGTCTTCTTTTACTAAAAGCAAAATGCCTGCCCGGGTGGTTTTTGCACAATGGCGGGCAAAACAAAGGGTTTCTTCATCTTGCGTGGGGGTGCTGATGAGAATGCAATCAAATTGTGCTAATGTTTTTGTGTTTCGTGCCTCTTGCATAGAGGAGACAACCTCTGAAACACAGTCGGTTACGCGGAAAATAGCGTCTGACAAAGCGGCGGCGTTTTTTTGCTCGCTGACTATTAAAATTTGATTCATATAAAGCACCTCCCCTTTTTAAAATCTTAAACAAAATCATACCTACTTTATTATACCAATTTTTTCAAGGTTTTTCAATGTTTTTCTTTAAATAAAGAAAAAACTACTTGACAAGTTTTCCCGGCAGGCGTATAATAAAATGCGTGAACAGCAAAGGCGCTGCGAAACGGAACTCGTTTTGCGGTGCCTTTTTTTAAAACAGAAAAAACAACACAGACATATAAGGGAGGAACTTACTGTGGCAAATATACCTGAAATTTTTGGTTCTTTGGTTTTTAATGACAAAACCATGCGTCAGCGGTTGCCAAAGGATACATATCGTGCATTGAAAAAAACTGTGAAAATCGGAAAGCCCCTGGATAAGAGTATTGCAAATGTGGTTGCCGCAGCGATGAAGGATTGGGCAGTGGAGCATGGTGCAACACACTATACCCATTGGTTTCAGCCTTTGACAGGTATTACGGCGGAGAAGCACGACAGCTTTATTACGCCGGTGGACAATGGCGGCGTAATTTTGGAATTTTCGGGGAAAGAGCTGGTGCAGGGCGAGCCGGATGCGTCAAGTTTTCCGTCAGGCGGCTTGCGGGCAACCTTTGAGGCGAGAGGCTATACCGCCTGGGACCCTACCTCCTATGCATTTATTAAAGACGATACACTTTGTATTCCCACCGCATTTTATTCTTACGGTGGAGAAGCACTGGATAAAAAGACACCCCTTTTGCGCTCTATGGAAGCGCTGAATGTGCAGGCACTTCGTATTTTAAGATTGTTTGGGAAAAACGATGTGAAACGAGTCATTACCACTGTTGGTCCGGAGCAGGAATATTTTTTGGTTGAGCGGGAAATGTATGATAAGCGCAAGGACCTGATTTTTACAGGCAGAACCTTAGTTGGTGCTATGCCGCCCAAGGGGCAGGAAATGGATGACCATTATTTTGGTACCATTAAGCCCAGAGTCAGCGCATTCATGAAGGAATTGGATGAAGAGCTTTGGAAGTTAGGCGTTTTGGCAAAAACAGAGCACAATGAGGCGGCTCCTGCGCAGCACGAGCTTGCGCCTATTTTCACAACAACAAATATTGCAGCAGACCACAACCAGATTACCATGGAGATGATGCAGAAGATTGCCCTTCGTCATGGGCTGGTATGTCTGCTTCATGAAAAACCGTTTGCCGGCGTGAATGGCAGTGGTAAGCACAACAACTGGTCTTTGTGCACAGACACCGGTGTAAACCTTTTGGAGCCGGGAGATTCTCCTATGGACAATGCGCAGTTCTTGTTGTTTTTGTCTGCCGTCATTAAGGCAGTAGATGAGTATCAAGAGCTTCTCAGGATTTCTGTTGCCACCGCGGGAAATGACCATCGCTTAGGCGCAAATGAAGCGCCGCCTGCGATTGTTTCTATGTTTTTAGGTGAAGAATTAGAGGCAGTTTTAGACGCCATTATCCGTGAGGATGAGAATTATGTGCACCACGGAAAAGAGGAGTTTGAGGTAGGTGTTTCTGTTCTTCCGAAGATTTCTAAGGATGCAACAGATAGAAACCGCACATCTCCCTTTGCTTTCACAGGAAATAAATTCGAATTTCGTATGCTGGGCTCGGCAAGCTCTATTTCCGATGCCAATGTGGTATTAAACACCATTGTGGCAGAGGCACTTTGCCAGTTTGCAGATGCGCTGGAGCAAAGCCCAACTGTTGAAGAGGATTTACATTCCGTTATTAAAGCAACCGTTGAAAAGCATAAGCGCATTGTGTTCAGCGGCAATAGCTACAGCAAGGAATGGGAAGAAGAGGCAGAAAGACGGGGATTGTTAAATTTAAAAACCACCGCCGAGGCATTGCCTTACTTTGTTTCTGAGAAGAATGTGGCGCTCTTTGCAAAGCACCATATTTTTACGGAAGTGGAAATGCGCTCCAGACTGGAAATTTTGTTTGAGAGCTACAGCAAGACCATTAACATTGAGGCGCTGACAATGCTGGAGATGATTAAAAAAGATATTATTCCTGCGGTTTGTGCTTACATAAAGGATTTAAGTGAGATTGCCGTTATGAAAAAATCCTTATCTTCAGACATTAATAGCGAAGTGGAAACTGAACTGATTACAAAGCTGTCCCAGCTTTCTGCATGCCTTTATAAAAAAGCAGAAAAGCTGCAGGCAGATATGGTGGCGGTCAGCGATTATGAGGGTGATGCACAGCGCCTTGCAGCCTACTACAAAAATACCATTTTTGTGGATATGCAGGAAGCAAGGGCAGATGCAGATGAGTTAGAAACTCTTGTGGGCGAAAAATATTGGCCTTATCCTACTTATAGCGAATTGTTGTTTGGCGTAAAATAATGGATGTATTTAAAAATAGTGCATAAGGCAAAAGCTTGTATGCACTATTTTTTTGGAAATCGTTTTGGAAAAAACGAAAAAACTCGGAGGACATATATGTTGCAAAAATTATTGGGCGGGAAGCGGTTTTGGAGCGCTGTTTTGTCTCTTGCTATTCCCATTGCCGTTCAGAATTTGTTAACCAGCTCCTTTGCTTTAGTGGATACGCTGATGGTAGGGCAGCTGGGGGATATCAGTCTTGCTGCTGTAGGTATGGCAGGGCAGTGCAGCTGGTTTTTAAACATGGTGCTGTTTGGTATTTGTTCAGGGGCATCTGTGTTTTTTGCGCAATATTTTGGGGAAGAAAATCAGGATGGCATTGTGAAAACCTATGGCATTGCGGTGTCTTCGGTGCTTTTGGTATCCTTGGTATTTATGATTTTGGGATACGGGTTTCCGTCACAGATTATCCGTATTTTTAACCGCGACACCCAGGTGATAGATGCCGGCTGCAGATATCTTAAAATCGCAGTCTTTTCCTATCCTGCCATTGGGGTGAACATGATTGCCTGCACGGTTTTGCGTTCTACCATGCGCGTAAAACTGCCGATGTATGTGGCGTTTTTTACGACCATTGCCAACGCCTTTTTGGACTATGGCCTGATTTTTGGCAGCTTTGGTCTGCCTGCTTTGGGCATTGAGGGCGCTGCTGTTGCAACAGTGATTTCTGCCTGGTCTGGACCGATTATTATTTATGTCGTGATGGCTCTGGTGCGGGATGATGTCTTTTTTGCACCTACGCACCAGATGTTTGGGTTTACAAAAAAGATGGTGTTGGATTTTTATAAAAAAGCCACACCTGTAATTGTAAATGAGTCTTTATGGGGCCTTGGTACCATTTGCAATAACATTATTTTCTCAAATCTCGGCTATGAATATTCTGCGGCGATTACTATTTTGCGTACCTTTGAAAATATTGCCTTTGCATTTTTTGTAGGATTTAACAATGCCGGCTGCGTTATGGTGGGGCAGAATATTGGCGCAGGCAACATCAAACGGGCGCTTGCAGATGCTCGCAGATTTATGCTTTTGGTGCCGGCTGCAGGAGTGGTTATAGGCGTTTTGATTATCTTTTTCCGTGAACCGTTGATTCATATTTTCAATATGGGTGGAAAAATTTCGGATAAAACTTTGGCAGCAGCCATGGGCATTATGCTGGTGTATGCCATTGAGCTTCCAATCAGAAATATTCCTTATGTAACCATTGTAGGCGTGTTTCGTTCTGGTGGAGACACCAAAACCGGCGTGAAATATGATTTTCTCTGTCTTTGGGGCATCTCCCTACCTGTGACTTTTCTGGCGGCATTTGTACTAAACCTTCCCTTTGTGGTTGTGTTTGCTTGCAGCTATATTTTTGAGGATTGTTTAAAATCTGTGCTTTGTTTGCGACATTTTGTTTCAAAACGCTGGATAAAGCCGGTTACCGAAATGGGAAAAGCTGGTTTTGCTGCCTATTTGCAGGAGACGAAGTAAGATTAAAATTTATCAAAACATTTCTTGAAAATCGGTTGACAGAAAATAGATTGTATGATATAATTTAGTGCAGAAAAAATCTTTAAGTGGTACAGAGATGCCGGCAAGGTTATATATGGTTAGCGGATACGGAAGCTTTGCGTATCTGTATGCTTTTGTGCGTACAAGCCCTGTCGGTGTTGATAGGGCTTTTTATTTTAAAAATCCCTTATATTCTGTGCCGGAACGGAAAGGCAGGAGGTTTTTATGACTTATTTGCTCAAGGGTGCAACGCTGTTTCAAACGGGGGAGGAAAGTCCGGTAATTGCGGGCAAGGACGCCACCGGTGTGGAAATCTTAAAAATGGACGATTATGTGGCGTTCCCCGCATTTGCGGATGTGCATGTGCATTTTCGTGAGCCGGGTTTTGCATATAAAGAAACGATAGAAACAGGGGTGGCTTCTGCTATGGCAGGTGGCTATACGGCAGTTTGCCCCATGCCCAATCTTTCTCCTGCGCCGGATACGAAAGAAAGCCTCCGCGCCCAATTAAAATGCATTGGGAACTCCCCGAAAATTCGCATTTTTCCTTACGGCACCATTACAATGGAGCGGGCGGGAAAAGCACTTTCCGATATGGCGGATATAGCAGAGGATGTTGTGGCATTTACCGATGATGGCAGCGGTGTGCAGGAGGATTGTGTAATGCTTGCTGCCATGGAACAGGCAAAAAAACTGGGTAAGGTTATTTGTGCCCACTGTGAAGATAATTCTCTTTTAAAGGGCGGTTATATTCACGATGGGGAATATGC
>JAZPYM010000104.1:0-15927 GCA_045544215.1 Congzhengia sp.
GACACGGTAGAGGTTTAGAAGGACTTTTAAAGAGATATTTTAAATAAGAATTATAAATGGTCTGGCAATTATGCCAGACCATTTTATTTGTTTTTATATCATAGAATAAAGCGACACAGTTTTGCTTTCAAAAACTGTGCCGACCACCTGTGTTGATATTATATTTCTCAAGGATACAGACGATCTCCTCTACCACATCAAAGTCATCTTCAATCTCTGTGTTTTGAATAACACACATTATTTCATTTAACGCAGTAAGAGCAACAGAGTTAATGACATCATCCGTATCAATATGAATATTTTGTATAGCCGAGTTTATTGCATCCGACACAGCGCCTGCAAATATATCGAGTTTTATATCCATTTTATCACCTCTTGAAGATTATTCTATCATATTAATTTTAAAATTACAATAGAAATTTCTAATATATTATAAAATCTAATTTTATCATATAATATATATAATATATGATATGAGGATGATTGATATGGCATTTACACCGAGAGAAACAAAAAAGAAGGTTAAAGCTGGATATAAAACACTGTATATTACGGACGACTTGGCTGAAAAACTGAACGAACTTGCAAAGAAGCATGACACAAGCTTTAATAATATTGTAATAAGCATTATTGAAGAATTTTTTAAAGAAAATGAGAAATAATTAGAAAAATCAATCGAGTCAATTTCATTGAAAAAGAGATAATTTTACCGACAGTAAAATTATCTCTTTTTTGGCGGAGATGGAGAGATTTGCCCCAAGGGGCACTGTTGTAACATCGGCTCATCCATCGCAGACGAGCTGCTCGGATTTGCCGTGTTACTGCCACTCCTTATTGCTCGCTCAATCTGCCACTGGCAGCGCTCGCAAGCGTCTCTCTTTTGCCAATAACCGGCATTCACGATTAAATCACAATACAAAAAAACGCAAACAGCATAAGCCGTTTGCGTTTTTTGGCGGAGATGGAGAGATTTGAACTCTCGCGCCGGTTACCCGACCTACACCCTTAGCAGGGGCGCCTCTTCAGCCAACTTGAGTACATCTCCAAACTGAAATTAAAAGCAATATAAATTTGTGGCGGAGAGGGAGAGATTCGAACTCTCGGTGCTTGCGCATCACTGGTTTTCAAGACCAGCTCCTTAAACCGCTCGGACACCTCTCCTCATTCGCTGGATAACGAACTTATTATAACAGTTTCTTTTTGGTTTGTCAATAGTTTTTTTCTTTTTCATCATGCTATTCCGGAAAAATATCATTTGTTTTAAATAAACAAATGCGGCACAGTGCAGAAGTCACTGTGCCGCAAACTGTTTGTTTAATCGTTAAAATAAACCGGTTTTCCTGTTTTGGCAGATTCATAGATTGCTTCTAAAATCTTGGTAACAACCAATGCCTGCTCGGGCAAGACAACGGGGTCAATATCTTTGTCAATTGCCTCAATCCATGCAGCCATTTCTCGTTGCTTGCTGGTAGCGCTGTTTCCGGTTTCTACAGGAGCCTTGTCCAGATATTGTTTGCCGTCCCTAACACCATTGATGCGCGCGCCGTCAAACATGTCTGCTCCTGCTTCTGTACCGCACAGAACACATTTTGCTTCAATAGGGTCTGCAATGTTTAGTGCCCAGCTGGATTCTAAAACAATTGTTGCGCCATTTGCCATTACGATAAATCCAAAGGCAGCATCCTCAACAGAGATTTTTTCCGGATCCCAATCTCCTGCGTAATTATCCATGTTTTCTGCTCTGTTGGTAATATTCTGATAGGAAGTACCCATTACCATTTTGGGCTTATAATTGTTCATCAGCCAAAGCGTTAGGTCTAAGGCGTGGGTTCCAATGTCAATCAGTGGACCGCCGCCTTGCTCTTCCTTGTCTAAAAACACACCCCATGTAGGAACGCCTCTGCGTCTTATAGCCAGAGCTTTTGCATAATAAATTTCGCCCAGGGCGCCGCTTTCGCAGGCGTTTTTTATGTATTTTGCCGGATCGCTGTGTCTGCTTTGGTATCCGATGGTTAGTTTCTTGCCTGTGCGTCTTGCAGCGTCCAGCATTGCTTTTGCCTCTTGATAAGTTTTTGCCATGGGTTTTTCACACATGACATGTTTGCCCATCTCTAGTGCATCTATCGTAATAAAGCTGTGGGAGCGATTGGGGGTACAAACATGAACAACATCAATGGATTTGTCGGCTAAAAGCATTTTGTAATCGGTATAAACCACTGCGTCCTGCGTGCCGTAATCCGCCTTTGCCTTCTCTGCGCGTTCTTGTATCAGGTCACAAAACGCCACAAGCTCTACATTTTCAAGTTTTTTAAGTGATGGCATATGATATTTGTTTGCAACTCTTCCGCAGCCAATAATTCCAACTCTATATATTTTGTCCATTACAATATCCTCCCGCGTCCGTGCAGTGTTTCTTCATGCAATATATTACACGAAAAAAAAGACAAATGCAAGTTTTTTGTGAAGAAAACAAAAATTATCTGTTTAATTCGTATATCTTTCGATTTCCTATCGCGCTATCGTAAAGTCAACGGCAGCGCGTCCTGCTGCAACAGAACCGACAAAGGCGCGTACTTGTTGGTGTGCAGGGTGCTGGTCATATGTTTTTAAATCCTCATAAGAGGCAAATTCTGTAACCAAAACGGCATCATACTCGCCGCCGTTTTCATTGATGCCCACCTCAAGAGATATAATTTGAGGAATGACAGGGGGCAAAGCCAGCAACATCTCTTTCATCTTCTTTGCATTTTCTGCCTTGGGAGCCCCCTCGGCAGTGTCTTTGAGTTTCCACATTACAATATGCTTTATCATACATTTTTTCCTTTCATGTTTACGCCAAATCCATCAAAATTGGGAATAAAGCTGTCACTGGCAGCGCCTCCCTCCTGCACAAATGCATTTGTGCAGCCAATGGAAATGGCATAGTCAATTAATTTTTCGTATTCTTTTTCTCCAACGGTTTGACACAGCTCGGGAAATTTGGTTTCAATATCTTTTGGTGGGGTGTATTGTTGCATAATGCTTAAATAAATGCTATCCCCATAGGTGTTTAAAAGATAAGCAACCACAGCTTTTGCGTCCTTTAATTGTCCCGGCAGCATCATGTGGCGCACCATAACACCTGCGCTCATTAAGCCGTTTTCGTCGAAGACGCATTCTGGCTTTTGCCGCACCATTTCGCAAAGGGCAGCTTTTGCCACCTGGGCATAGTTGGGAGCATAAGAATACTTTAAAGAGAGGGCGGAGGACATATATTTAAAGTCCGGCAGATAAATATCAATTAGCCCTTCGGCGTGCTTTAGCATTTCGACCTTTTCGTATCCGCCACAGTTATAAATAAAGGGAATGCCAATGGCTTGGTCCTTGGCTTTTTTGATTGCCGCAAGCACAGACGGCAGAAAATGTGTGGGTGTTACAAGATTAATATTGTGCGCACCCTGGTCTTTCAATTCAAAGAAAATTTCTACAAGGCGGTCTTGTGTAATTTCTGTTCCTGCGTTTCCGCGGGATATAGCGGCATTTTGACAATAGACACATCCTAAATTGCAGCCCGTAAAAAACACCGTGCCGGATCCGTTTTCACCGGATATACACGGCTCCTCCCACATATGAAGGGCAGCCCGCGCAACAGAGAGGGCATCTTTGGAACGGCATGTGCCAAGTGTGCCATTTTGCCGGTTTGCGCCACAATTTCTGGGACAGATGTCACAATGTGTCATAAGGGAGTGCATCAGCCAATTGCCTCTTTCAGCGCTTTTGCCAACTGGTCAGGACAGGAGGTGCCCTTTCCGCCGCAACGAATACCGGAAAGCAAGGAAATTACCTCATCTGCCTTGCGGTTTTCTGCTAATCTTGAAACTCCTTGGGTGTTGCCGCTGCAGCCGCCTAAGAACTGAATGTTTTTTACAATGCCGTCTTCTCCTATCTCAAACTTAATCTGCATGGAGCAGACGCCTTTTGGTCTATACACATATTCCATTTTTATTCTCCTCTTATGTTAATTTACCATCCATTTTTTTGGCACAAATAACTCGTTAAACTGATAAATTGCGTAATTATCCGTCATGCCTGCTATGTAGTCTGTTACGGTTTGTTCCAGTCCGAACCGGTCTATCATTTCCTTGGTATCCGGGGACATTTTCTCCGGATGTTTCATAAAGGTGTCAAACAATGTGAAAATTACATTTTGTGCTTTCTTGTCTTCTCCTTTTGCTGCCACATTGGTATAAACCGCGTCAAACATAAAATCGCGAAGCGCCATCATAGCGCTTTCTACCTCTTCTGTCATGCGGATATAAGGCTTTTGAAAGCTGGCATTTACAATGTCACGAATCATGGTGTTGATGCGGTCTCCGTGGGTTTTACCTAAGATGTTTGTGCAGCTTTTAGGAATGGCATCAGCGCAGATAATACCGCCCCGCACCGCGTCGTCAATGTCGTGGTTAATATAGGCAATGCGGTCTGCAAGCTTAATGATTTTTCCCTCTAATGTTTTTGCTTCGCAATCTCCGGCATGATTTAAAACGCCGTCCCGCACTTCAAAGGTCAGGTTTAGTCCTGTGTTGTGTTCCAAAAAGTCGATGACGCGCAAGCTTTGTTCATAATGGCGAAACCCGTTTGTGCAAATTTCATCCAAAACAAATTCTCCGGAATGTCCAAAGGGTGTGTGCCCTAAGTCATGCGCCAAGGCAATTGCCTCGGTTAAATCCTCGTTTAGAGAAAGGGCGCGGGCAATGGTGCGGGCAATCTGAGAAACCTCCATGGTGTGCGTCAGTCGCGTGCGGTAGTGGTCCCCTGCAGGCGCTAAGAACACTTGGGTTTTGTGCTTTAAGCGACGAAAGGATTTTGCATGGATGACCCGGTCTCTGTCCCGCTGAAATGCGGTGCGGATGTCACATTCTGCCATGGGATGACATCTGCCCAATGAATTTTTTGACAGTTGTGCATATGGAGATAAGGTTTTTTCTTCCGTTTCTTCTATCATAGAACGAATGTTCATGGACAACCCGCCTTCTTTTATTTATATAATTTCATTGTACTACAAAAGTTTCCTTTTTTCAATAGCGCGTACAAAAAAAGCCCGCCATATAGCGGGCTTTTAAAATTATTTAGTCAACCAAAACGGTTAAATTTGCTTTTACATCTTCCGAAATTTCAATTCCTAAGAACTTTGCTTGTGCCATGTTAACCATGTTCGCATATTCTTTCATAACCTCAATCGGTGTTTCAGCAATGGTTTTCTCGCCCTTTAAAATCTTGTCTGCCATTTGAGCAACCTGCTGACCAAGCAATGTGTAGTTGATTCCCACGGTTGCAAAAGCGCCATCCTTCACCAAAGAGTCTGCTCCGGCATAAACAGGAATTTTCGCGCCGTTTGTCACGCTGATAAAGGTGGGCATTGCAGATGCCACCATGTTATCGGTAGGAATGAAGATTGCATCTACATCCTCTGCCAAAACAGTTGCGGTTTGCTGAATGTCAGCAGTAGCAGATATGGTGGATTCCTTATAAGGAATGTTGTTTGCATCGCAATACGCTTTTGCCTCGGCAACGGTTGCAACGGAGTTGACCTCGCCGGAGTTATAAAACATACCGAAGGTTTTTACATCCGGTGTTAACACGCTTGCTAATTTAAAAATGTCTTCTACGGGAACGGCGTCGGAAACGCCGGTTACATTTTTATCAGGTGCTTCTATAGAGGAAGTAAGTCCTGCCTCAATCGGTGTGCTGACAGCTGCAAACACAATGGGAATGGTAGAAGTTGCAGCAGCCGCTGCCTGCGCCGCGGGGGTAGTAATTGGGATAATCATATCCACACCTGCGCCCACTAAGTTTTGCATAATGGATGGGAGCGTCGAAGGCTCACCATTGGCGTTTTTTTCTATAATTTCCACCTTGGTGCCGAGTGCTTCAAACTCTGCCTTAATGGAATCGTTAATTTCGTTTAAAGACGGGTGGTCCATCAGCTTAACAAGACCAATTTTCAGTGTTTTTTCACCGGTTTGCGTATTGCCGCAACCGACAAAAGTCAGCATAGTTAGTACCGATAATAACAATGCAAGAATTCGTTTTGTGTTTTTCATAAAAAACCTCCGTTTTTGATTCATAATAAAACCTGTAAAACCAGGCAAACTATGTAAAGCATATGATACCATAAAAAAAAGGAAATTGTCAACTATTTTTGGAAAATTTATAAACAAATCATTAAATTTCCAGAAAACTTTGACACAAGAATGGATTTGTGATATACTAAAAGTTGGATTTTTGTGGTTTTAATTTTGTAATTGAGGTGAAACTTTTGAAGAAATTGATAGAAAAATTGGTAGGCTCATATAGCGACAGAGAGCTGAAACGGATTCGCCCCATTGCCGACAAGGTCATGGTGCTGGAGGAGGAATTTTCTGCGCTTTCAGAGGAAGAACTAAAAGGGAAAACAGCAGAATTCCGCGGGCGTCTTTTGCAGGGAGAAACGCTGGATGACTTGCTTCCTGAGGCGTTTGCAACTGTGCGCGAGGCATCCTGGCGCGTTTTGGGCATGAAGCATTTTTATGTGCAGGTACTGGGTGGTATTATTCTCCATCAGGGCAGAATTGCAGAAATGAAAACCGGTGAGGGTAAAACGCTGGTTTCCACCTTGCCCGCTTACCTCAATGCGCTCTCCGGCAAAGGTGTGCATATTGTAACGGTGAATGATTACCTTGCAAAGCGTGATAGTGAATGGATGGGCAAGGTGTTTAAATATTTGGGACTTTCTGTGGGGCTGATTATCCATGAGGTAGAGCCGGAAGACAGAAAGGACGCATACCTTGCAGACATTACCTATGGTACCAACAATGAGTTTGGCTTTGATTATCTTCGTGATAACATGGTTATTTATAAAGAACAGATGGTACAGCGTGGGCAGAATTTTGCCATTGTGGACGAGGTGGACTCGATTTTAATTGACGAGGCAAGAACGCCTCTTATTATTTCCGGTGCGGGCGACAAATCCACCGAGCTTTATCAGGTGGTGGACCGCTTTGTTAAGACGCTGAAAGCACATCGCGTGACAGAAAGCGACACGAAGGTATCGGATGAGGATATTCATGCTGATTACCTAATTGATGAAAAAGCAAAAACTGCAACCCTTTTAAAAGCAGGTATTGAAAAGGCAGAACGGGCTTTTAATTTGGAAAATCTTTCAGACCCGGAAAATATGACGCTTTCTCATCACATCAATCAGGCGCTGAAAGCAAACGGCACCATGGCTCGTGACCGTGACTATGTGGTTAAGGACGGTCAGGTGATTATTGTTGATGAGTTTACCGGCCGAATGATGTTTGGTCGTCGGTATAGCGATGGGTTGCATCAGGCAATTGAGGCTAAGGAACATGTGAAGGTTGAACGGGAAAGCAAGACCCTGGCAACCATCACTTTTCAGAATTATTTTAGGCTCTACACCAAGCTTTCCGGTATGACCGGTACGGCACAGACGGAAGAATCTGAATTTCAGGAAATCTATAAGCTGGATGTTATTGTGGTTCCCACCAACAAGGAATTGGCGCGGAAGGATTTGTCCGATGCGGTTTATAAAACAGAAAGTGGAAAATTCCGCGCGGTGGTTGAACAAGTGAAAGCGTGTCACGAAAAAGGGCAGCCTGTTTTAGTTGGTACAGTTACCATTGAAAAGTCCGAGCTTTTGTCGGGCATGCTAAAGCGGAACGGCATTCAGCACGAAGTGCTAAACGCAAAATTTCATGAAAAAGAGGCAGAAATCATTGCTCAGGCAGGCAAATTCGGTGCTGTGACCATTGCCACCAACATGGCAGGTCGTGGTACGGACATTATGCTGGGCGGTAATGCTGAATTTATGGCAAAGCACGAGATGAAGCGCCGGGGCTTTTCTGATGAAATGATTTTGGAAGCAACAGGATTTGGAGAAACAGAAGATCCGGAAATTTTAGAGGCAAGAAAGACTTTTTCTTCCCTTTTGGAACAATATAAGGAAGAAATTGCGCCGGAGGCAGCACGCGTGCGGGAAGCAGGCGGTTTGTTTATTATCGGTACAGAACGGCATGAATCTCGTCGTATTGACAACCAGCTGCGCGGCCGCGCCGGTCGTCAGGGTGACCCCGGATGCTCAAAATTCTTTATTTCTTTAGAGGACGATTTAATGCGCTTGTTCGGCTCTGACCGCATCAAAGGCATTGTGGACACGCTGGGACTTGACGAAACAGAAGCCATTGAAAATAAAATGCTGACCGGTGCCATTGAAACCTCACAAAAGCGGGTTGAGGGCAGAAACTTTGATATCAGAAAACATGTTCTGCAGTATGACGATGTGATGAATCAGCAGAGAGAAGTTATTTATTCTCAGCGCCAGACTGTTTTAAACGGAGATAGCATCAAAGATAACATTACGAAGATGATTCATGACTTTACAGATGAGGCGCTGCTGCGGTATACCGGCGAAGAGGAAGATCCGGCAAGCTGGAATATTACCGGACTTTTGGAATATTTAGAGGGGGTTTGCCTGCCAAAGGATGCGGTTTGTGTTGATGCTGACGATTTGGATAAGGATGAACTCCGGGAGAAATTGGTAGACGCTGCAATCGATTATTATGCGCAGCGGGAAGAGGCGTTTGGCGAAGAAACCATGCGGGAGATTGAACGCGTGGCACTGCTTCGTGCTGTGGACAGCAAGTGGATTGACCACATTGACGCCATGGACCAACTGAAAAACGGAATCTCCCTTCGTGCTTATGGACAGCGGGATCCCGTTGTGGAATATAAGTTTGAAGGCTTTGATATGTTTGAAGAGATGATTTCCTCCATTCGTGAGGAAACCTTGCGTTTGATTTACCATGCAAGGATTGAAAAGCCGGTGGAGCGTGTGCAGGTGGCAAAACCTTTGGAAACAGCAGGGGACGGCACAACAGCGCCTGTGCAGAGAAAAGCAACGGATAAGGTAGGCAGAAACGACCTTTGTCCTTGCGGCAGTGGCAAAAAATATAAAAAATGCTGCGGTGCCAATCAGGAATAAGACAACAAAAATTTGGTAACAGAGGGGAATGAGATCGTTTGAACATTGCATTCGACCAGTATCGACTGGACATAGAATCGATGGAACACAATATTCTTGAAATGGGGGATTCACTTTGACATCCCCAAGGTCAAAGCAAGAATTAATGAATTAGAAGAAATTGCTGCAAAAGACGGCTTTTGGGATGATTTGGAAGCCTCCCAGAAGGTGTTGCAGGAAACCAAACAACTGAAAAATAAGGTGGAACGGTATGAAGCGCTGGTTGGCGAGTGGGAAGATATGGGAACTTTAGTGGAGCTTGCCATTGATGAGGATGATGAATCGCTTTTGCCTGAAATTGAAGAAGGATATCAAAAATTAGTGGAAGACCTGGAAACCATGCGCCTTGAAACGCTTCTTTCCGGAAAGTATGACGCAAACAATGCCATCATCTCTATTCACCCCGGTGCCGGTGGTACCGAGGCGCAGGACTGGGCGTCCATGCTGCTGCGCATGTATCAGCGTTGGGGTGAGCGTCGCGGATTTTCTGTGGAAACACTGGACTTTCTGGCAGGGGACGAGGCAGGGGTAAAAAGCGTTACCATCCAGCTTTCTGGTCCCAATGCCTATGGCTATGCAAAATGCGAAAAGGGTGTGCATCGACTGGTGCGTATTTCTCCTTTTGATGCATCCGGCAGACGCCATACCTCCTTTGCATCGGTGGATGTTATGCCGGAAATTGATGATGACATTGAGGTGCACATCAATCCGGAGGATATTCGTGTAGACACTTTCCGCGCCAGCGGCGCCGGTGGTCAGCATATCAACAAAACGGATTCTGCCATTCGTATGACGCACATTCCCACAGGTGTTGTGGTGGCATGCCAGAATGAGCGTTCGCAGCATCAAAACCGCGAAACTGCCATGAAAATGCTGAAGGCAAAGCTGGTAGAAATGGCAGAGCGGGAACAGATGGAAAAAATTGAAGATTTAAAGGGCGACATGAAAGACATTGCCTGGGGTAGCCAGATTCGCTCTTATGTATTCCATCCCTATAACATGGTAAAGGACCACAGAACCAGTTTTGAAGTGGGCAACATTGGTGCTGTCATGGACGGCGACTTAGACGGATTTGTCAATGCCTATTTAAAAGCGGCAAATACAGGCAATTTGAACTTGAAATAAAAAAGGACTTTGGCAACTGTGTGCAAAGTCCTTATGCGCGGGAGTTTATTTGCAATAATGATCGATATAGCTTACCAAAGCTCTTTCGATGATTTCCTGTGCGTCTTTAACGCCTTTGATTTCGCTGACGGCGGTTTGCTTTCCCTCCAGCTCCTTGTACACCTTGAAAAAGTGTATCATTTCGTCAAAAACATGAGTTGGGAGCTGGGAAATATCCGTATATGTGTTGTAGCTGGGATCGTCAAAGGGGATAGCGATAATCTTCTCATCGGCGCGATTGTTATCAATCATAGATATAACGCCAATCGGATAACAGTTGACCATCGTCAAGGGATGAATGGCCTCAGAGCAAAGCACCAAAACATCTAACGGGTCTAAATCGTCTGCGTAGGTGCGGGGGATGAAACCGTAATTGGCAGGATAGTGGGTGGAGGTGTATAAAATGCGGTCCAACCGCAAAATCCCCGTTTCCTTATCCAGCTCGTATTTGTTTTTGCTGCCTTTGGAAATTTCAATGATGGCAATAAAATTGTCTTTTGTAATCCGCTTTGGGTTGATGTCGTGCCAAATGTTCATAGAAATGCTCCTTCCTTGGTTGGTTTGTCTTTTTGTATTTATTTTACCACAAATCCAACGGGAAATCACTGGTTTTTTTAAATTTTTTCGACAATCCTTCAAAACGCTTTAAATGTGAGGTGGTGCTTGGTGCTTAAGCTTTATTGCTGCGATGTTTCCCAGTTTTCAGATGAGGACTTTTTAAAGCTGTATCAACAAAGCGATCGTGTGCGACAACGGAAGATAGACAGATTGCAAAACGAACCGGCAAAAAAGCTTTCACTGGCGGCAGGGATGCTGGCTCGCTTTGGCATTGCTCGGCATCTGCATTTGGAGCCTGCGGATATTTCCTTTAAAACGGAAAAAAGCGGAAAACCCTATGCAGTTGGATTGGACATTCATTTTAGCCTGAGTCATTCCGGAACATTGGCAGTTTGCGCCATTTCAGACACCCCTGTAGGCATTGATGTGGAGCAAATTCACAAAACACATCTTAAGGTTGCAAGACGGTGCTTTACGGAGCAGGAACAGTATTATGTTTTTGGAAAAAAAGGAAGACCGCAGATTAAATTTTATGAGATTTGGACCAAAAAGGAAGCGTATGTCAAGCTGATGGGCCTTTCCGTTGCAGACTTTGCTACCTTTGATGTAATGAAAAACGAAAAAATTTACACCATTCGTTATCAGGATTATATCATCTCAATTGCAAGAACATAAAAAGAGGGTGTAGCAAAGTGCGCACACCACACAAGGCAAGGGGTATAGCAAAGCCTTTTTGTTATAAAAGCATAGCTAATAGAAAGAAAAAGTTAGGGAGGAATTCGTCAAATGACGAATTCCTTTTATAATATGCCTTGTGTTTTGAACAAACTTCACCGCTCGGCGTAGCTTTGTACGCCTTCGGGGAGCCCTGTGGGTTCAGTTTGTCCAATCTACACCCTTTTCGTCCACCCTCTAAAAAGGGTGTAGCAAAATGCGCACACCACACAATGAAAAAGGGCTGTAGCAACAATTTTTTGCTACAGCCCTTTGTTGTTTTAAAAAGGCGTATGTGCCGTTTTGAATTAATCGCAGCAGCCGCGATTGTGTTCGTGACTGCAGTTTTCAAAATTTCCGTCCTCTCGTTCCGGCGGGAAAAACTCGTCAAAGGGGAAGCAGATTCTGTCAAACAAGTCGCAGGGACTGTCGTCGCAAGAGGTAGCACATTCCTTTTGCGGTATGCAGAAATCATAGGCAGGAATCAAAAGTTGAACGCTGCGCTCAATTTTTACAATGGAGAACAAACCGATGGAAACGAACACACGCTTGCGCTCGCCGCTTAATACCAGACGGTCGTCAAATACATTGCAAATACATTCCGGAATGGTGGTAAAGTCAATGTCGTCTGTGCAGCAGCACATTTTGTCGTCCAAGTCTACCACCTTGGTAGCAAGACACAAGGGGTCTACAACCTCTACCACTGCTTTGGGCATATTGGTTTTTTGCCAAAGCTGCTCGTCAAAGCTGTTATAGCTGTAGCGGGACTCAAACACCTTTGCAGCACCCTCTGAACCGAACAAAATCACCTTTTTGTCAAAGCTTGCTAAGCCCTCTACTGTGGTGGGTTTTCCTACGCCTGTATAAACATCTAATGTAATTTTGAAGAAAAACTTAATGTCAACGGTAAAATAGCCCCGATTAAATGGGATGGGCTCCACATCGGGAAATGCCCAGATTACTTCTGCCTTTCTGCACTTCACATTTACGGCTTTGTCAATCAATTCCTGGCCACAAGCAGTTAAAAATACCCGTGCATCTTCGATGCAATCCTTGTCTTTGCAAGAATCGTACACTTTATCGGTATGTATACAAACCGAACCTTTTAATTCATCGCCGCAAGCTGCTGACGACGGATAGCGTCTTTCTCCCATAGCGAACCTCCATATTCTAATATTCGAGAATGTATCTCTACAATATACTATGAACGGTTTTGCAGATTGTGACATGGCAGGGCTGTACATTTTTTGTTTTTACAATCCTTTTTCATGGACTGGCAAAAATGAGTGGAAAAAGCATATACATGCTACATAATTTCATTTGGAGGTAGATGTTATGTTTTCATCTTGTTTTTGGGCGCTGCTTTATTTTCTGCGATATGGACTTTTCTTCATTTCTTATGTATCAGGGCAAAATAATTTTCCAAAACCTTTGTCTGCTGCGGAGGAAAAGGAGTGCCTTTCTTTGGCAGCACAAGGGGACAAACAGGCGAAAGATACCTTGGTGGAACACAATTTGCGTCTTGTGGCACACATTGCAAAAAAATATAATCATGTGGAGGGCTGCGATGAGGACGATTTAATTTCCATTGGCACCATTGGGCTTATTAAAGCCATTCACACATTTGATTATACCAAGCAGGCGCGGCTTGCTACTTATGCTGCAAGATGCATTGAAAACGAAATCTTAATGACGGTTCGGGCAGGAAAAAAGCAAAAGCAGGAGGTGTCGCTAAATGAGTGTTTGGGGCACGATACAGACGGCAACGAGGTTACCTTTATGGACATTTTAGCAACAGACGGGGAGGATATTGCTGACCGCATTAGTACCGACGCAGATATTGCACAAATGCTTGCGTACATGAAAACGCACCTGACACCACGGGAACTTGAAATTATCATCAAGCGGTACGGTTTGGGTGAGCGTAGCTATACCCAGCAGGAAATTGCAAAAAAGCTTCATATTTCCCGCTCTTATGTATCCAGAATCGAAAAAAAAGCGCTGGGAATTCTGGCAAAAGCCCTTGGGCAATCCAATGAAATTGACGGAAAAATTATCTAATTTTGCTATAAAATGAAAGCAAAAAAATAAATGGCTTGTGATAGTCTATGATTTTTTCAAATCGCCTTGACACAACCGCCACATCATGGTAAAATAATAGAGTAGAAATATGTTTCTTTTTTGGATATTTTAGCATGAAAAAATACAAAGAAGCGGTTTTTTGCAACTGACGGAACGGTGGATTACCACAGGGGAGCAAAAAACGATAGTTTGTGTCGACCGTCTGGGCAATCCTGTCTTCTAATTTAGATGGGATTGCTCTGTTTATTTTCAGAGGAAAACAATACAAGGAGGCAGTTTTTTATGAAAAAAGTTGCAGTGATTATGGGTAGCGACAGCGATTTGCCCGTGGTTTCAAAGGCAATCGAAACCTTAAAGGAATTTGGTGTTTCCTATGAAACACATGTTTTTTCTGCTCACAGAACACCTGTGGAGGCAAGAGATTTTACGCTTTCTGCTCGGGAAAATGGTTTTGGCGTTATCATTGCAGCAGCAGGAAAAGCAGCACATCTGGCAGGTGCCATTGCAGCCAACACTACGTTGCCTGTGATTGGAATTCCGATCAAATCCTCAACGCTGGACGGACTGGATGCGTTGCTTTCTACCGTACAGATGCCCGGCGGTATTCCGGTAGCAACGGTGGCTATTGACGGTGCGCAAAATGCGGCGCTTTTAGCAATTCAGATTTTAGCCGTAGAGGATAAGGAATTGGCGGACAAGCTCTTGCGCCAAAGAGAAGAAAATACCAAAAAAGTGTTAGAAAAAAATGCAAGTATTGAAAAAGAGTATTCAAATTAAGTGAGAACAGATTTTTTCACTAATAAAACGAATTTTGTGCAAATAACGGAGGAAAAATTGTGGGTGGATTTTTTGGAACAGTAAGCAAGCATGACGCAATATCCGATGTTTTTTTCGGAACGGATTATCACTCCCATCTGGGTACAAGACGGGGCGGCATGGCAGCATATAACGAAGAAACGGGATTGCAAAGAGATATTCATAATATTGAAAACTCGCCCTTTCGTACCAAGTTTGAGCACATTTTTGAAGAGATGCATGGCAATTCTGCTATCGGTTGCATTAGCGACAGCGACCCGCAGCCTCTTTTGATTCGCTCAAAAATCGGAACTTATGCCATTTGTACTGTGGGCTTGGTGAATAATGCTGAGGCATTGGTTCAGGAGTATTTTTCTGCCAGCCGAGGCGGGCATTTCTCTGTCATGACAGGCGGCAAGGTAAATACAACAGAGCTTGTGGCAGCGCTTATTAACGAAAAGGAAAGCTTTGCAGCAGGGATTCAGTTTGCGCAAAGCGTGATAGATGGGTCGATATCCATTTTAATTTTGCGAAATGACGGTGCTTTGATTACAGCTCGCGATCGTCTGGGGAGACTGCCCATTGCCATTGGAAAAAATGAAGATGGCTATTGTGTCGCCTTTGAATCGTTTGCTTATAAAAAGCTGGGCTATGAAGATGTACGAGAACTAGGTCCCGGCGAAATTGTAGAACTGACTGCAGACAGCTTGACACAACTGACACCTCCCGGAAAAGAGATGCGAATTTGTGCGTTTTTATGGTCTTATTACGGATACCCAACCTCCAGCTATGAGGGCGTCAATGTAGAAGTCATGCGTTATAAAAACGGAGAGATTATGGCGCAAAATGACGAAAAGCTGCAAAATACCGCTAAGCTTGATTATGTAGGCGGCGTACCGGATTCCGGAACTCCTCATGCAATCGGCTATGCCAACGAAAGCCGTATCCCGTTTGCAAGACCGTTTATTAAATATACGCCTACCTGGCCCAGAAGCTTTACCCCTGCAAAGCAAGTGGACAGAAACAAAATTGCAAAAATGAAGCAGATACCTGTGAGTGAGCTGATTCATGATAAAAATCTTTTGTTTGTGGATGATTCTATCGTGCGAGGTACACAGCTAAAGGAAACGGTTGACTTTTTGTACGATAACGGCGCAAAATCCGTGCATATGCGGTCGGCGTGTCCGCCTGTTATGTATGGATGTAAATATTTGAATTTTTCCAGAGCTACAAATGATTTGGACCTGATCGCTAGGCGCGTAATTTTGGAGCTGGAGGGAGAAGAGGGCTTTTCCCATATTGAAGAATACAGTGATGCAAACACAGAGCGCGGCAAAAACCTAAGAAAAACCATTTGTGAGAAATTTAACTTTGCATCGTTGGAATTTCAGTCCTTAGAAGGCATTATCAAAGCCATTGGACTGGAGCCCTGCAAGCTTTGCACTTATTGTTGGAACGGTAAAGAATAATATTTCGTTTAATACGAGTTTTGAAAGGAACGAGGAGAATGCATAACAATTCAAAATCAGATAGCTATGCAGCAGCGGGCGTAG
>JAZPYM010000105.1:0-59684 GCA_045544215.1 Congzhengia sp.
AGATTTAAAACAGGTTATGACAAAAAATTTAAGTGATTGCTGTCTTTTAGGCACGCATTTGGAAGGTCCCTATTTTTCACGCGAACAAAGCGGCGCACAAAATCCGGAGTATATCAAAGCGCCTGTGCCTGCAGAATATGAACAGATTATGGAAGTTGGCGGCGACATAATCAAGCGTTGGAGTTTTGCTCCCGAGCTTGACGGCGCCAAAGAATTTTGTAAAACCATAATTGAAAACGGAATTTCACCTTCTATTGCCCACAGCAATGCTTTATATGACGATGTAAAAGCCGTTTATGACATTGGTTGTCGCACAGTTACCCATCTTTATTCAGGGATGTCCACCATTGTGCGAAAAAACAGTTATCGGTATCTTGGTGTTGTTGAGAGCACCTATTTGCTGGATGAAATGACTGCCGAAATTATTGCTGACGGATGTCATCTTCCCCCACCGCTTTTAAAACTGATTGTAAAGCAACTGGGCATTGATGCCATTTGTCTTGTAACAGACAGTATGCGTGGCGCAGGAATGCCGGAAGGCGAATCCTTATTGGGAAGAAAGGGCGAGGCAATGCCATGCATTATTGAAGACGGTGTGGCAAAGCTTATGGACCGTTCATCCTTTGCCGGCAGTGTTGCAACCGCAGACCGTTTAATTCGCACCATGGTGCAAATGGCAGATGTTCCTGTTTTAGATGCAGTAAAGATGATGACAAAAAATCCTGCCCGTCTGCTTGGTCTTAATGATCGCGGCCAGCTAAAAGAGGGTTATATTGCAGATATTGTTATTTTTGACGATGATATTATTATAAAAACTGTCATTGCAGCAGGAAAAACAATCTGATTTTAGAACATATAAGCAAACAAAAAAAAGCTCCGCTATACGCGGAGCTTTTAAATTTTTCAAAAAACAAATTATCTCTTTGAGAACTGGGGAGCACGGCGTGCGCCTTTGAGTCCGTATTTCTTTTTCTCTATCAAGATATATCCCCATATTACAAGCGTTTACAACTATTCTTGCAAAAAATAACCTCAAAAATAACCTGAAAACGCTTGATTAACTTTGTCTTTTAAGTCTGTAGGTTTATTATATGTTAAGTGTGCGTAAATGTCCAATGTGATTTTTGCGTGTTCGTGTCCAGCAAGATATTGAACAGTTTTTACATCCACTCCTGCAAGCAGCAAATTTGTAATATATGTGTGCCTAAGCTGATGCGGAGTAACCTGAAAATCCATACTATACACAACAGTATTATTGTGTGCCGCCTTTTCTCCCAAAACCGGCTTTACTATATGCACTGTTTTTTCTCCGTTATTATAACGATAATATTTGCGTTCTTTTGTACTTCTGACTATTACATAATTCCAAAGTCTCTGCCATTGTGTTCCCGACAATGCATCTCCATCTCTGTTTGCAATTACATAATCAGAGGTGGATTTTTCTTTTATATCTTTCAAGCAGTTTTGTAGCTGTGGTGGAATTGGTATATCTCGTTTGGCTGCAGGTGTTTTTAATTCTTCTGATACGACCGGTCTATTGTGTTCAATGTGCCAGGCTCTGCGAACCGAAATAAACGGAGCATCATTATCAAGATGTACACAGTCCCATTGAAGAGCCAGAGCCTCCTCTCTGCGAAGCCCTGAATACAAACAAAGCATTATAAAAGGATAAGCAGGTGTGTTACGAATAGCATCCAGCAATATAGCGACTTGTTCGTTTTTTAGAGCTTCCTTTTCTTTTGCTTTTTTACCGCCCTTGGGATTTAATTTATCACAGGGCGATTTATCTATGATGTGGCTCTCCACTGCTGATGTGAAAATCATTTTATATAGCATCTGTGTCTTTCGGTATACAGATTGTGATAGCGTTGAGGCTTTCGAAATAGCAGTTTTTACATCATCAGGAGTAACCTCAAACATATACTTATCGCCCATAGTTGCTATAATATGATTTTTAACACAAGAAGTGTAATCTGTAAGAGTTGTTTCTCTTATGTGTGCAGCGTGCATTGATAACCATTTTTCAGCGTACTCTTTTACAGTTGGATTGTCTCGCCTGAATGAAGATTCCTCAATTTGCCTTTTTGCTATTTCAAGTTTCTCGGTCAGCTCCTCAGGTGTCTTACCATAAATTGCAACATATTTCCCGTCTGTATCTTTTATTCGCTTTCTGTAATAGCCGCGTGAGGCAATATATTCATATTGCGGTTTTTTCGGACGTGGCATTATGTATCACCTCCGCTGTCAGAATAGGCATCAGTTAAATACTTTATTTCTTTATCAAAGTCCGAAACTATCAGCTGCGTTTTGTTAAATACATCATATTCACGCTCTGCTTTTTCAAAAGCCTGTTGCCGTGATATTTTGCCATGGTCTTTTAATATTTGGTATCTACGGAAAGATAAAAATTCATTTACGCTGTCAGCAAACTCTGTCATTGTAAAGGTGTTTTCTCTTTCAATCAAATCTTCTATATAGTCAAAATATCCGGAAACCGCACGCTCAAGGCGAGAAATCTCTTGTTCTGATAAATAGTTTTTTGCAATAGTAACATCCGATTTCAAAATTCTGCCATCCGGAGAGTTTTTCCAAGTAGTAAGTCCCATATGGTCCTTAGTGCTATCTGCCTTTGTATAAATTATCTCTGCTGCAGTTTGCCCGGTAATAGCAAAATGAAATTTATTTTGTACCATTGCATAAAAGTCATGAGTAACTTGAGAGGTTTTATCATAGTCAATACTACATTCAGCAAAAATGTCTGTAATCTGCTGCCAGATCCTTCGCTCACTCGCTCTGATGGAGCGTACTCTCTCCAACAATTCCCTGAAATAATCTTTTCCAAATAATTCTTTTCCTTGTTTCAGGCGTTCATCATCAAGTGCAAAGCCTTTTTGCATATACTCTTTTAATACGCTTGTTGCCCAAATACGAAATTTGGTAGCTCTGTGAGAATTAACGCGATAACCGACAGAGATAATGGCATCAAGATTATAAAACTCCATTGAGCGCTTAACGCTTCGAGCTCCTTCTTGTTGAACTATTTCCATTTTGGAAACAGTTGATTTTTTCTCAAGCTCGCCCTCATCAAAGATGTTTTGCAGATGCTTTGATATTGCAGGGACATTTACGTCAAAAAGCTCTGCCATAGCTTTTTGTGTCAGCCATATTGTTTCATCTTTAATTACCGCATTTACGGAAACATCTTCCTCTGCAGAACGATATATTAAAAACTGAAATTCATTATTCATAAATTTTCTACTCACTCTCAAATGAAATAATGGTTTTATTCTTCGGTATCAGAATTAATTTCTGTAATTCCAGGCATATTTTTTTGTAAAAATTCTTTGTTTGCTAAAATAAACTCAGTTACCATATTTATTCTCGTTGCCAAAAATTCTCTATTATACAATTCTGTGACTGTTTTATAATTTGCATTACCTTCACAAATTGAATATAAAACACTAATATGCTCTTTTTCGGCCGCCTTTACAGCTTCTCTCCATACACTGTCAGTAGCTACTTCTTCAAATGCCATATCAAGAGCTACAACCCTAAAGGAATTATCATCAGGGTCATCCACATCACCAAACAAATAACTTGTTGAGGTTTTTAGTGCTTTTGCAATTTTAGATAATCGCTCTAATGGAATATTTGTAACTATTTCTTTTTCGTATTTATAAATAGTCTGAGTTGCAACACCAACAATTTTAGCAACATCTTCTTGTGTCAAACCTCTACTTATTCTTGTATCTCTTATCCGTTTTCCTATTGACATATACAATCACCTCACAAGTTAATTTTAACACAGCAAGTTAAAAAAGTCAATAAATGATAAAATTTTTTCTAAAATTGACTTGACAAGTTAATTTTATGGTGGTAAAATAACTTATGAGGTTAAATAAAGGAGGTGTTCTAATGCTTAATGTAAAATTATTAAAAGCTGAAATTGTAAAAAATGGAATGACACAGGATGAATTCTGCAAAAAAATAAATATGTCACATTCCACATTTATTCGCAAAATGCGTATAGGTGTTGTCACCACAGAAGAAGCTCAAAAAATGATTCAGCTTTTAAAAATTAAAAACCCAAGTGAAATTTTTTTTGCAGATGAATTAACTTGACAAGTTAATTCAGAACAAAAACCCCAGAAAAAATATTATGGCAGCTCCAAAATAGAACAACAGAGATTGTCATAATGTTTCAAAAGAGAAAGCGAGGATTTACAAAGTATGAAAACACTAAAAAAAGGCTCTGTAAAAATCAACCCAAACGAGATTCCTGATACAGATTATGACTTGGGATGCAGCATTCTTGCATCAAGCGTTAAACGCTGTTTTGAACAACCAGGAACAAAAGAGGAATATGAAAAATGGTTAGAGTCAGAAGAAAATTCTGCTACTGTATCAGTAAAGGAGTGTTAGGTTTATGAGTATGTATTGGACTTGTCCGTATTGTCACAGTAATCTTGACCCTGGAGAACGGTGCGATTGTCAAAAGGAAAAACAGATAAAAAATATTCATAGAAACGCGGTTTTTACAATGTTACCGCCTACAAAACACACAAAAACATTGAAACTACGAACAGGAGGTGCTTGAATATGGCAAATTTATTAACACGAAAAGAGGCAGCTGCGCGACTTGGAATATCTTTGGTAACGCTTGATGAGGCCCGAAAGTTTGGACGCATTGCATTTATCCAGAGAGTACCCGGCGGAAAATGTTTCTTCACCGAGGAAGCTATTGCAGAGTATATCGCACGCTGTACACATCCGGTTAAAAACACAGTAAAGTTTGCCGGAGTTACATACCGGCAACGAAGAGTCGGAGGTATGTAATTATGAGGTGTCATTATCAGTCATTACGATTTTTGGCGAATAGAAAAAGGGCATTCACCCAAGCCGACCAAAGCATAGTGAATACCCAAAATCGTACATTCGTTAACAACGAAATACTGATATAATTTTACACCCATATAGCAATATTGTCAATACAATCAATGTAAATATTAAAATTTGGAGGTAATGTTATGAAGAATAATAAACTATATGCAGCAGCAATGCTTGCTGATGAAATAGTTGCTTTAAAAACAAAAGCAACACTTATAAGAAATTTAATGAACGATACTATGAATGAGAAGATATCAAAACTCAACCTTGAGCGAAGTGAGCCTGAAATATTAGCACTTGTTGCAGAAGCATACAAAGAACAGTGTTGGAAAATCGATATAGTAAGCGACTATGTGATGTACATAGATGAAAAACTACAAGAACTCGAAGCCCTTATAGATAAATACTATGGTGAGGATGAAAAATTCATACAGGATATTGCCTCTCTAATTCGAGAAGCAATACAAAACAACGGCAAGGTCAGCAGCAAAAGCATCTCATCTGTCTTGGGAAAGGGCATTTCCGACACGGAATAAAGGAGGTACTAAGATGGCAGATGTAAAATGGATTAAGATTGTAACAGATATTTTTGACAATAAAAAAATCAAGCAAATTGAATGTTTACCTGATGGTGATGGGATTATTGTTATCTGGTTTAAACTGTTATGCTTGGCTGGTAACACAAATGATAACGGTATGGTGTACTTCACAAAAGATATACCATACACCGAGCAAATGCTAGCAGCACAATTCAACAGACCCTTAACACTTGTACAAATTGCCCTTAACACCTTTCAGAGATTTGGGATGATAGATGTTGTTGACGATATTCTGTATGTCTCAAATTGGGAGAAATATCAAAGTGTTGACAGACTTAGGGAAATAAGAGAATATAACCGTCTGGCACAGAAAAAATCCCGAGAAAAAAAGAAGTTACTTCAAAATGTCAATGACGTGTCAATGACAAGTCAACACTGTCACGACACAGATAAAGATAAAGAAAAAGAATTAGATACAGATATAGATATAGATTTAGATTCAGAAGGAGATATAGAATACTCTACTCCTCAAGCGGAGGCAGTGTCGGTCAACTGCCCTTATGTAAAAATCAAAGAGCTTTATCACTCTATCTGTGTATCGTTCCCCAAAATAAAAGATATTACCGGCAACAGAAAGAAAGCAATAGCTGCAAGATGGAGAACTCACAAGAGTTTGGAAATCTTTCAGGAACTATTCACAATCGCAGAGTCTTCTCCATTCCTCAAAGGAGAAAATGACCGTAATTGGTCTGCTGACTTCGACTGGATGATGAAGCCGACAAACTTTTCAAAGATACTCGAGCATAAATATGATGACCGTTCTCCAGGAGAAACAAAATTGACCGGAGCTCTCGGAATTCTCGCACAAATGTATGATGAAGCGAAAGAAAGGGAGGCAGATGAAAATGACAGAAACGGAAACACTTAGGGTTGTAACCATTATTGTAATGAGTTATCCATCTAATGACAAGTTTAAGGATGAAACCACGCTTAATGGTATGGTTGCAGTGTGGAAAACCATTTTTAAGGACGATAGTGCGCAGTTGGTGGAAATGGCAGTACAAAAACACATATCCATCAACAAATGGCCTCCAAGCATAGCGGAGATAAGAGAACAAATGATAAATCTCACGCGCCCAGATATTATTCCTCCTGATATTGCTTGGACGGCGGTCAGCGACTTGCTCCACGCAAAGGGCGAATACGGACACTTTGATTTATATGCGGTGTTACCTAAGCCGGTGGCAAGAGTTGTTGAGACAATCGGATGGAGCAATCTTTATAATTTACATTGTGGCAGACACAGAGGAAATAAAGACGGTATGGACCGCGTTGCATTTATGGATTTATACAAGCCTGCTTACGAGCGACAGCGTGAGCAGGCAATGCTCCCCGAAAGAATAAAGAACATCTGCGAAAAGAAAAGACAGGAGATTGGCGGAGAGAGCTTGAGGTTAATAGAAAAAGCTCACGAAGAGCGTGTCAAACATGACGAATATTGGGATAACATCACCAGGAGAAATTTTGCGAACACCCTGGATGCACACGAAACAAAATTACTTGGAGGTAGTGAAAATGAAGCATAATCGACTGAACCTTGTAAACATTCAGCGTAATTTTTACACAATGGCTACTGTCGACAATAACAATGCCGTAATTACTATGTACGGCGATATTGTAGAGCAACAGCCTACAGATTGGTATGGAAATCCAATTGAAGGACAGTACATAATTGAAAAAGAATTTTTGGAGGACTTGAAACAGATTGAAAAATGCACCGACATCACAATCCGCATGAACAGTTGCGGAGGAGATGCAGGTGTTTCTATTCTGATTCACAACAGATTAAGAGAACTTACGAACAACGGAACAAAACTCACTTGTATCGTGGACGGTGTCGCTATGTCGGGAGGCTCACTTATTATGTGCGCCTGCGACACAGTAAAGGTCAACCCCTCAAGTCTTATTATGATTCACAAGTGTTGGTGCTTCCTCTTTGGAGGTTACAACGCGGACGAACTTCGTAATATGGCAAAGACAAATGATGCCTACGACAAATCGCAGATATCAATTTACCAAAGAAAGACCAATCTTACAGAAATGGTGCTTTCACATATGATGGCAGATACGACCTATATGACAGGCAAAGAAGCTTTGGAAAAAGGTTTTGCTGATGAACTTATGGAAGATGCAGAGCCTCTTGACATTGCCGCAAGTGCTGACGGTCGCACGCTATTTGTAAAAGGTCGACAGATGCACCTTACTCCCGGTATGTTTGCACCCGACCACATTCCAACGGTCAATCCCGATTCAAGTGCTTCAGATATGACAAATAAATCTAAGCAGCAGACAACCCCTGCAGATACAGAAGACTTGCAATACAGCAGGCGCATGAATGAGGCGCGAAAAATAGTCAAAGCACTCCTTGGTAAAAATCTGTAATAATTAATATGCCTAATGTACAATGGGAACATTTTATTGATGACTAAGTTGGAATATCATAATATTAGCAGTTGCAACAAGCGTAGACGAGAATGTTTGATACAATCAATAAAGAAACCTGTTCGCAATCTTAAACGGCTTTAAGGGCAAAAATAAAGCCATTTGATGTAGGCTCTACAAAAATATAACTTTGATTCAAATAAAAATGGTGTGTAAGCCCATTACACACCACCACGCAGACCTTAGACATAACCATCCGATTTACTGCGTTCACAAAATCTATTAAATAAATTATAACGCGGCGAGGAGGAATTGTCAAGATGTCTGAACTATCAAATGAGGAGCTTGCCATGCGAATAGCTGCTGGCGAAAAGAATTTAACATTACAGCTATGGAAACAAATAGAAAATTTCGTTAAAGCACAGGCTATAAAATATTATGTGTGTTGTGATATAGATGGAACCGCCAGCTTTGAAGTTGATGATCTAATTCAAGAAGCATATTTTGCATTAATACAAGCAATTGAATATTTCCCTAAAACTGATGGACAGTGTAAATTTTCTACATATTTTTCCCGTTGTCTCAAAGGAAAATTTTATGAGGTTAGAAAAGGAAGATATGCATCACAAATGAATGATGCTTTTAGAAATTCCAAGTCATTAGATGTATTTATTTCTGATGACAGTGATGAAACTTTTCTTGATATGCTTGAATCAGATGAAAATGTGGAAGAAGTTGTTACAAATTCCATATATAATCAATCCCTTCATGCTGCTATGGAACTGGCTTTAAAACACTTGTCTGAACAAGAAGAAAAAGTCATAAGAGGTATATATTATGATGGATTTTCTGCTAATGAATTGGCGAGAAGCAAAAAATGTACAAAGCAGAGTATTTTATACATAAAAAACAAAGCTTTAGAAAAGTTGTACAAGGATCGCAATGAAAATGGATTGGACCATTTTCTCGAAGAGCATACCAACTATCATCAAACCGTAAGCCTTCAGTATTTTAAAAATACCGGTATAAGTTCCGTAGAAAAAATTGTTCTCAAGCGTGAAGCCCTAACCAATAAATATCTAAAGAAATACTTTAAGGCACTGAAAGGAACTCGAAATGAAAAAACTAACAAATAGCGAATTGCTCAAATATAGAGAATGCAATGAAAAAATCAGGCAGTTAGAAGAGACACTTTCCGGAATTTATGAGTTTCGCGAGTGTGTATTACAAAAAACACCTAAAAGTCATTTGATAGAAATTTTAGAATTAATTATTGATTCAATAAAGAATGAGATTCGTACCTACAAAACGATTGTTACGCATTGGTCGGAATCAATAATATATACATTAAACTTAATAAAAGACGATTTAAGCCGAAAAGCAGCCTTTCTATATTATACCAAAGGGGAAACCTGGCTGGAAATCAAAAAAATACTTAAAGTACCGCATACAATTAGTGGACTAAGAAGAAGAGTCGCTAATGATATGAATAGGTATATTTACGGAGAGGATAAGTCTATCGAAAAGTCCTTTAGCGAGAAATTGATAAATATTCATAATATCAATCATGATTTACAGGAAGGATATCAGGCAATCGAAACAATAAATAAATTTTTAAAACAAGAGCAATCTGAAGATTTTGATGATTACACCCTAAAAAATATCAAATTAGAACTTGAGAGTATTAAAGATACGGTATCAAATCTTGAGCAATACTCAATTAAAGAAAAAGAATATGTTGAAGAGAAAATAGCTCAAATCTCTGATATAACTGCAAAAACAGCTGCATTCCTATATTATTTGGGTGGAATGCAATGGCAAGAAATTGCAGCTATTATGAGATATCCAACCGGTAGAAACAATATTAGCAGTCGTGTAAGGCGATATTTAGAGGGTATTGGCTCGTAATATGATATCCTTTCACACAAACAAAACATTACGATTTAAAATCCGTAGTTGTAAGGTTAAGATAGCTATTGGCGTGTACCTCCATAGCCTACATTCTGGCATCAAATATATAGCTATCTACTTATGAAATGGTTTTTAAATAAATATATTTACAGATTGGAGTTGATTAAAATGACATAAACACACTTGATAGGCGGAGGATGCTAAGAAATAATAGCAACGATTATACATCAATTTAAAAACTGTGCGCCATAAATATTCCTCTGTGTGCAAATCAGTTGCTATATTTATCGAGGCATCTTCCTCCATTTTTATAAAAACTCTCACGGTAAGAAATCAGGACTATATTTATAAAACAGGAAGGAAATTTTTATGGAAAGAATAGAAAATGTATTATTAAAAATTGGTACACTTAACGAAGAACTTTACACTCTCCTTGCGGCATTAACTGAAAATAACAGCGGGTTAAAAAAAGAGGTATCTGTCGCAAGCAATGCATATTTTGCAGATATTACAGTGCGCGAAAACAAAATCAAAGGGCAAGTAGAAACTCTTGAGATGCAGAAAGAAAAGATTTTTGAAACTCTTGAAAAAATTCGTCCGGCTCTCGTAGAGGCTACAACGACCGGGAACGAGCAACAACTTAAGGAGATTCAAGAAAAAATGGCAGAATTAAAGGCACAGGAAGCGGCTATTGACACTCAAATAGAATTTCTTTACACAACACCGATAACCGGCAGTAATGAGCTTTTTAACATCGCAACAGACCTTAATAGCAAATTTGATGCAGATACCAAACTAATAGATACGGCATACTCAAAATTATTAGAAATCTCCAAAGAACAAATGAAAATTTGGGAGAAATTATATGATAGAGCCTTTTATCATAATAAATTTGCGACATGTCGCGAATATGAAAGAGTATGCGAATACCATAACGGTCCCGGTAAGTGCGTTGAAAGACCAAAAGAAGAATCTGTTAACATGAAATCAGAGCCTATAAATATGGAAACAGGGCGCTATGTCTTTGGTCAGGACCCTACATACAGAACTCAAGAACATCACTCAAGCGGTCCCAGAATGTCATAATGAAGTATAATAAAATTTAAACAAGGAAAGGTGAAATTTATGAGTAAAGAAAAAAATATTATAAACGAAAAGGAGCTCGCTGCAGCTCAAGCAGAGGTTAATGAAAGTACAGATGTTTATGTACACAAATTTAAAAAACCTTTTGAATTTGAGGATAAGGTTTTTGATGAGCTTACATTCAAATGGTCTGTTTTGACCGGTGCAGACAGCCTTGCGATAGAAAACGAGTTACAGTCACTTGGCAAAGTAATTGTTACTCCGGAATTTTCGTGTGAGTATTTAATTCGTTTAGCGGCGAGGGCTTGCAATGAAAAAATCGGTTCGGATTTGATAAGTGCACTGCCGTTACGCGATTTTAACAAAATTCGCAGTAAAGCTCGCTCTTTTCTGATGAGTGCAGAGGTGTAAACAAAAAAGCATAGAAAATATAAGGAGGGATTCATATGGCAAGCAGAAAAGAATATGAGATGCTATTTCAGCTCAACGCACAGTTGAGCGGAAGTTTTAGCGGTACATTCTCAAAAGCTCAGCAACAACTTGCCTCTATGCAGAAAGAGATACAAGCCCTCTCTAAAACTCAATCCGACATAGCTGCATACCAAAAACAGCAGAGCGCGGTTGAGGCCACACGGTCAAAATTAGCGGTGTTGCAACAACAGTATGACAACATTCAAAAGGAGATTAAGGAAACCGAAGGCTATTCCTCCTCCCTTGAAAATAAGCTACTGACAAAGCAACAGCAGATTGATAAGACCTCCGCCTCCCTCAAAGACCAAACTTCCAAATTGGAGTCAATGGAAAACGCTTTGAAAGATGCAGGTGTTCAGACGGACAATCTCACAAAAGAGAGCTCGGAACTGACCGCAAAAATGAGCGACCTCAAAAAGAAACAAGAGGAAGTGGCAGACGGGGCAAGAAAATATGGCACAGCTTCAGTTGATGCCTTGGAAGCGGCTAAGTCGGCACTTATTGCCGCTGGGCTTGCAAAAGCCTACAAAGAAATATCGGAGGAAATCGTTGAGTGCATAAAAGCCTCAATCGAATTTGAAAGCGCTATAACAGGTGTATTCAAAACGGTTGACGGTACAGATGAACAACTTGCAGAGATTACAAAGGGCATTAAGGATATGTCAACAGAAATCCCTGCAACTACAACAGAAATCTCCTCCGTTGCCGAGGCTGCAGGTCAGCTTGGTATAGCGACAGATGATGTCCTCGACTTTACCCGAGTTATGATTGACTTGGGCGAATCGACCAACCTTTCAGCTGGTGACGCAGCTTCATCACTTGCAAAATTTGCAAACATTACAGGAACATCCGCAGACAACTATTCAAGGCTCGGCTCGGTAGTTGTTGACTTGGGTAATAACTTCGCCACAACCGAGGCGGATATCGTTGCTATGTCAACGCGACTTGCCTCTGCCGGTACAATATCAGGCTTGACAGAAGCGGAAATAATGGCGCTTGCTGCCGCAATGTCCTCTGTTGGTATCGAGGCAGAAGCTGGCGGAACTGCTATGACACAGACTCTCTCTGCTATTGAATCGGCAGTTGCAACACAGAGTGCGGAGCTTACGGAGTTTGCGAGAGTTGCCGGAATGACGGCGGCTGAATTCACTTCTGCGTGGAACTCAAGCCCTATTGAAGCGTTGCAGGCATTTATAGCCGGTCTTGGTGGTCTTGATGCACAAGGCGAAAGCTCGGTATTGGTGCTTGAAAAATTAGGATTGACAGGTATTCGTCAGTCTAATATGCTAAAAAGTCTTGGCTTGGCTGCTGAAACATTGGGAGGCTCTGTCCAAACCGCAAACAACGCATGGATAGAAAATACAGCTCTTACAGTTGAGGCAAATAAAAGATATGCTACAACCGAAAGCCGCCTTAAGATGTTACATAATTCTTATGACGAATTACAGGTTGCAATCGGAGATGTGTATACACCAACCTTAGCGGAACTTTCGGAAGTTGGGGCCGATTTACTTGCAGATGTAACGGAGTTTGTTGAAAGTAATCCTGAAATTGTAAAAGCATTGACATCTCTCGGCATAGGAGTCAGCGCATTTGTTACTGCATTGGTCGGTTATATTACAGTATCAAAGCTTGCCGTTGCGGCAAATGAAGCTCTTAAGGCATCACTGAAAACAAATCCATATCTGTTAGCAATTTCTGCAGTTGTTGGTCTTGTAGGTGCTGTTGGTTCTCTCGCAGTAATGGCAGGAAATACAGAGCCAAAAATAGAAAAACTTACTGCATCATCTGAAAAACAAGCATCGGAAATTGAAGCCCTAAAAAAAGAATACCAGGCTCTGTGTGATGCAGGTAAAGAAACTTCCGAGGAAGCATATTACCTTGAGTACAGAATCGAATCTCTTACCAGTAGTTTCGAGGGACAAAAGCAGACTGTAGCTGAGTATATTGCGGAATGTCAGCAACTTAGTAAAACATTAAACGAAAACCTTGACACACAAAGAGAATCGGTTGAGGAAATCAATACAAACGAAGGCAGAACCTTAGCTCTTATTTCTCGTCTGTCCGAGCTTGCAAGTCAAACGGACAAAACGGCGGCATCACAGGAAGAAATGAAAACCATTATCGCAGAACTTAATGAGCTTCTTCCTGGTGTGGCATTCAATTATGAGGATGTAAAAAATGGGCTTGGCGAAATTGAAGAATTGCTGCAAAATGAAGCTACTGCACAGGCAAATTTAGCTAAAGCAGAAGCGGCTCGCAAAAGCATGATGGTTGCTGATGCCAATAGGAATACCGCACAGAAAAGACTTGACGACATAAATGCACAGTACAGAGCTGAAAAGAAAAACAACGAGGATTTGAAGGCAAGTTATGAAAGTCTAAAAGAAGCGTATTACTTCTGGATAAATTCAGGCGGTAGAGGCACAAATCCTCACGAAGAAGGTTATAAATCCGCAAAAGCAGCATATGAGGCATCCAATCAAGCTCTGAAAGATTACGAAGGCGAAATTCAAAGATTTGCAAATGATGTAAATCAAGCCCAGGCGGACTATGATTCGTACCTTAAAACCATTGTCGAAACAAGCGGTATTACGATAGAGAACATTGACACAATGAACGCTCTTGATGAAGCCATTGCATCCGCATCTCTCAGTATGCAGAGCTTAGCGAGTACATATCAGCTTGCTTATACTTTGGCAAAAGAAAGTTTTGAGGGACAGTATGGTTTATTCGACCAGGCGCAAGCCGATATGGAGGCTACTGTCGGAAGTGCACAGAGAGCGCTTGATTCACAACTGAACTTTTGGCAGTCCTATGCTGACAATGTTAATGTTCTTCGTAGTGTATCAGCAGATGACCTGAAAGTTTCGGAAGAGAATTATAATGAGATAATGGCTTATGCTCAAAGCGGTACGGAAGAAGCTGCAGGCTTTGCCGCAAGTTTGGCACAGGCAGTTAATAGCGGTAACACAGAAGCGATTGCAACGCTTGCTAATACTGTAGGTGAGGTGAAAGCCGCAAGAGAATTAGCTGCAGGTGAGGTTGCTGCTTGGCAAGTTGACTTTGATGAGCAAATGCAAGACATTGTTAATACAATGCAGGACTCTTTGCAAGAAATGAATATGAGTGCGGAAGCTATTGATGCCGCAAGGGCTACAATGACATCATATGCTGATGAAATATCTATTCAAGGATCGCTAGCAGTTGCAAATGCAATTTCTGTTGCAGACCAAGTCAGAGCCGCTCTACAGAGCGCAAGCACTACAATTAATATCGGTGTAACCGGAAATGGCAAAACTGGTACCGGTTATGCTATGGGTACGGAGAACGCTACTCCTGGCTGGCATTTAGTTGGTGAAAACGGTCCCGAAATTGTGTATTTCGGAGGCGGTGAAACTGTATATACTGCTGACGAGACAAGGAGGATGCTCAACGGTGCACAAGAGGAAATGCAAATTATATCATTCCTACCCCTTATGCAGAACTATCTTGAAGCTACAAGAAGTTATAACGCAATACAATACAATGAACCTCTGAAGGTACATAGTACCCCAAGGGAGAGTGCCCCGGTTAATATTTCTGTTAACTTCCAGATTGAGGGAAATGCTACACAAGAAACAGTTGATGCACTATCCGATATTGGTGAAAGTCTAAGGCAAATTATTAGAGAGGAAATGGAAGAAGTGGCTTCTGATAATCGCCGAATTGCATATATTTGATAAATCCAATTTAACTTTATTTCATCAAACAAACTAATACCCCTTACCTTGTGAAATATCTCGGTAAGAGGTATTTTTGTTTTTGAGGGCTTAAATGCCCTGTAAAGCTCTTTTATATATCGGACGAGTGTTTATCGGCCGGGAACTTTTCTTTGTGTTGCAACTGGCTTTTTTGCCCTTTGTGAGATGATTGTAAATATAAATTTGCACAATTATCAAAAAATAAATTTGAGCAGGAAAAAGCAGTGGTGTCGGTGAGCCGCCACAACTGCCTCAAACGCCCACCGGCAGTGCCGTTGGGGTGGTGTCAAAAAAGGACGGTTGGTGCTGTTTTGGTGAAAATGACTCCGTTTTGCCGATTGTTTAGCGGTTTGGGTGGTGTTTTGGGTGGTGTCGACTGTAAAAATGTGATCTATCACCTGAATCTTATTTAGAGAAAAAAGCCGCACCGATTTTGATGCGACTTTAATACGGTTATATGTCTAACCATTTGTTTCTCACTTCTGAAAACTCAGACAAGTCGTTGCTTATTTCTTTCCACGGAAGCAAATGCTCGCATATATCATTGTTGTCAGTATACTTTTTAAACATAATGTATGCAAGCGAATTTGCTGCAACCCTTAAACTAATACATTGATTAACCGTTAAATTGAGTGCGTTATTATCTAACTTTGTTTCTTCAAGCAAACAGTCCAAACCAAATAATATATTGTCAAGAATCACAGAGTTTTCAGGCAGCAAATTGCTATATATAAGATTGTGCATTAAATATATTATTGATGTCAACCCAGGTGCTCTGCGCGTTCTTATCATGTATGACAATTTTTCCAACATTTTTATTATTTCCGGCTCGTAATTCTTATCATTCATGCTGGTCAATGTATATACCGTATCACATGTAGAAACAAATTTTCTTTCATCATTTCCGCATATGGTATTATAAATTTCATTGAAAGCACGAATATCTTTTTCGATAAGAATTTTGAGTTGTATATATGGCAATCCGAATGTCTGCAGGTCTTTTGCAAATTTTAGAATTGTATCCCTGTCCTCAAAATTAAACTCATTAGAAATTAATACTTGTGATATAACATTATCTAATGAATTATATTTATCATAAACTATATCTGCAATCTCTAAATCTAATCCATGCTCATCTTCGTTCATTAGATACTGTTTGTCGTTGTCCCACGCATCAATGATTTTATCTAACAGTATTTTTATTTCATCACTTGTCCATTTTAAAGCATTTTTGTTTTCAAAGGTATTGGTGCACAAAGCTAATTCTAAGAGTAATAACGATTTATTTCCATTAGGACGCAAGGTAATACCTTTGGTTTGTTTGGGTATTTCTAATGATAGGATATATTCTTTTATTAGTTTTTTAATATCTTTGCCTTTAGGAACCGGCAAATCAAACAAATAACTTTTAGAATAAAAATCAGGGATTTCCGGCAAACCATACTTGTCCGTTTTGCTCCAAAGAATGTTTTTAAACAGTTCCGCTTCATCCGAGGTCAACAATCCAAACTTATAGAAATACGCCAATCTCTGAAGTGCAAGTTCTCGACCTTCATCTTTATTTATCAGTTGCAGCAGTACATCAGTTGTATCGGCATCTACCTCAACACTACTGAATTTATCCTTGTTGCCTTCCTGATAGGAGAATTCATCAAAAATATCTCCTAATTCTCTTTTTTCGATTTCGTTTTTAGGAATGCGTAAGAACACTTTAGTTAATACATCAAAATGCTTTATTTTCATATTTTCGCTTAAGCTTTTTATCAGTCTGTGCGCAAGATTTTTTAGATTTTTAAAATTTCCAATGTTATTTGTCTGATATATTGTATTTAAAATCTCCAGCGTTTGCAATTTCATCTTGTCAGGCATTCGGGTGCAGAGTCGGGATAAAATTTCCGGCATTATTTCAGCAATACCTAATTGAAAATTTGATTCTCTCCAACGGTCACCTTTTTCGATAATTTCCAAATTATTTTGTAGAGCTGATATACAAAATTGTCCCATATTTTCTATTTCGTCATTAGTCATACCTGCAATGACTTCTCTGTTCCAAATATTTTCAATAACCTTTGTATCAGCAATTTTAACCTGTAAAATCAAGGACCATAATGTTGAATATGGGGTTATGCGGCTAATGGCCTCAATGCCCGCATTTTTTGAGGATACAATATGATTGCAATTAAACGGCATTCCAATTTCCTCAAAATATCGTATGAATTGAAATGCTTCGATATAGCTCTTATCCTCGCTTGATATTATTGTGCGTGTAATTCTGCCCAGGTCAAAAGTTTCTTTTTCATATTCGGGTTTTGGACGTTCTTTTAATGCCACCTCAAATAATTTTGTTTCTATATGAGGATTGAATATATCTTTTGTTTTTATTTCAAATTCCTCATTATAAATTCCTAATGCCTGCTTGCAGTAAGATGCCAATATTTTTAAATATGCCTCTATGGAAATTTTGTAATAATCTATTTCTTTAGTATGACCTTTTCTAATATAATTCAGTTCATCAGAAATCACTTTAAAGGCTTGAGAAACATCACCAAGTTCCATAAGTATTCCTGCACGCTTTATTTCCCATTCAGGTAATGATATATTCCTCGGCCATTTTTCTAATGCTTCTTTTGCACCTGTAATATTTAGCTGGAACATATACTTTCTTACGGTTTCACAGTGTAATTTCGCTTGCTGTTCTTTAGTCAAGTTATCTTTTACTTTTTCCAAAATATCAGCAATTCTATTAAGATTCCCAAATTGACCGTTTTCTCTATATGCACGGAACATATCTAGTAGCAATTCAATCCACATGTACGCATAGGTATCCCAATCGAGCATGTTTTTAGGATATTGGATTTCGTTATCACTTAAGGAAATTTTATTAGGAAACGGATTAAAAGAGAAAATCACCTTTTCGTAAGCTTTAAATTCTCGCTTTAAAATAGGACGAAGACATTTACTAATTCTCCAACTATATTCGTACAAAAATTTAAGCGATGTATTTATATCTATTATCCCTTTTTGAATATGCATAAGCGCTAAATCACAAAATTCTGTATACATTAACAGAGATGCTCTTTTATCGTGGGGAAGAACAAACCACCCGGGATAACTTTTGCGAGATTCCTCCCATTCAGCTATAATAGATTTTATAGCCTCCTCAACACCTTCCTTTTCAAAGTGAATATGATGTTGATTTTCTTTTGGCCATTTGTTCTCGTCTTTTTCCTTAGTTAAATCGCTAAGGGTATTTAAGAATAATTCTAAACCATCCTTGTGTCCAACTATGCCTTCACATTTTTTCATGTTAAGCACTACGATATTTCTACTGTTTAACAAATTAAGCTGCGCAGTTGAAAAATTAAAGACTCCTATAAGGTAAATTTTAGAAGCCATATCTTTCCCAAGGTTATCTCTAATCCAACCAATCCATTGCAAGAAATTAGGATCGTCTCCGGAAAAGCCAATTAAGCATAATACATTCTCTATCAATGTCTGTTGAACTGTATTTACAAATACTGCAGATTTCTTTGGATATTGCCTATAATCCTCTTCTGTTATAATAAATGGTAAAGTTGAGGGGAAGCTACCGTGAAGTTTAATAATTCTCGGTTCTGCTGAATATATCAAATCTTCTTTATTCACAATAATGCTATAGTGCCTGTCGGTAATTCTTTCCTGGGTACGCTCAAGCAAAGTATCATAATTTGTTGTAAAAACATCTTTCCAGTTCAGGCTTAATAGTTTTTCATGTAATTTGGATGGTGCATAATCAGCATCCGGCAAACTGTCTCTGATTATTTCATTTAAAACCGTCCGTCCATAGGCAGCCTCTACTTCCTCTGCTAATTTTAATACATTAAGATATTTTTCTTTATCCGGGCTACGGCCGTTTACCTTTTTAAAAAATTCATCTCCCAAGGCGTTCCAATCTAAGAACTCCTTGTCTGTTTGAGTTATTGCTTCTGCGTTTTTGCTAAAACCGGCTCCTACCATAACTGCCGCGCGATTGTTTTTCATTTTGGATGCAATCTCTTTTATGTATTCTAAAATCTCAGAATTAACTCTTTCGGCATTTTCCATTATAACCCCTCCTCAATACGGTTAGCTTTGCGTTCTATAATTGCAGAAAACATTTCTTCTGTTGAAAACACTTCGGTTATATCAGATATATCACCAATGTCCAACTCTAAATAATCGTCCCCAGTATTATTAGGAATTGTGAATCTGTATTCCTGCTGATATTCATATTTTTTGGTTTTATGAAATACTATATTTTCTGTTCCTTTTGTAATCAAATTTATATATAAATTAACATTATCTACTGTTTCATCATAGTAATTTACAAAGCCACTGCTTATTTTTAGATTTCTTTCTTCTGCAGCCTTTGCAATTCTTCTGCAGAATTCATATACATCTGTAACTATCATAGCTGTATCATCAAAACCTATTAATTTTTGCTTTTGTTCCTCGGAAAACAAAAATTTATCATGTTTATTTGGATTTACTCCAAACATGCAAAACACAAAATCGTTTTCATTAACAGTTGCAATAGGCTGGTCGGTTACCTGCTCACATAACCCCATTTCTTCACTCACAAACATAGCATCATGTATAATTACCTTTCCTTCGTTTGGATCGCCTATTGTGTCGTCTCCACATTCTGCGTACATTTCCCTATATTTTCTTAAGCTGCTCATATAAAAGGAGCCAGCGCGAATTTTATCAATAATCTCTCGTGATTTTATTTTTATTAACGGAAACCCTTTGATTTCACCATTAAATTTAATCTTTTTAGACTCCATATACTACCTCCAAAAATAAAACTATTAAGCAAAAAACCAGATAACAAAACGCTCCGAACCGAGTCACATTTTATTTGTTATACAAGATTGTATGCATTAGACATATTATATCATATTTTGTCAAAAATGTAAATCGGGGCGTTGTCTTGCAAGCACCATTCACAATGTTTTAAGAAATATATCTAGCAATTACTGTAAATGTTATAAAATAACGATATTCGTTATTGAGTCAGGAACTACAAAACAAAGCTCGGCGGTAAGGTGCCGGTCGTAATCGTGGCACACTCGGACGAATCGGAAGATATGTACGGAACTATCACACACAATAGAGCGCGTGGTACACATCTTCTGGAGCCAATGAAAGCAATCGTCAAGAAGCTCATGGACGAGGGCAAGAGCGTAAAAGAAATAAGCAAGCAACTCGGTATGAAACCCGAAGAGATATTTAGATTGTCGGACTTTAGCAAAGACGAGTTTATAAAACTTATGGTAAAGAAAGACGAGTATAGCAAAGCCGAGATACTTGCGAGAGTATAACCAATAATAATGGAGCGGATGCGTAGGCAGAACAACAAAGCTTGCGTGTCTGCTCCTTGTTATATACACATATGCTGATGTAGCTCAATGGCAAGAGACAGGCAATGCAGGTTCAAGTCCTGCCATCAGCGCAAAAATGAGAGCTGATTCGAGGTCAAAAAGGTACTGTGACGACCCACCCCCAAGCACCGCGGGCTCGTCGACCCCGAAAAAAGCTCAGTTAGTAAGGTAAAAATCGGTCATTTCGTTACGCATTACACAAAATTTGTATGGTACTTTAGACAATACCATACAGAAAACGATATGAGGTTAACGGAACAATTCGGAGAAAAAGCGTAATATTTTGGCAAATACCGAAATGAATTGAGAAAAAACCGTAACAACTTGCTTTTTTTAATTATATCTGTTATACTGTAATAAAACTTTGCATTACAGATTAAGAGTAATGTGTTTAAAGAGTGGGTATTGTTGCAGCAATATCCCTCTTTTTTTATGCAATTTTCTCTGTTTTAGGTAAAATTTTGTGATGTACTTCCGAAAGCGGAACGGAAATACCCAAAAAATTTTATTACTAACTAAATGAAATTTGGGGTCGGAGAGCCCGCGAACTTTAATTTGTATTTTCCAGTACCTTTTTGCACATGCACCTCTTACATGTGCGGCGATAAATGTCGGTGTTATTGGTCTTACACAGAAACCGCACATCCAAACCGCACCATATCCAACGGCACTGCCGGTGGGTGTTTGAGGCTTGGTGCGTGGCAAAACGCACCTTAGCTTTTTCCTGCTTAATTTTATTCGCGCTATTTATTCTTAATTGCTACATATGGATTATGTTTGTGATATAATACTTTTGCTATCAGATGTAGAAAAACATACTGTGATTACACAAACAATAGCGAGGGAGGTGAGGAAACGCATGAGCAACAAAACTTATGATAATGAAATCAAAATTGACACATCACTCATTCCAGAATATGTGAGAGATAGTTTGGCTGTAGCAACATTAGATTTTGTAAAAGGGTTAAAAGAAACTCCAGAAACAAATAAGATGCTTGAGGAAAAGAAAAAAGAATTGGGGCTACAATAATGTAACCCCAAATGTAACCCGAAAAGCAGAAAATAACCTCAAAAATAACCTTAAAATACTTTGTTTTGGTTTTTCGTACTTTTTCAAATCATAACAAAATAAAAACCTTGAAACCGTGATAGTTCCAAGGTTTTTTGATGAATTTAACGTTTTGAGAACTGTGGCGCTCTTCTTGCAGCCTTGAGTCCGTACTTCTTTCTTTCCTTCATTCTCGGATCGCGGGTTAAGAAACCAGCTTTCTTTAAAAGCGGTCTGTAAGCTGCTTCATCAGCTTCTAAAAGTGCTCTTGCGATACCATGACGGATTGCACCGGCCTGACCTGTGAAACCACCGCCAACAACATTTGCATATACATCAAACTTACCCTCTGTCTTTGTAAGTACCAAAGGCTGGTTAACAATGATTTTCAATGTCTCAAGACCGAAATATTCGTCTAACTTTCTGCCGTTTATGATAATATCGCCTTTACCGGGCAAAAGTCTTACCCTTGCGACGGATTTCTTTCTTCTTCCTGTACCGTAGAAAAAGTCTGCCATGTTCATTCTCCTCCTTATTTAATATCGAAAGCCCAAGCTTCAGGTTTCTGAGCAGCGTTGTTATGTTCGCTTCCAGCATATACTCTTAATCTTGTGAGCGCTTTTGCACCAAGTGTGTTGTGGGGAAGCATGCCCTTGATTGCCTTTGTCATAGCAAATTCAGGTTTTTCCTGCATCAACTTGCTGTACTTCACTTCTTTTAAGCCGCCTACATAACCTGTGTGTCTGTAGTACTTTTTCTGGTCTAATTTTTTACCTGTCAGCACTGCTTTACCAGCATTGATGACAATTACGAATTCACCGCAGTCAACATGAGGAGTAAACTCAGGTCTGTGCTTTCCTCTCAAGATGTCTGCTGCTTGTACTGCTACTCTACCTAACGGCTTGCCGTCAGCATCTATAACGTACCATTTTCTTTCCACTTCATTGGCTTTTGCCATGTAAGATGTACTCATATCTTGCTTAACCTCCTAAATTTTAACAGAATTTATCTATTCTTCTTTTTACAACATTAACTATTATACGACAGCCCCGCCACTTTGTCAAGTACTTTTTTTGCAAAAATTAAAATAAGTTTTGCAAAGTCTGTTTTTCTCGTTTTTTCTCCCGTTTGCTCTTGATTGCTCCAACTCTATTTTAACTTTTCTTCCAAAAAAGTTATGATTTCTTTGTGAATTTCTGCGATTTCCTTAATTTTTCCGTCCTTAACGCAGCAAATTCTGTGCCAGCCCAAAAGATCCGCCACCTGCACTGCGTTATCATACGCCTGCGCAAGATAGTCAGCATTCTTTTCGTGAATGTCTTTATCTGCCCCGCCGGTAATTTTATTTTTTCGTTCTGCCATCAGCATCTGTGCATAGGCAGGGGGCATATCAAGAAAAATTACAGCATCCGGCACGGGAAGTCCCAGCTTGTTATATTCAAAATCCGTAAGCCAATTGATAAAGGGTTCTTTATCCCCTTTAATCTTCATTGCCTGATGAACAATGTTTGAGGTAACATAGCGATCACAAACCACGGTTCCGCCGTTTTCGTAAAATGCGCCCCACTTTGTTTTATAACTTGCGTAGCGGTCAATCGCATAAAAGGAGGATGCCGCATAGGCGTTTACATCCTCGGGATTATTTCCTAAATCTCCTGCTAAGTAACGCTTTACCGGCAAGCAAAAATCACTTTCATAGTCCGGAAAAGAAATCTTTTCTACCACATCATTTTTCTCTTTCAGCGCTTCAAACAGCAGTTTTGTCTGGGTTTCTTTTCCGCTGGAATCCACGCCCTCAATGACAATTAACTTTCCCATTTACGCTTCCTCCGTGCGATATTCTTTTCGCATCTGTGCTGCTTTTCCGCAGGTCATTTTCCCTTCGGGGCACGCGCCTGCCACACACGAGGGGCCTGCGTAACGAAACAGTGTGGGCGCTACTTCTTTAACCAACTTCAACATTTCGTTTGCCAAGTCTCTGATTTCCCATTGTGCCCGCGTGCAGCAACGATGCCGGAAAAAGTTCATTAAACTTCTTGCATTCATGGTAATCACCATTTTGGTTTCACAAGCGTTAGGAAGCACAAAGCGTGCATCCTCAATGGCTGCCTTTTCTGCTTTGGTTTTCGCTTGTTTTTCGTCAAGTCCTTGCTCTGTTAACGCCTTAAAATGCTTTTGGAACAAAATCTCTGTCAGCTTATCATACGCCTTTTGGTCTTGCTCCATGGTTTCTAAAAAGACTTTTTTTGCTTCCGGAACTGCCTCAATTTCCGGTGGTAAAATATAGGAAAACATTCCCTCTTTTACATACCGTTGCGATTTTACGCTGTAGCTTGCGATACGATGTCTTGTAATCTGTGCCAAAAGACTTCTACTAACGCCCTCAATGCCAAAGGTAAAGGAAACATGCTCAATGGGGCTTTCATGTCCCAAGTCCATTAACATATTCAAAAATTTTGCTGTTTTTTCTTCCGTTAAGCCCTCTAAAATGTTTTCCACGCCACTTTCAGAGTAACAAAGCTTTGCAGCAGCTGCCACAATTTTTTCCGGATTTCCTGTGTGTTGTAAGAGCGATACTTTCATATTGTCTCCTCCATTTTTTTCATTCTCTCTTCTTTATCTGATAGCAATTGTTTCGCCAGTGCATCTACACTTTCATATGGGACAAAATCCCGCATACGCCATAAAAACGCAACCGAAAGGGATTTTCCGTAAAGGTCATCATCAAAACCTATGATATGGGTTTCAATCCGCTCCACCCTTTCTTTGTCAAAGCTGGTGCAGCCCACATTGGTAATGGCAGGATATCCCTTTTCACCCACATAAGCCGTGGTGGCATAAACGCCATATGCCGGCGTCACGCGGGCAGTTGGCATCAGCATATTTGCCGTAGGAAAGCCGTAGCTTCTTCCTAAGTGTTTGCCGCTGATAACGCTGCCGGTAATAAGGTAAGGACGCCCTAAAAATTGTTGCGCATCAAACACCCTTCCTTTAACAAGCAGCTCCCTGATATAAGAGCTGGAGCAAACAACGCCATTTTCTTCATGGGATGGAATCACGCAAACAGAAAATCCAAATTGTTCTCCCAACTGTTTCAGCGTTTCTGCATCCCCTTGCGCGTTCTTGCCAAATCGATTGTTTTCGCCCATAAATGCCATGGAAATGTGAAGCTTGTCCACCAAGATTTCCTTTACAAATGATGCAGGAGAAAGCTCTTTGACACATTCAAAATCGGCATAGTGCACATCCTGTATGCCATACTGCTTAAGTAGGCTGGTTTTCTCTTCCCGGTCTGTAAGATATTTTACCGTTCCGTTGCCTCTTATGATATTTATAGGGTGCTCCTGAAATGTATAAACAACTGGGGTAAGCTTATGTGCTTCTGCTTGTTTTGTTAAATCCGCAAGCAGCACTTGATGTCCCTTATGAACGCCGTCAAAATTTCCGATTGCAACCGCAGTTTTTCCTGCGTTCATCGCACTTCCCCCTTAATAAAAAGTTTTGTCTATCGCTAAAACATAGGTGTTTTCATCCAAAATCACTTTTAAAATTCCAAGCAACACATCGTTATGATAAACCCGGAATAACTGGTTTTCACAAAAAGCAGAAATAGAAAGTTGCTCCGGTCTGAGCCGGATTCCGTTTTTTATTTTTGCAGCATTTTCATCACTGAGCGAAACGGCGCAAAGGTCACAGAGAGCATCATCCACAGGGATAAAAAGCGTTTCTACAGTTTTGCTTATAGCTGCCTGTTCAATTTCTTCAAATGTATGCACATTTTCGAGAGAAAACATGCCACTTTGGGTACGAACAAGTGCCTCCATAGCAGCGCCTGTTCCAAGCTTTTCGCCGATATCGCGGCAAAGTGCCCTGATATAAGTTCCCTTTGAGCAATGCACCGATAGGTCAAAGGATACACCGTCAAAATTGGCAACCTCCAATGAAAAAATGCGAATTTTTCTGGACTTTCGCTCCACTGAAATTCCTTTTCGCGCCAACTGATATAGCTTTTGCCCATTCATTTTAATAGCAGAATACATAGGCGGAATCTGGTCAATTTCCCCTACAAAGCTGACTACGGCGTCATTAAGTTCCTCTTTCGTGACCGAAACTTCTTTGGTATTTAAAACCGTACCACTTAAATCATCGGTGTCGGTTGTCACGCCCAGGCGCACCTTGGCAACATAGCGTTTTTCATCCGCCATAAGCATATCGGAAAGCTTGGTTGCCTTGCCAATTAAAACTGGCAGAACGCCCTCTGCCATAGGGTCTAATGTGCCCGTGTGTCCCACGCGCTTTATATGTAAATTTCGTCTGACAAAGGAAACCACATCGTGCGATGTCATTCCCTTTTTCTTATAAACATTTAAAATCCCGAACAATGTCATGCTCCTTATCGCGTTTGTAGCCTGTCCTTCGCCATTAAAATACCAATGACCGTTTTTGCATCTTTCAGTTTACCTGCATTTATCATTGCAATCAATTCAGAAAGCGCGTATGTTTCACAAGCCAAAAACTCATCTTCGTCCGGACTTGCTTCCCCTTGTGTAAGTCCTGTTGCAAGGTAGATGGAAAGCTGCTCATCGCAAAAACCAGGAGTCGCATAAAATCTGCCCAAAAGCTCCATTTTTTCCGCTGCAAGACCGGTTTCCTCCATCAATTCTCTTGCTGCAGCCACCTGCGTGTCTTCATTTTTATCAAGCTTTCCTGCAGGAATTTCAAGGGTTTCCTGGGATATGGGATAGCGGAACTGGCGCACCATATAGACATTTTCTTTATCATCCACCGCTACAACTGCCACACCACCGGGGTGACGCACTACTTCACGAACTGTTTCATGTCCGTTGGGAAGAACTGCAATGTCTTTTTGAACTTTAATCACTTTACCTTCGTATATGGTCTTACTGGATTTCCGTTTTTCTGTTAAGGACAAAGGTCTTCCCTCCTGTTCTGCGTAAATATTTTCCAAAAGCCGCTTATCTTCATTAGACAAGGGAGCGGTTTCTAAAAGCTCCGGTCGTTTTTTTAGTGTGCGCTTTAAAGATTCTTTTCTTTGCCACGCCTGGATATTAATGTGATGTCCCGAAAGAAGTACATCCGGCACTTTTTTCCCTAAAAATTCTGTAGGTCTGGTGTATTGGGGATGCTCCAAAAGTCCGGAATATAAGGATTCCTTTTCAAAGGATTCGCTGGTTGCAAGCACGCCGGGCAACATTCTTGCCACCGCATCTACCACGATCATAGCAGGAATTTCTCCACCGGTTAAAACATAGTCTCCCGCAGAGATTTCCTCGTCCACAATTTCCTCTAAAACGCGCTCGTCAACCCCTTCATAGTGTCCACAAAGAATGACAATGTGTTCCATTTTGGAAAGCCGTTTGGCATCCTCCTGGCAAAACACCTTACCTTGCGGCGACATGTAAATCACATGTGGCTTGTGTGACAATTTTGTGTCACTTGTCACACTTTGATACGCCTTATAAATAGGCATAGGCTGCATTACCATACCGCTTCCGCCACCATACGGATAATCGTCCACACGGTTGTGTCGATTTTCCGCAAAATCACGAATGTTTATGTAATTAATCTGTAGTTTTTCACTTTCAACTGCCCTGCCGATGATGCTCTCGCCCAAAACCGCTTGCATCATGTCAGGAAACAGTGTTAAAATATCAAACCGCATTGTTTAATCCTCTAATCCTTCCGGAATGGTTACATATATTTTATGTTCCTCTAAATCCACGCTGTCAATCACGCCATCTATCACAGGCAAATACAAGGTTTTGCCTGCATTTGTTTTGATTTCATAAATGTCGTTTGCACCGGTGTTAAACACATCGGTTAATGTTCCGAAAACTTCGCCTTCTGTTACTGCATCAAGCCCGATTAAGTCCTTGATGTAAAAGCGTCCTTCCGGAAGGGGCGTTTTTTCTACGAAAAGCATGATGCCCCGCTTGGTTTCTGCCTCATTCATATTAGAAATTTCGCGAAATTTCACAATCAAAGCATTTTTATGAACGCGGGACTGCTCCACATGATAGGGCGTGCCGTCCTTTAAATAAAATGCTTCAATGTCCAGCAAATCATAAATATCATCTGTCCAGGGGGCAAGCTTAATCTCTCCCCTGATGCCATGGGTACCAACGATTCTTCCAATTTCAATCAGTTCCATTTTTTCTCCTCAATTGACAAAAGAGACTGACAACACTGGCAGTCTCTATATTTTTTAAGATGCAACCGACTCGTCGCTTTCTTTTTCGGCGCGTTGTTGAATAATGGGCGGTTGATGCTCTGTCACACATTCTTTTGTAATGGTGCAACTTTCCACATTTTCCTGAGACGGCAATTCATACATAATATCAAGCATTGCCTCTTCTATAATAGAGCGCAGACCTCTGGCACCTGTTTTTCTGTCCAGTGCCTTTTGTGCAATTGCCTCTATGGCGTCGTCCTCCATGTTTAGCGTTACGCCATCAATCTCAAACAATTTTTTATATTGCTTTAAAATTGCATTTTTTGGTTCTTTAATAATACGCACCAAAGCGTCCTTATCCAGCATATCCAAGGATGCAATCACAGGAAGTCTACCGATTAATTCCGGAATAATACCAAATTTCAACAAATCCTGGGGCTCAATCTTAGAAAGAATTTCTCCCACGCTGACATCACTTTTTCCCTTAATATCTGCGCCAAAGCCCATAGATTTTGACATGGTGCGTCTGCCAATAATTTTTTCCACGCCGTCAAAAGCACCGCCACAGATAAATAAAATATTGGTAGTATCAATCTGCAAAAACTCCTGATGGGGATGCTTTCTGCCGCCGGTAGGCGGAACAGAAGCAACGGTGCCCTCCAAGATCTTCAAGAGCGCCTGTTGCACACCCTCACCGCTGACATCACGCGTGATGGAGGTGTTTTCAGACTTTCTGGTAATTTTATCAATTTCATCTATATATATAATGCCTCGCTGGGCGTCCTCAATGGAGCCATCTGCCGCCTGAATCAGTTTTAGCAAAATATTTTCAACATCCTCGCCCACATAGCCTGCCTCGGTCAGCGTTGTAGCATCGGCAATGGCAAAGGGCACATTTAAGATTTTTGCCAATGTTTGTGCAAGCAGTGTTTTGCCTGAACCTGTTGGTCCCAAAAGCAAAATATTGGACTTTTGAATGTCCACATCACCGGCACTTTTTTTATCTGAAATACGCTTATAGTGGTTGTAAACTGCCACAGAAAGCGTTTTTTTCGCTTTATCCTGTCCAATTACATATTGGTCCAGAATTTCTTTGATTTCCTTTGGTTTGGGAAGCCCGGAAAGCGTAATTTCCGGTTCAGAGATATCAAAATTGTCTCCTAAATAACGATTGCAAAGGGCAATACATTCATTACAAATGCAAACATCCGGTCCTTCGAATATTCTTAAAACCTCGTTTTCGTACTTTCCGCAAAAGCTGCAGCGAATCATTCCTTCTTCATTTCTGTTTGCCATATGAAACACAGCCTTTCTGCCCTGACTTTCCAAAATGCAAATTTCGGGCAAAATTTGCACATCAAAACAACTCATTTCTTTAAAAAGGGGCTGTCGCAAAACAGCCCCCTTTAGACCAAAGCCTTATTTTAAAGTTCTTTTCCCGACACGATAACCTTATCAATCAATCCATATGCAGCTGCCTCATGAGCAGACATAAAGTTGTCGCGCTCGGTATCCTGCTGGATTTGTTCTAAAGATTTTCCGGTACGCTCGCTTAAAATTTTGTTCAGCGTATCCTTAATTCTGATAATGCGGTCTGCGTGAATTTTGATGTCGGTCGCCTGCCCCTGCATACCACCCAAGGGCTGATGAATCATAATTTCGCTGTTGGGAAGCGCAAAACGCTTGCCCGGCGCACCTGCTGCCAGCAAAAATGCGCCCATAGATGCTGCCATACCAACACAAATGGTGGAGACATCACACCGTATGTATTGCATGGTGTCATAAATTGCCATTCCGGAAGTAATGGAGCCGCCGGGGCTGTTGATATAAAACTGAATGTCTTTTTCCGGGTCCTCCCCTTCCAAAAACAACATTTGTGCAACCACTAAGCTTGCAGTAACATCGTTAACCTCTTCACTTAGGAAGATAATCCTATCTTTTAAAAGGCGTGAATAGATGTCATACGAACGCTCGCCTCTGCTGGTTTGCTCTACAACTACCGGTACTAAACTCATGTTCTTACCCTCCGATTTTTGCTAAATTATGCTTCTTCCTTTACTTCGTCTGTCTTTTTCTTTCTTGTAGTGGTTTTCTTAGGCTTTTCTTCTTCACCTGCTGCAGGTTTTTCTGCCTTTGCTGTTGTTGTCTTTTTGGTTGTAGATTTTGTTGTTGTGGACTTTGTGGTTGACTTAGTGGTTGTGGACTTTGTTGTTGTCTTTTTTGCAGTCGGTTTTGTCCACTTTGCATTTTCTACGATAAAGTCTAATGCTTTTGTGATTTTGATATCGGATTTGATGCTTTCAATATCTTCATCCCGCATGAATTCCTTAACCTTGTCAAGTTCCATGCCATAGCCTTCTGCAATTTTAGAAAGCTGTTCTTCCACTTCACTATCAGACACTTCAAAGTTTTCTTCCTTTGCAATCTGCTCTAAAGCAAGTGTTCCCTTAACCTGAAGCTCAGCGCTGGGCTTCATCTGTTCTTTAAACTGGTCAATTGTTGTGCCCATATAGCCAAGATACTGTTCAAAAGAAATGCCCTGCTGTGCCATGCGTGCGTTATTTTCACGAATGGTGCTTTCAATACGGTTATCAATCATGCATGCAGGAATATCAACTGTCATGCCCTCTACAACCTTATCTACGGCAGCATTTTCTTTTTCCTGCTTGGTGCGTGCATCTGCACTTTCGGTTAATTTCTTTTTAATGTCTTCTTTTAATTCTGCCAAGGTATCAAATTCGCTGACATCCTTTGCAAATTCATCATCAAGCACAGGAAGCTCTTTGTAGCTGATTGCATTTACCTTTGTTTTGAAAACAGCTGCCTTGCCCTTTAAGTCTTCAGAATGGTAATCCTCGGGGAATGTAACATTTACATCAAATTCCTCGCCAATGGATTTTCCAATAATCTGTTCTTCAAATCCGGGAATAAACTGACCGCTGCCAATCACCAGGTCAAAGTTTTCGCCCTTGCCGCCTGCAAATGCAACGCCGTCAACAAAACCTTCAAAATCAATTGTCGCTGTGTCATCTGCTTTTACTGCACGGTCTTCAACAGAAACCTGTCTTGCGTTTCTTTCCTGGCGTCTTTTCAATTCTGCATCCACATCTTCATCACTTACAGTATGCACAATTTCATCCAGTTTTAAACCCTTATATTCACCAAGTTTTACCTCCGGCTTAACAGTAACAGTTGCAGAAACAACCAAATCCTTGTCGCTGCCAATTTCTTTAATATCCACCTGCGGTGTGTCAACCGGATCAAGCGCAAGTTCCTTGATTGCTGCTTCATAAGCCGCGGGCAAAACTGCATCTACTGCGTCATCATAAAAGATGCCTTCGCCGTAGGTTTTTTCAATCAACTTTCTCGGTGCTTTACCCTTTCTGAAGCCGGGAATTGTAATTTTCTTTACATTCTTTTTAAATGCTTCGTCTACAGCGGCACGAAAAGTTTCCTTGGAAATTGTCATGGTAAATTCCGCTATGTTGTTTTCTTTTTTTACTAAGTTTGCTGCCAATGTTTTTTCCTCCCTAAATAAAACTTCTCAATTTTGTATTATAGCACACAACAGAGACAGATTTCAAGTCCTTTCCTTAATAAAAAGAGAAAATTGTGAAAAATGTTAACATTTTCCTTATGTTTTTTGTAATTTATGTTTTACTTTTTCAAAAAGGAATAAATTTTTTTCTTTTTCAAAAAATATATGTATCAGAAACAAGATGAAAGAAAGGAGCAAAAAACATGGGTATGAAAACTTTTGTTACAATTTTGACCGCTCTGTTTATTATATGCGTTTTAGGCGTAGGACTCTACACAAATCGTTATAAAACCAATCCAAACACTTCCTTTGGTAGTGTGGTCATGGTTTGAAAACAAATAAACGAAAAAGGAGAAAATCCATGAAAGATAGAATGACCGACAAACAATATCAGGATTATGTAGATAAAAAAACGCCGAACTCCCCTATTTTAAAAGATGTTTTGCTTGCATTTTTAATTGGCGGATTGATTTGCGTGATTGGCCAGCTATTTGCAGACCTTTATCAAGGATGGGGGCTGGACAAAGAGCATGCATCAATCGGAAGTTCTGCCACTTTGGTGTTTTTAGGTGCGCTGTTTACGGGGCTGGGACTTTATGACCGGCTGGCAAAATTTGCAGGCGCCGGAAGTATTGTGCCTATTACCGGTTTTGCAAATTCCATCGTTTCGCCTGCTATGGAATTTAAAAGTGAGGGGCTGGTGCTGGGACTTGCTGTAAAAATGTTTACCGTTGCAGGTCCCGTGTTGGTCTATGGCATTACCGCGTCTGTCGCCGCTGGAATTGTTTATTATATTATGTCTTTCTTCTGATATGTGCTGCCCGCTTTCGTGGGCGGCATTTTTTAAACAAAAACGGCTGAGATAAACCCCAGCCGTTTTTATTAACCATATACCCTTGTAATGTCCGCGCCCAACGCCCGCAATTTTCCGTCAAATTGTTCATAACCCCGGTCAATGTGGTAAATATCATATACCTCCGTTGTACCCTTTGCACACAGTCCCGCCAAAACCAGTGCGGCACCAGCGCGCAAATCGCTGGCAACCACCTTTGCTCCTGTTAATGCATTGGTCCCCTCTATCACGGCACACCTTCCCTCTACTTTAATATTTGCTCCCATTCTGCACAATTCGGGTGCATGCATAAAGCGGTTTTCAAAGATGGTTTCTGTCACAATTCCTGTGCCATCTGCCACAGACAAAAGTGACATCATTTGTGCCTGCATATCTGTGGGAAAGCCCGGAAAAGGCAAGGTCATGACATCTGTTGCAGTATAATGCTTTTGTCCGCGAATGGTAAGTCTTGTTCCGATATCTTCAATATCAGCACCAATCTCCCGCAGTTTTGCTGTCAATGGCTTTAAATGCTCCGGAACAACACCCTCTAATGTTACATTGCCCTTGGTAATGGCCGAAGCAACCATAAAGCTGCCTGCCTCAATTCTGTCCGGCATAATAGTGTGTGCTGTCGGCACCAGTTTTTTCACACCATGAACAACAATAGAGTCTGTGCCGGCACCGCTGATTTGCGCACCCATCGAAGATAAAAAAACTGCCAAATCCGCAATTTCCGGCTCTGCTGCCGCATTTTCTATGGTAGTAACACCCTCAGCCAACACAGCTGCCATTAAGATATTTTCTGTGGCTCCCACGCTGGGAAAATCCAGATAAATTTTATTTCCCACCAGCTTTTTGCAGGTTACCTCCACAAAACCAAAGCCCTTGGTAATGTTAGCACCAAGGCATGCAAAGCCTTTTAAGTGCAGATCTACGGGTCTTGCACCAATAGGACATCCGCCGGGCAGGGACAGTCTCACTTTTTTCATTCTGGCAAGTAGTGGTCCCATCACTAAAAATGAACCACGCATTTTTGATGTTAAATCATAGGGCGCAATGGTGTGTCTGATTGTTGTTGTGTCAACTGCCACGCAATGATTCTCATTTTTGGAAACCTGCGCACCCAAGCAGGTTAAAATTTCACACATGACTGTAATATCTGTAAGTGCCGGCACATTTTCCAGCGTAGATGTTCCTTCTGCCAAGAGCGTTGCTGCCAAAATTGGAATTGCTGCATTTTTTGAACCCGAAATTTTCACTGTTCCACATAAACCATCGGATTTTCGAATAATAAATTTGTCTTTTTCTCCCATCTAATCCCCTCTCTTTTGTCCTTATATTAAGATTATAACCGCTTTTTTCAGATAAATACCAAGCAGAAACAGCACAAAAAGGAAAGCTATGGATTACAAAAATATTCTGCATGAACAGTTTTTTTAAATTCTTGACTTGTTTTTTATAACTTGATATAATGAGAGACAGAATAACATAGAGCATAAGTGTTTGGAGGATTTTAAATTGTCTACAAAACAAAAAGTGGAGAAAAAGGAAAAAAATGGTTTTTTCGCCTACAGCCGTCAGCAATTTCGGGACGAGAAAGTAAAATTTATCGTATATTGGATATTGCGTTTATTTGTAATTGCCTCCCTGGTTTCCGCCGCAATCCGCGGAGAATATGAGCATGTGTTTGTGTGCGTACTTTCTCTGGTATTGTTTATCATGCCGGCAGTTATCGAGCGCAAATTGCGAATTGACCTTCCCTCCACATTGGAAATTATTATTTTGTTGTTTATTTTCTCTGCAGAAATCTTAGGAGAAATTCATAATTACTATATGAAAGTTCCCTATTGGGATACCATGCTGCACACCTTAAACGGATTTTTGTTTGCTGCCGTTGGATTTTCCCTTTTGGATGTGATAAACCGCAATGCCCACTTTAAATTTCAGCTCTCCCCTTTTTACCTTGCCATTGTTGCCTTTTGTTTTTCCATGACAATTGGCGTTTTATGGGAGTTTTTTGAATTTTTCTGCGACGCTGTTTTTCATCTTGATATGCAAAAGGATTTTGTGATCAACACAATTTCCTCTGTTACTTTAGACCCAACGAAAAGCAACCATCCTGTTGTCATTGAGAACATCAAAAGCGCTTCTGTCAACGGACAGGATTTAGGGCTTAACGGCTATTTAGACATCGGCTTAATTGACACGATGAAGGACCTTTTGGTCAATTTCGTAGGCGCTGTAATATTTAGCATTATCGGTTTTTTCTATGTAAAAAATCGTGGAAAGGGACGATTTGCAAAACGGTTTATTCCCACCATTGACGAAGAGAACGAAACAAGCGAATAAAGAGGGAAAGCGGGCACAGAAAACTTTTCTGTGCCCGCTTTTTTTTGCGGCTGTGTGATGTTGGATATATTTTTTTGTTTGGTCGACTAGCTTATCTTACGATGACAATTTCCTTTACTTCATCTTTATAAATTCTGATGAATACGCGGCTTGCGTCCAGTTCATCATACTGCGGAATGTCACCGGGTTCTACGACTTTAATCGGGTTGGTTGTTTTGCTTGAATTGAATTCATAAACCTTCGCGCCGTCGATTGCGTAGTTTGCAACAGCACCACCATTTACAGATACATTGATGGAGTTTGCAAATTTCTTCATAACCTTACCATAAACTGTTACCAAATCTTCATTGATTGTCTGTGTTCCTTCTGTTGCCTTGTTCTTTGCTTCAAAGAGCACACGGATGCTTTCGATTTCATTTTTCGCATTTGTTTTTACCTGAATGATATCGCCTGCCTGAAGTGCAGCGCCATCGCCGTTCACTAAAATGTCATCTGCTTCAGTTACAAACGATTTTTTCTCGCCGTCTACAAAGGCATACAGTCTTTCTACGGTTTCATTATCGCTGTTTAAGGTAGAGCTGATCTTTTCAACAACAACTGCAGATGCTTCTAAGTTTGCAACGCCGTTGGAGTTTGTTACAACAATTACCTTCGCAGTTAAATCTTCGCCTACATCGTAAACAGATACATTATACTCTGTTGCGTCCTCGAAGAGAGAGATTTTTTCAACGGAGAACTTCGCAGGGTCTGTTTCGCCAGACGGAATATCAAACACGATTGTGTTATCATTTACATTGTAGTTGCCAAGTTTTTTTGCAGCTGCACGATATTTGAATGTGTCTTTTGCGTTAAGTGTAAAGTTTGTTTTGTCAATTGCACCGGTTGCTGTGTTGTTTTTCGCAGTGCGAAGCTGTGTCAACACGCCTTCGCCGTTTGTTTCAAAGGTAATGAGGCGCTGGTCAACGATGGTATCGTTGCCGTTGAGTGCATCAAGTACCTCTGCAGGTGTTTTGTTTGCTGTGCCGTTAAACTTGATTTTCTCACCGGAGGTTACAAGTTTTACCTGACCATTTTTATCAAATACTTTGATTTGCAGATATTTGTCAAAGCCAGATGTGAGGTCGGCACCTACCAGGTACGCATAGTTGGAAGAAAGCACGCTTGTTGCATCTACTGCTGCAATATTGTTGTCTTTGTCCAGATAGAATGTGCCTTCGTCATTCAAGTTGATTTCATTGGGATAGTTTGCTGCTACCTTATACTCTTTTCCGCCTATAACAAATTTGCCATCATGTTTTTCTTCTACTCTGCCGGTAACACTTTCGGTTGTTGCTTCTACAATCACAATGGATTTATCTTTGCTGGTTGCAACAGATAAAACATCCCATTCTTTTAAATCTTTAATGGCGATTTCCTGTCCACCGCGTGTCAATACAAATTTCACATCTTTATTTTCAGGATCTAATACCAAAGAGGATTTGCCATACTTATCTGTGATGCGGTTGCTGGATTTGATTACTTCGTCTACTACATAGTTTTCATAAGACTCAATGAATACTACATCGTATACATCATCGCGGTCATGGTCTAATACTGTAAGACTACCGGAGGTAGGCTTAAGCTCATTTACATCAAAGGAAATTGCTTTGCCGTTAAAGAGGTATTTCGCACTATTAGATACATTAATGGATTGTGTTTTTTTGTCATTTTCTTTATCGTTCCAGTACTCGATTTTGAGCATTTCACCTTCTGTAATGGTGTCAATATCATCGACTGCAATTTTAATCGATGCGTTTTTATTTTTTTCAGCACGGGCCAAAACAAGTTTTTGATCCTTGTTGTCGTCTTCTCTTACATATGCTTCAACATTAAAGCCTAAGAGTCTGGAAGCCTGTGCCATCGCTTTGTTTTCTACTTCATACACATGATCGCCAATTCTGATTTCTTCGTCACGAAGTGTGCTTGTGCCGGTCAGGCCGCTTGTGCCAACCGCTGTAATCTGTCCTTTTACAATTTGCGTATTGAGTTCGTCTGAAAGCAAGGTTTTATCAACGATTTCATAAGATTCGTCGCCACCAAAGCTTGTCTGTTCCATTTTCTTAACAGACAAAGCATTGTTGGTCATCTGTGCAACCATGCCTCTTTGCACTGCTGTGTCATTACCTGCAACAGCATTTTTTGTAATACCTTGCTGGGATGCTACAGAAATATAACCTGTGGGGAAACCACCTTTTTTCTCAGCTGCAGGGGTATGGCCGATTAAACGAACCAAAACCGTTGCTGCTTCGGCATAGGTGATGGTATCATCGGGACGGAAGTTGCCCTGATCGTCACCAATTACAATACCCTGGTTTGTTGCAACATTAATATATCCGTTTGCCCAGTGATTTTCTACAACATCAGGATATTTTGTTGCATGCTCTGAACTTTCTGCCACACTGCCAAGTCCCATAGATGTTACAGCAACTTTTGCAAATTCAGAACGCTTGATGGTGTCATTGGGTCTGAATGCGCCTGTTTCTGCGTCACCAACCATGATGCCCAATGCGCCTAAAACTTCAATGGCGTCTTTGTATTTAGAATCTGTTGCATCACTTGGAAGTGCTGCAAAGGATGTTGCGCCAAATCCGATTGTCATACATGCTGAAAGAATGAAAGATGTCAATTTTTTTGCTTTAAACATTAAGATTCCTCCTTAAAATTTAAAAATCTTTCGTCGTCCCTTTGCTGTCTGAGTGATGCGTCTGCATATTATATTTTTATATGACAAAGAAATGTTTCTTTGCCGTTTGTTATGTCGTATTCATTTTGTCACTCCTTGCTGCTCACAATAGTTAAACGAAAATTTGTTTCAATAAGTTCCCGAAATATACGATGTAAAATTTGGAAATGCATGATTAATAAATTCTTGTCATATAGATAAATGAAATATCAAAATGGAAAGGAATGATTCATATCGCAACCGTTAAAAGCTCTCGTTACTACGAAAATTTTAATCAATCTGGTGAAACACCTTCTGCAGAAGAAAACAATCAGCAGATGATGACGGAAGAAATGGCGGCAACACCTATGACGACGCCGGAAACACAGGACATACAAGAGATGCCGTCTGCACCTACACCTGCACCTGCCCAGCCGGCAAATCCGGGTGGACCGCTTGTTTTTGATGTATCAGGCGACACCTTTGCCTTAGATGACAGCAGTGGACAAATCATTGTGCAGGTACGCACCGCACGGGGAACACAGCCTGTTCCGGAGGCTGCCGTTATAATTTATAAAAATCGGGATGGGAAAAACGAGGTAGTATCATTTTCTTTGACAAACGAGGATGGAACCACCCCCACCCTTTCTCTGCCCGCACCCAAAAAGGCAGACGCGCAAACGCCATCTGACAGTTTGCCTTTTGCTGACTACAACATCGCAATACGGCATCCCATGTTTTATACCGCTATGCTGAACAATGTGCAAATTTTTGGTGATGAACTGACGATTCAGGCTGTGGAGCTCATCCCCCTCCCCGAGTTTGTCAATGAGAAAGACACAACAAAAACGGTCAACATTCCCAAACAAAATCTTTAAAAAGGAGGAAATGTCATGCCAACCGAAGTTATCATTCCGGAATCCATTACCGTACATTTGGGTGCGCCCGGTGCAAATGCACAAAATGTGACAGTGCCCTTTATTGATTACATCAAAAATGTTGCCTCCAGCGAAATTTATCCAAACTGGCCCGAAAGTGCGTTGCGTGCAAACATTTATGCACAAATTTCGTTTGCGCTGAACAAAATTTATACCGAATTTTATCGCAGCCGCGGCTACAACTTTGACATTACGAACACCACACAGTTCGACCAGGCATTTGTTCCCGGACGAAACATTTTTAGCAACATCAACCGCATTGTAGATGATATTTTTGATTCATATCTTAGAAGACAGGGCTTTATTGAACCATTGGCTGCCCGTTTTTGTAACGGCACAACTGTCACATGTGAGGGATTGTCCCAATGGGGTACTGTGGATTTGGCAAATCAGGGATTGCTTCCATTCCAAATTGTTCGCTACTACTATGGTGACGATGTCAACATCATTATGAACGCCCCTGTAGATGCAACGCTGGAGTCCTATCCGGGAACGCCTATTCGCCGCGGCGATACAGGCAGCGTGGTTCGTCGCATACAAAATTCCCTTAATTTAATTTCCAAAAATTATCCGCTGATTCCAAAGCTCACACCGGATGGTGTATTTGGCGAAAGCACGGAAGAAGCCGTGCGGACTTTCCAGCGTATTTTTAACCTGACGCCCGATGGCGTTGTGGGGCGCGCTACCTGGTATCGAATCGTTAGTCTGGTGGTTGGAATCAACCGGCTGAATGAGCTAAATAGCATTGGAAACACCTTATTCGGACTATCCTTAGAATATCCTGATGCAATTTCTGAAGGAAACACAGGGGAAAAGGTTTCTATTTTGCAGTTAATGCTAAACATATTGTCGGAATACTATGATGAAATTCCTCCCGTACCCAACAGCGGCTCTTTTGAGCAGCAAACCAAAAACAGTGTAATTGCCTTTCAGCGTCTTTATAATCTGCCCGAAAATGGTATTGTGGGCGACCGAACATGGGAACTGATGTATAACGCCGTAAAAGGAATTTATATTGTGCAGGATATCAGCACCCCTGCCCCACCTGTAGAAATTTTGCCCTACCCCGGTACACTGATATCCATGGGTGCACGAGGCGAAACCGTTATGGCGTTGCAGGAATATTTAAACGAAATTTCTTTAGTCTACCCTGAAATTACGCCGATCACACCTACCGGAAATTTTGGAAACAACACAATGGCAGCAGTTCAGGCATTCCAAAGACTGTTTAATTTGCCCGACACAGGAATTGTAGACCGCAACACCTGGAACGCGATTACAAATGAGTTTGTACGCGTTCGAGAAGGTGCGCAGCCAGCTTTCGGGCAGTTCCCCGGCTATACGCTGACAGAGGGGCAAACAGACCGTGTGCGCGGCATTGAAACCAACACCGATAACCTTGTGGGACGCCCTGTTTACTCCCTACAGCACATGTTACGCTATATTAATTCGGAAAAGCCCTTGCCGGGAATTCCCGACGGCATATACGGCTCGCAAACAACGGACCGCGTGAGAACATTTCAAACAGAGAATCAACTCCCTCCATCAGGAGATGTTGACAATCAAACCTTTTCTGCAATTCGGGATGCCTATAACACCAAAATTAAGACACAAAAACAGCCGCAAGGAGCATTTCCTCACGGCGTGGTATTTGATAATCCGGAAACGGATACAGATATTTTGTATATCGCGCAGATCATGTTAAATGACCTGTCTGACACCTATGAAAACATTACAAGACCGGATATTAACGGCTTGTATGATGCAAAAACGCAAAAAGCAATTTCCGATTTTCAAACATTGTTCCGCTTGCCACAAAATGGGTTTGATAAGACAACATGGGATACACTAACCAGAATCTACAACGAAACAAACGCATAAAAGAGGGGCTATTACAGCCCCTCTTTTTTATAAAGATATCCCCATATCTGTGTCAAAAAGATACAAGATTTTCGATGTTACCTTCTTTTGAAAAATCCGTTCTGCTGCAAGCTGGTAGCAATCAAGCTGAACTTTATATTTTTCCACTGTGTCTTCAGCGCGATAGGTTTTGTCTGTTTTATAATCGATAATGCAAAGACCTTTATCCGTTTCCAAAACACAATCTATTACGCCCTGCAGCATGATAGGGGTATCCGTTTGAAAGCTTGGCAAAAGCATGTTTGCCTGTTCTAAAATACCAAACATAACCTCTCGCTTGACCCATTTTGCTGTAAGCATCATTTTGCCTGCATTGGAAGAAAAGAATTTTACAATTTTTTCAGGATTGATGGCTCCCGCTTCCTCTTCTGTTAAAAATCCTTTTTGGCAAATCGCATGAATCTGATTTGAGACTTCTTCTTTCGTTGACAAACCCCCGGAAAGTTCCAAGCGCTGCATAACGGTGTGATATGCCGTTCCGATTTGTGCGCCTGTCAGGCGTGTGGGCGACATATGCAGCACCCGTTCCGGCGGAAAAAGATAAATACCATCATCCGATTCTATGCTTTGTGTTCTGCGCTTTAATTCTGTTACTGTGATTTTGGATGGCAAAATAGTATCTTGTTCTCTGGGATATTGAAAAGAAAGCAGCGGCAAAATTTGGTCTAACAGATTAGCATTATGCTCTGCTGCGGGTATATTTTGTTCTGCTTCCTCCAGCAAGAGCTGGTTTGCATCACAAATAAAGTTTACAGAAAATCTGCTTTCATCCATAACAATTTTTCGTTCTGTATCGCAAAGGCTTCGAAGTGCCTTGCAGTCCGGATGATTCAAAAGCGCAAGCAAAATCCAATCTAAATAGGAGTTACATTCCGAAACGATTGCCGGCGGGATTTTCCTTGCACTTCCCCCGTTTGCCAAAGCATTTATTTTTTTGTCAAGCCCACGAACTGCCCCAACAAAAATCAATTTTTCCTTGGCTCTGGTCATGGCAACATATAAAATGCGCATTTCCTCTGCCACGCACTCTGCCCGCAGTACTCGCTCTAAAGCAATCCTTGGTGCAAAGGGATAGGTTATGCGCAGACCGGTATCCACAAATTTTGGACCATAGCCCAGCTCAGCATGATACAAAACACTTTTTCTTAAATCCAGCATATTAAACTGTTTTTCGATTCCAAACAAAATCACAACAGGAAATTCCAATCCCTTGGACTTATGAATACTCATAATCCGTACTGCATCCTGCTCCGCTCCTACCACCTTTGCCGCATCAAAGTCTCCGCCTGCGCCATGATAGTCATGAATATACTGCAAGAAACTGTAAAGTCCCTTCATGCCCGTTTTTTCAAATTCCTTTGCTCGATGATAAAAAAGTCGTAAATTAGCACGGCGAACAACGCCGTTGCGCATGGTTTGTTGGGCATCATAAAAGGCTGTTGTATGATAAATTGTTTGAATCAGTGTGCTGACATGCATATACTTTGCTTTTTCTATCAAATCGGAAATAACGAATAGCGCATCTTTTACACTGTCTTGTTCCGGCATGTCACTTTCTGCATAAAGCTTCATTGCCTCGTAAAAGCTGACTCGCTTGTCCATACAGCGAATTCGCGCAAGGGTTTCCGCCGAAAAACCAAACATCACAGAACGAAGTACCGACAAAAGTGGCAAATCCTGCAACGGATTATCAATGACAGAAAGCATGGAAAGGATGGTCGTGATTTCCGCACTGTCTAAAAATCCGCCTGTATTTTCTGAAAAGCACGGAATACCCTGTTGGGACAAAACAGCAGACAAAATTGGTGCAACATCCTTTACATTTCTTGAAATGATACAGATGTCACTATAGCGCATGGGACGATATTCTCCGCCATCGTATATCTGCTCTCCGCCTTCTATTAATTCTGCAATTCGATTTGCTGTAAAAAGAGCAGCAAGTTCGGTTTTTTCCATATCCTCTAAATCGTCTTCTGCCGATTCCTGTACAGATGATGTATCGATTATACACAACTCCGTATCAGAGGAGATGGGACTGACCGCGTTATCGGGAAAGTTTGCGCCGGGATAGAGCATTTCATCCTCGTTATAGTCAATTTCACCAGAATCTGGCGACATAATACGCTCAAAAATATAGTTGACCGAGGAGAGCACATTTTCTCTACTTCTGAAGTTTTTCGATAAAATAATCTTTCTTTCCTGGGCATCCTCCAGTTTGGAAAAGGAATCTTGTTTCCCTTTAAACAGCGATGGGTCTGTATTTCTAAACCGATAAATACTCTGCTTAATATCACCCACCATAAACAAATTATTTTCTCGTTTAATAGCAGAAAAAATTGCCTCCTGCAGGCGGCTGGTATCCTGATATTCGTCGATATAGATTTCATCAAACTTTTCACGGGTGGCAAGGGCAGTTTCGGTTAAATTCCCGTTTTCATCCACCAAAATGCTTAAGCACAGATGCTCACAATCGTTAAAGTCCAGCATATTTTTTTCAAGCTTTTGTGCAAAGAAGCGTTCCTTTAAACGGATGACGATTTCAGACAAGCACCGCATAGCGGGATACGCAAGAGCAATGGCCTTTGTCTGCTGCTCCTTGGTAATGGCAAACATTTTTTCTTTAAGCTTTGCTACTCTTCCTTTTTTCACCTTGTCCCGCATGGCATGAATGGTTTCTGCATATTTCGGCAGCATATCCTTGGGCACTCTGGGGCGGGTTTTAAAAACAATTCCGCTGAGTGCATCCCTCATACCGTCGTAGGTGTTTTGTTCCATTACTTTAACAAATTGCTCCCGTTCTTCTTTCAGGAGCATTTCATAAGCCGAAAAACCATCCTCCTGCGCCAGCAAAATCATGGTGTCGTATTCTAATATACTTTTTAAAAGCTCATCTTTTGCTTCCTTAAAAATGAGATCAAACCACAACGATTGTTCAAAGGATTCGGCTTGAGCAAAGCGATTTGCAGCCTCGTTAAGCCAAGCAACGGGATTGGGAATGCTCATAACAAACTGAAACAGCGCATGAACCAGTTCACGAAATGTCTTGTCATTGGCTTTGGCATTGGCATAAGATTCTAAAAGCTTGAAAAAATCTTCGGAAAATTCTGCATCGTCATAAAGCTCTGTTAAAACCGTATCCAATACCTCATCCCGCAAAACATTATTTTCCGTTGGGTCTGCAATACGAAAATCAGGGGAAAGGTTTGCCGCAACAAAGTTTTGACGCAAAAGGTCAATACAAAAAGCATCAATAGTCGTGATTTGTGCTTTTTTAACCAAAGAAACCTGTTGCGCCAAGAAAGCATTTTCCGGCTGTTCCTCTGCAAGGGCGGTAATGGCAGACAAAATCCGTTCCCGCATTTCCGCTGCTGCTGCATTGGTAAAGGTAACCACAAGCAGTTTATCTGCAGAAACAGGCTTTTCTGCATCTGTCAGGCGTGCAATAATTCTGCCCACCAAAACTGCTGTTTTTCCACTGCCTGCCGCAGCAGAAAGCAATAGATTTTGTCCTCTTGATGAAATCGCCGCGCGTTGTTCCTCTGTCCAGCTTGTTGCCACAAAAACACCCCCTTATATGGGTTTATTTTATCATACTGTCCGGTGTTTTGCAACCAAAGATTTTCTCTTGGCGTCATAAGAAAACAAAAACATTATCAATGCATAAAGACACGCGCTGATACTAATCGCGCAAAAGGCGTTGTTTGCCCAAATAAACCGACTTAAGCTTTTTGTGAAATATACGGAGACAAAAATACTGATAGCGGGAAGAATTGTCCACCGCACCGGAAAAATGCGAAAAAAAGCCACCTTTAAGAGCCGATTGATGCTAAAGAATGCATTAAACATTTCCGTAATATACACAATCGCAACATAGCCATCTATCCCTTTGGCAGGAAGCAAAAACAACATGAGGCAAATAGCAAGCAGAGAATCTGCAATGTTATATCCCATAGAATAGACCTGCTGATTCAGCCCCTTTAAAAGCGCGTCTACCACATCGTCAAAATACATAACCGCAGCCAAAGGTGCCAATTGCTTTAAAAGCTGTGCCACGGCGTTATTGTGGTAAATTGCCATGGCAATTTCTTCCGCAAAGAAAAACAAAATGCCGCTGGTGCCAATGGAAAATATAATGGTAAGATACAAAGAACGCTCGATAAAGGATTGAATTCTTTTTACATCCCTCCGCTTGTGATAGATGGTGATTTCCGGTATCAGCAAGGTGGAAAAGGCGTGCAAAACCGCAGAGGGAAAGAAAACAATCGGCATAACCATACCATGTACCATACCATAAACAGAAAGGGCAGCTTCTTGATTGCCACCATGTCGTTTCAAGCCCCGGGGTATCATAATATGTTCGATTGTGGTAAGCCCGGAACGCACATATGTACTGATCGCTATGGGAATACCAATCCCTAAAATCCGTTTTGTGATTTTTTCCCCTGTATGTTTGCCTTGATAGTGCTGCATATCTTGCCTAAGCAACATGAAAACGAACAAAAAGGAAAGTATTTCGGCGCCACATCCGCTGGTTACCACAGCATTACATGCCGTCTTTACATTCTCTGTACCAACTATGGAAAGCAGCCAAAAGCACCCTCCTACGCGAATCAACTGTTCTGCCACCTGCGCGATTGCGCTTTTATAAATACGCCCAACCGCAGTAAAATAGCCGTTTGCCACAGAAGAAAGTGCCACACAAGGCAGCGAAACAGATAAAATTTTCAGTGCCTTGATGGTTCTTTCATCATGAAGCAGGTGCATGCCAAAAAAATGTGCGCCAAAAAAGATTAGCAAAAATGCGCTGCCGCCAAATACCAAACCATACACGCAAGCTCTTTGTACCGTGCGTCGCACGCCGCCTTCTGCCCCCACCGCCAATTCCTCTGACACAACTTTTGTGGTAGCAAGCTGAATGCCTGAGCAGGCAAAGGTCACGCCAAAATTGTAAACCGACATAATCAGGGAAAACAACCCCATGCCTGCTGCGCCAATGGCATTGGCAATATATACATGAAAAGAAACGCCCACTGCGCGCAGAATAAGCGTAACCGCAGTGAGCAGAATTGTATTTGCAAGAAATATTTGCTTCTTCAATTGTCATCCCCACCCAATAAGCATATAGTTATCCATATGCAAAAAGGAGGGGGGTTATGACGGGTTATCCGCCAATGGGAACCTTTACAGGTTCTGTGTCAAAAACAGTTTCTAACTGTTCGTTAAAGGCTTTAAACCTTGCAACCACAGTTTCTAAACCCAAAATGTTATTTTGCTTTAACTCCTTATCATAAAACACCATGGTGTCAACTGCTTTTTTCCCAGCGCCCACAGACATCACAAAAAGCGGGTCAACAGGGATTTCGTTTACCGAAACATCATAAGACATAATAGATATTGCGCTATCTGTATTATTTTCAACATAGAAAATTAACTCCATATCATCAGAAAGAGCACTTTTTTGCAATGCACGGGCTAAAATTTTTACACCGTTGCTCTTATAAATTTCAACACCGCTATCGTCATATTTCTGCCGATAGGTAAAAGGGGCATTGGTCTTACAACGCAAAACACCCGACTTTTGTATCTCATTATTGTCCGTATCAAACACCTTGATGACAAATTCCATTTCCTTGATAACGGAAATATCCATTTTGCCAAACCATTCGTTGCTGATTTCAATGGCAGCATCCTGCTGACTTTTTGGTGAAATTTCGCAAAATAAACTGTCAGTGCACATCATTTCATTAATAGAAAGATTGGCAGTAACCACCCGCACGGTATTTTCTGTTTCATTTTTGATGCAAAGCTCAACTTTTGTAACCACATCTTCGTATGAAATGCCTGTAATATCGACTGCAATCCCCTCGGACTCATAGCGGTCTGCTGTTTTTAATGTTGCCTCTTTTAATCGAAAATCGGCATACTGCTCCGCAGGCTTTTGCACAACGGACTCCCCAGATTTTGCAGGCTTTCCGCCGCAAGCCGAAAGTGTGGCAAGTGTTACAAATACAGCAACACAAAATAAGAATTTTTTCATACACGCTCTCCTTGTGCTTTTAATTTTAAAAACCTGTGCAACCATTATGAAAACATCGTTTCAACAATGGCGTGGGCAAACAAATAGTTCATCTCCCTGGTGGGATGATTGATCCCGTTAGAAAGCAAAAGGTCCGTATTCACGCCATTTTCATACATGGTTTTCCACTTTTGATAGCAATCACAAAGGCGGCATCCACACGCCTTGCTGACAGCTCTTGCCGCGTCCATGTATGCATCCAAAACGCCATCGTTTTGAATATGACAACAGATGTCGTTAATTCTGGCAAAATCTTTATCCAAAATATTATAATTTTTCTTGGTTACCATCATATTTGTGGTAAGAACAATAACCTCAATCCCCTGTTTTACCAGTGTGGTGCAAATATTTGTCATGGCAGTCTGATAGGTTGCAAGATTCTCAATTCCATCATTTGCATCATTTAAGCCAAAGGCAACCACCACCAAATCAGGAGAAAAGCGAAGTACATCCCGCTCCAAACGCTTATAGCCCTGAACAGCGCTTCCGCCACTGATGCCCGCATTAATAATATTAATCGGCGCCCGGGGATAGAGCGTGCACAAAATTTCCCGCACATAGGTATGATATGCACTGGCAATATCAAAAACAAGTTCTGTTCTGTTGAAAGCATTTTTATACATTTCAAAGCAACCCTGTGTCACGCTGTCGCCCAAAAATGCAAGGGTTATGGGTTCGTTGTCGTTTGGACTTACAATTTTATTCTGAAATTTTTTTATAATTTCCATAGCAATGCACCTTAATCTCTGTCGTCATACATCTTCATGGTTTCGGCAATGTCGTCAAAGCTGTTGCATTTTCCGTTTTTCACATACAGATAAGAAGTGGTCATACCACTAATCAAACAACTTTTTATATCCAGTTCTCCCAAAAGACCTGCGCAAAAACCACTGTTAAAATTGTCACCACCACCGGTGGTTTTTTTCGGATTTTCGCACACAATTCCCTGCACCTCTACCTCGCCGCCGTCATATACTGCAGCAGAGCTATCAACAGGATGAATGATTACGGTTCCAATTCCGGAATATTCCTTAATCGCTCTTGCAACAGGCAGAGAACCGTTGTATTCCCCTTCACACAAAATAGCATGCATAACCATTGCCTCACTTTTGTTCAGTCCCAGATAGGTTGGCGCATATGCACTATATTTCCCAAACATCTTAAGCGCTGCCTTAATTTCCTCCGGCTGACGCTTTGCGCAATCTGCAATATCGATATATACTTTTCTGTCCTTTTTGGATAATCTGGGCATTACCAGTTCCAAAAATTTTGCATAGATTTCATGGAAATGCACCAAATAGCTCCAGTTAACCAATGTGATAATGTCAGCATCATCAAACAGAGCAACCAATTCATCAATACTAATACGGTCAATTAAGTCATTCCATCTGAGACGGCTGATTTTTTCAACATCACTCATAATGATTTTTCCGTCGCCAAACTCGAACAAATAAGAATAGCCCGGTTCACTGATGCTGATGGTTTTACAGTTTGGATTAAGTGCAAAAACGGGATTTTTTTCCGGATAGCCTAATGCACCAATGCAGGTACAGCCAACACCCATATTGGCAAGACCATTGGCATAGTGCGGTCCGCAGCCACCAAAATCCGTGCTGCTGATCACAAGCTCAATATTGCCGCTGCGCCCTGCAAGGCTGGAAATCTTTTCGCCAAACTGGTCAATGGTCGGATAGTATGTACAGGTTGTTTCATCCGTTCTCGTTTTTACGGGATGAATTAAATAGTCCACAAAGCCATCAAATCCAATGGATACGGTCTTTTTTTGAATCATTTCCTTTTTTGCTGCAAATTGGTCAGAATATTTCATATTTATCCCTCCATAATCAATATGAATGTTATTTGAACAGATCATACATTCTTATTCATTTTATCACAAAAGCTTTCAATGTTCAAGTTATTTTCATAGCAAGGGAAACTTCACCGTTTTTTGCCAGAAAAAGAAATAAAATTCTTGACATAGTATCGGATACCATATATAATAGTTATAGATACAATATTTTCTGGAGGGCGTAAATGAACTATAAAATTGTAGCAGATTCTTCATCAAATGTATATAAAATGGAAGGCACATCCTACGCCTGCGTTCCGCTAAAAATTTCTACACAAGACCATGAATATATCGATACTCCTGAAACAGATGCCGTTGCCATGGCACGCAGTTTAAAAGCCAATGCAGAAAAAAGCCACACCTCCTGCCCCAATATCTATGATTGGCAAAACAGTTTTCATGGTGCAGATGCCATATTTGCCGTCACCATTACCAGCATGCTGTCCGGCAGTTATGCTGCAGCCGTAAATGCACAAAAGCTTTACCAGGCTGCGAATCCTCATGTGAAAATACATGTGCTTGATTCTCTCTCTACCGGACCTGAGATGCAGCTGCTATTGGAAAAACTACAATTCCTGACACAAGGCGGCATGCCTTTTGAGGAAATTGCAGCACAGATTACCGCATATCAAAAAAAGACCCATTTGTTTTTCTGCTTAGAATCCTTAACCAATCTTGCTGCTAATGGTAGAGTTAGCCCTGCCGTTGCACACCTGGCGGGATTATTTGGCATTCGTCTTATCGGAAAGGCATCTTCTGCCGGCACATTAGAACCTATTTCAAAGCCAAGAGGCGAAAAGAAAGCGCTTGCCAGCCTTTATCAGCAAATGTCAGAGCATGGTTTTTGCGGTGGCAAGGTGCGAATTGCCCATTGTGACAATCTTTCTTTTGCAGAAGCGCTGAAAGAAAAAATTTTAACCGACTACCCCAAAGCAGATGTTACCATTTCTCCTTGTGGCGCACTGTGCGCTTTTTATGCTGAGCTTGGTGGCATTCTGGTGGGGATGGAAAGCAAATAAATCATATAGACATAAAAAAGGGATGCAGTAACGGCGGTACTGCATCCCTTTTTTTATTGTTCAACATGTCGTCCCAAAAAACCGGCAGCCGAACGAGCCAGCTTCTCCTCTACCTCACTCATTCTCGGCGTTTGTTCGTTAGAAAAAAACACAACAGAACCAATGGTGTCACCCTCGGAAACAATGGGCGCCACAATGCCTGCATTATACTTTTCGCTTCCTTCAATTACTGGAATGGACTGATTCTCCTGTCCGCGACAAATAAAGGTTGTTTTTTCCTCCATCAGCTTTTCAATATCCGTACTTACTTTTTTATCAGAAAGTTCCCGTTTTGGCACGCCTGACACAGCAATCACGCTATCCATATCTGTAATACATATGGGAAATCCGCTGGTTTTTGCCAAGGTTTCTGCATAATCGCCTGCTACCTCGCTCAATTCTCCCACAGGTGAATATTTTTTAAAGATAACCTCTCCGTCCTTACCGGTATAAATTTCCAGGGGTGAGCCTTCTCTGATTCGAAGTGTTCTGCGGATTTCTTTCGGGATAACTACGCGTCCTAAATCGTCAATTCTTCTAACTATTCCAGTCGCTTTCATGTATGAAAAAACTCCTTTTTTTAGTTTACAATCATATTGTTAACAAAAAAAGAAACTTTTATGTAATGAAGTTTTAAAAATTGGCAAAAGGAAGAACACATAAAAAGGCATGTTCTTTCATATTTGCTCATATTGTAATAATAAAACAAATATGGGGTGAAACAATGAAACACGAATCCATTCTATTTCTAAACGGTAGCTGGTACCATTTGTTTTTAGACTCTTTGCGAGGGCTTTGTGTCAACAAAAAAATTGGTGCGAGATTTTCTTTTTTTGCGCAAATTCTTCCGGATGCATATGACGATTTTTCCGCAATATCAACAGAAAGCAAGCTATACATTGTCTGTCAGGATATGCACGGTGCTCTTCTTTTGATTACATATGACGGAACAAAGTGGGAAACACTGAAACTTTTAGACAGCAAAAGCAAAGTTGCAGAATTTAAAAATATTACCCTAAAACGAATCGGTAACTTTTTGAATCTATTTTATGTTGTGAAAACAAAAGATGCATACCTTTTGGCGCACCAGCTTTTAGGCGCGACCTCCGGTCAACCAAAAATTGTAGATTCCACTTTCGGAACAGAATTTTCTGTTTGTAACCTTCACACCAGCGACTTGATGTTGCTTTATAAAAACAGTGAAAATACTTTGGGAACCAGAAAATTTCGGTGGTCAAAAAAGGACTTTGAGGATTTTCTTCCATTAGAGTGCAACTGTACCTTAGAACATGCCGTCATCCAAGCTGGCAAGGGGGATGTATTGCAAATTGCCGGTTATGCCACTTTCGACAAGTTTGAAAATATTTTATTTTTGACAAAGGATATGCAAACGGAGGAGCTTGTGATTTCTGCGGTGCATCTTGTCTCAGGTGTCACAGATGAACTGACCTTATCTACAGTTGACCAAAATCCCACAATCAGCTGGTGCGAAAACGGATTGGTTATGAGCACAACAACCACCGAAAACAACAAATGGTCTGCACCGAGAAAATACATTCGCGCCGCAACACAAGAGACAGTGTGCTACCACATTGATGCAAAAACAGAACAATTTGTGTCCTATGGCTTTTTTCAGGATGGTAAGATTTCTTTTTATCTGCACAGGGCATTCGTGGACCGATTGCTGCAGGAAAACAAGCAAAAAGAAAGCGCCTTTTTAACCAGAAACGCAGCGCAAACCCATCATAAACCGAAAACAGAATTTGTTCCCCTGCATATTTTTGAATCTGAAAAATCAGCATTTAAAGAGCTGCTAAAGGCGCAGCATCGCGCAATTTTAGAAATGGAAAAAAAAATAACCGTTTTAGAACAAACGGTTTTAGGGGAAGAACATATTTTAGAAGAACCGGAGGCGTTAGACCGCCTTGCCTTTGATGAAACCACAAAGGATGCGCATCACAAATAGACCACCGTTTTTCCCATACGCTCTGCATAACATGCGGTGTAGTATGAACCTCCACGGGGCTTTCTAATATATGCAATTACCATATCCGAATGGGTTACCATAAACCGATTTCGTTTTTGCATACAATCGGCAGAGTACTGCTCTGAAACAAAATTGACGCCATCGGCACAACGGAGGATATAGTTATAAACATCCTTGTCCGTCTCTGTCCAATGCGCAGATTGCTTTCTGTGGGGTGCGTCAATCAAAAGCTTGATGTGGGGATACTTTTTCCGCAGCCCTAAAATATGCAAAGCAGAAAGTGTATCAAAGCCTAAGGCGCCACCGTTTCTGAAAACGGTGACGCCTTGATTCATTGCATTTAATACTGCTTCTTCCAAAACGGGAATAACATCCTTCTGCTCTGCTCTACTCATCGCGCGATGACCGGTAAAACAGCAAGCATACATGAATTATTCCTCTTCTTCAAACTCAATCTCGATTTTTTCATTGCAATTGGGGCAGATTAAAGATTCGTCATTAATCATGTCCTCGTCAAAATAAACCTTTTCGTTGCAGGACGGACATTCTACCTCATAGAATTCCATGTCGTCATCCTCATAATCGTCGTCGCAATCGCAATCACAATCGCAGTCACAGTCACAATCATCGTAGAGGTCTTCACAAACATCGTCAAGACATTCCTCTACATCATCTAAACGCTCTGTGTTATCTAAAACTTCTTCATCCAACTCTTCAACGGTTGCAGCCATTTCGTCTAAAACATCGATGATTCTGAGAAGCAATTTGCCCTCATTTTTTCCATCATCAATCTTCATGCCCTCTGCAAGACCTTTTAAGTATGCTACCTGTTCGCTAAGATATGCCATATCGCATGCTCCTCTCATAATAAATTATTTTCCAAGCATAGTATTCCTTAAACGCGTTCCATATATTCCCCTGTTCTTGTATCAACGCGAATCATATCGCCCTGGTCAACAAACAACGGAACATTAATCTGTGCACCGGTTTCTAAGGTTGCCGGCTTTGTTGCACCGGTAGAAGTATCGCCTTTAAATCCGGGTTCTGTTTCTGTAACTTGAAGCTCTACAAAGGTGGGGGGTTCAACACCGAACACGCTGCCCTTGTAGGACAAAACGGTAACATTCATATTTTCTGTTACAAACTTCAGTGCATCGCCCAACTGGTCCTGACCTAAGGGCATCATGTCAAAGGTTTCATTGTCCATGAAATAATAAAGGTCACCATCGTTATAAGAATATGCCATATTCTTTCTTTCAATGTGTGCCTTTGGCATTTTTTCAGTAGGACGGAAGGTTTTTTCAACCACCGCACCTGTAATTACATTCTTTAATTTGGTACGAACAAACGCTGCTCCCTTACCCGGCTTTACATGCTGAAATTCAACAATCTGAAATACATTGCCTTCCATTTCAAATGTAACACCGTTTCTAAAATCTCCTGCTGATATCATATGTTAACCTCCATAAAATAATTTACATAAAACACCTATTTATAGTTTATATGAATTTTAGCAAAAAAGCAAGCATATTTTAATAAAAAAGTGAATTTTTTTACAATTTTACATATATCTGCATTTTTTGCAATTGATTCAAAATTTATGATTGACTTAAGTCTTACTTTTTTATATAATAAATATGTCCTTTATTTATAGAGGGACAAAGAATTTGAACATGTGGAAAGGTTCTGATTTTTGATGAAAACAGCATACGAAATGACAATTGCAGGTCTTAAGCGCTCCCTGCCGCTTTGCCGCGTAACAGATGATTTGTATATCGCTGCATTTATTATGTTTGGCGATGTTGAACTGACCATTGCCTGCGCAAGGGATTTGCTTGATAAGGCGCCTGCATTTGATGTAATGGTTACTGCCGAAGCAAAGGGGATTCCCCTGATTTGCGAAATGGCGCGCCAGGCAGGCACCAACAAATATATCGTGGCACGAAAAGGGCCCAAACTTTACATGAAGGATATCGTTACTGTTTCCGTAAACTCCATTACAACAGACCATGTGCAGGAATTAAGCATTGACGCAACAGATGCGTCTTACTTAAAAGGCAAGCGCGTTTTGATTGTGGACGATGTAATCAGCACAGGAGAATCCTTAACTGCACTGGAAAAGCTGGTAAACCATGTTGGCGGCAACATTGTTGGACGCATGGCAGTTTTGGCAGAAGGGGAAGCTGCTGACCGTAAGGATATTATTTTCCTGGAAAAACTGCCCGTTTTTGCATCGGATGGTTCTGTTATCGAATAATCTGTTATGATTGATAAAAAGATTTTTACATAAAAAGAGACCGAAACATTGGTTCGGTCTCTTTTTTTATTCCATAGAAAATCCTTCTTGTATCATTTGAGCCAAAAGTTCTTTCGCACCACAAATATCTTTCATATCCGCCATTTCACAAGGTGTGTGAATATAGCGCAAAGGAATGGAAATACAACCCGATGGCACGCCACCGTTTGACAGATGAATGGCACCTGCATCGGTACCACCGCTTTCTAAAATTTCCATTTGATACGGAATACTATGCTCCTTACAGGTTTTGACCATAAAATCCTTCATGTACGGATGACATAAAATAGAACTATCCTTAACCTTAATGGCAACCCCTTCTCCCAGCTTAACTGCCATTTTTAATTTTCCCGGCAAATCTCCAGTGCGTGTTACATCAACTGCCACAGCAAAATCCGGCGCCACGGTATGCACCGCTGCTTTTGCTCCCCGTAATCCCAGTTCCTCGGACACAGAAAATACAAAATATAAATCGTTTTTCGGCGTTCCGTTTTCCCGCACGCGCTTCATTGTTTCTATCAAGATAAAGCAGCCCACCCGGTCATCAATTGCCTTGGAAATAATGCGACCGTCAATTTCTTCATAGCTGCCTTCAAAATAGGCAACATCTCCGATTTTGATCTTTTCTTCCGCTTCTTCTTTATTTTTTGCGCCAATGTCAATATATAGGTCGGAAAGCTTAACCTCTTTTCCCGCTTCTGCTTGCTCTTTATAAACAACGCCCGAAACACCGTTTAAAAACCGCACCCGTTGTGCAAATGCGGCATTAAGCACTAACCCTCCAAGATTTGAAAACCGCAAAAGCCCACTATCTTCAATATAAGTTACAATGACGCCAATTTCGTCCATATGGGCATCCAGCATAACTTTCGGACCATCGCCCTTAATGTGCGCAATCAAATTGCCCATACTATCTGTTTTCACATCATCGGCAAAAGGCGCAATTTCTTTTTCTATTACAGCACGAACCCGTTCCTCATTGCCGGAAGGTCCTGCGGCTTGGGTCAATAATTTCAGCAAATTCATTGTGACAATCCCTCCTTTAAAAATGTAGAAACCAAAGCATATACCGCGTCTAAATCTGTTTGTTTAATAATCGAAGAAGGCGAATGGATGTATCTGGTAGGCACAGAAATTGCTGCAGTTTTGATACCGCCTGCTGCCAAATGCACTGCCCCCGCGTCGTTGCCGCCTGTGGCAGTTTGTTTCCATTGCACTAAAATGTTGTGTTCTTTTGCAGTTTCATAAATGGCGTTGGTCAGTTCCTTATCATAATAGGTGCTTCTATCTATGATAGAAAGTGCTGCGCCATTTCCTGCAACCGTGGAAAAGTCCCGTTCTTTGCTGCCATAAACATCCGAACATGTGGTGCCCTCTAAAACAATTGCAATATCCGGCGAAACGAATGTTGCTGCCACCTGTGCACCGCGGAGTCCTACCTCCTCTTGAACTGTGAACACTAGGTATAAGTCACAGTCAAAGTCTTCCCTTGCCAACGCCATCAAACAATTGCATCCCGCCCGGTCATCCAATGCCTTTGCCTTGATGAATCCATCTCCAAAAGAAACAAATGCAGAGTCAAACACACAGTAATCGCCGACAGAAACTATTTTCTCTGCCGTTTCCTTGTTTTCTGCACCAATATCGATATATAGGTTTTCCACCTTTGGCACCTGCTCACGCTCACTTTTTTCCTGAAGATGAATGGCTTTGGCACCAATCACGCCGCAAATTCCATTCCTGCCAATGCGCACCTTTTTTGAAACCAATACCCGCGGGTCAATTCCGCCCACACATTTGAATTTTAAAAAGCCATCCTCGGTAATGCGCGACACAATCAGTCCCACCTCGTCCATATGGGCACATACCATTACTTTTTTTGCAAAGGGATGTTTTCCCTGTTTATGACAAATCAAATTACCAATGCTATCTGTCACAATTTCATCACAATGGTCTTTGATGCTTTCAAAAATAAATTCCCGCACCTTTGTTTCATCTCCGGAAACGCCGGGCAAATCGGTTAACGCTTTAAGATACATAATGAATAATCCTCCGCATCCAATGCTAAAAGTGTTTCTGCCAAAAGCCTGCCGGTTGCTGAAACATCGTCAAAACTCAGCGTTTCAACTGTAGTGTGCATATACCTTAAGGGAATAGACAAAAGCATAGTTGCAACACCTGTTTTTGCCACCTGAATTGCCCATGCATCTGTTCCTGTATCCCCGCCGTCTACATCCACGCTGAATGGGATGTTCTTTTCTTCTGCCACTTTTTTCGCAAGTGCCGCAAGTTTTGGATGAATGTTTGGTCCCATACTCAAAACAGTACCACTCCCCGGTTTAAACACGCTTTCGCTGCCGCTGTCAGGGGTGTTCCCATGACAAACATCCACTACCATAGCAACACTGGGGAAAATACTTTCAGCACCCATTTTGGCGCCTCTGAGTCCAACCTCCTCCTGCACCGCACACAACACTACCAAATGAAAGGGTAATTGCTTGCCCTTTAACTCTGCAAGACACATCAAAAGAGACACAATCCCTGCCCGGTCATCTAAATACTTTCCCGAAAGGCCGTTTCCACAAGGAAGCGTAACCGCCTCTGTTTTAAAATAAACCATATCGCCCACCGAAACAAGCTTTTCTACATCTTCTTTCGATAGACCCACATCAATTGCCATATCAGAAATTTTAGGCGCTTTTTGCGCATCTTCTGCCGATTGCAAATGAGGTGGCTTTGCACCTATTACGCCATAAAGTTCTTTCCTGCCGCAAACCACCACTTCGCTGGATGGCAAAATCCGCGGGTCAATGCCCCCAATGGGAACAAAGGTTAAAAAACCGCGGTCCGTAATGTCTTTCACCATCAGTCCAATGCCATCCATATGGGCTTCTATCATCACAGTTGGTGCATCTTTTTTGCTGCAGAAAATTTTTCCGATAACATTGCCGCTCGTGTCCGCTTTAACATCATCACAATACTGACTTAAAAGCGCTGCCACCTTTGGTGCAACAGCATACTCAAAGCCCGATATGCCACCTGCATCGGAAAGCTGTTTTAAAATATCTATCATAACTGATTTACCAGCTCCTTAAAAAGATTTCCTCGTTCTTCAAAATTACGGAACATATCAAAACTTGTGCTGGCATTGGATAAAAGCACCACATCGCCCGCTTGTGCTACATTTTTCGCCCGCTGCACCGCCTCTTCATACGATGTTTCAAAATAAACCGGCAGCTCTTTGTTTTGCTTTTCCATTTCTGCCTTTACTGCGTCGTAAATTACCTGCGTTGTTGCGCCAATTAAAATCAGCGCTTTTACATGGTCTAAAATGGGTTTGCCGATTTCCGCATAGGGAATGCCCTTATCTTTTCCTCCTGCAATCAGCACCACAGGCTGATGAAATACCTTTAATGTGTTAATGGTTCTGTTGGGAGAAGAGTCAATAGAGCTATTATAATACTTTACCCCTGCAAGCTCCCGCACCAGTTCAATTCTGTGAGGCACACCGCCAAAGGTTTTTGCAACCTTTAAAATATCGCTTTTGGATACCAAATTCTTTACCGCACCGATTGCCGCCATATAATTTTCCACATTGTGACGCCCGGGAATTTTAATGTCTGCCGCAGAAAGTATTTTTTCACCATCTGCATAAATATCCGTTCCATCAAAATAGACATCTGCCGAAGCATCCTGTGCAGAAAAAGTCAAAGCAGCTCCTTTTGCTTCCTTTATGAAGCCGCATGTCACCGTATTGTCCAGATTAAAAACCGCCTTGTCTGCACTGCATTGATGTGTAAAAATGTTCTTCTTTGCGTCTATATATTCTTGATAATCCATGTGATAATCCAAATGATTTGGCGTAATATTTGTTACAACTGCAACATGCGGACTGCGCTCCATGGTGTGCAGCTGGAAGCTGGAAAGCTCTAAAACTACATAGTCTTCCGCCTGCATTTCTCCCACCTTGGACAGCAGCGGCGTGCCAATGTTTCCACCAAGATAGGTGTGAAAACCTGCTTCCTTTAACATGGTATGAACCAAAGTCGTGGTGGTGGTTTTTCCGTCGCTGCCTGTGATGGCAATGATGTTTGCAGGACAAAGTTCTAAAAACACTTCCATCTCCGAGGTGACAATCGCGCCGCCTTGCTGCGCCTTAATTAGGCCCGGATGGTCAAAACGAAGTCCCGGCGTGCGAAAAATTACCTGACCGCAAACATTGTCAAGATATTCTTCTCCCAAAACCAGGGAAACGCCCTTTTCTTTCAGTTCCTGTGCAACATCCCCCAGCTGCTCCTGTGTTTTTTTATCGTGGGCGGTAACCGCTGCACCGGCGTCTAACAAAAAATCAATCAGCGGACGATTGCTGATGCCAATACCGATAACGCTGACTGTCTTTCCTTTTATCCATTGTTGAAACGCTTCGATTTTATCTGCCATTTCAAGAACCTCTTTCCGTTTTCATTCTTCCTTATAGTATAGCATGAAAGGAAAATTTTGTAAAGAATATTCCGCTGTAATTCCAAAAAAACTCCCATGGCACAGTTTGCCACGGGAGCGCAGTTTTTATGAAAATTTTACGATTTTTTTATATGCCTCATATGCCTGATTCCAGCTTTCTGCATCCTCCGGCTCATATGTTTTGATGGGGAAAGAATTTTTCACAATTTTTCTTCCCTCTGTCAAACTATCAATCTTGCCCAGAGCCATAAGCTGTACCAAAGCATTTCCTGTGCTGGTAGCTTCTACCGGACCTGCCAAAACGGTTTTTCCGGTTGCACTTGCGGTAAAACGACAAACCATGGTGTCTTTGATGCCGCCGCCAACCATATGCACTGCTGAAAGGGGTTCTTTTGTAATATCCTCAATGGCATCTACTACCATGCGGAACTTAAACGCCAAGCTTTGTGCTATGCAGCGTATAATTTCCCCTTCATTTTCGGGAACGGGCTGTCCGGTGCGTTTGCAGAATTCCTGAATACGCTTGGGCATATTACCCGGAGTTGCGAAATCTTCACAATCCGGATCAATAAAGCTGCGGAAGGGCTCTGCTGCCCATGCTGCCTGCTCCAAATCATCAAAGGAAAAGTTTTTGCCCTCTCTTGCCCACTGGCGTTTGCTCTCCTGAATAATCCAAAGACCCATAATATTTTTTAGGAAACGAATCTTGCCGCATACGCCGCCTTCGTTGGTAAAATTGTAACGGAATGTGTCATCTGTCACATTGGGTGCGTCAAGCTCAGAACCCATCAGCGCCCAGGTGCCTGTACTGATGTATGCATAGCGGTAATCCTCTGTAACAGGAACACTGGCAACAGCCGATGCCGTATCATGAGAGCCAACTGCAATAACGGGAATTTTTGGGCATCCCAGCTCTTCACAAAGCGCATCTGTCAGCGTTCCTACAACAGTACCGGGCATCACAATATCACCAAAAATGTTTGTAGGAATGCCTGCCTTTTCCATCAGTTCCTTGTCCCATTCTTTTTTCTTAACATCCAAAAGCTGAGAGGTGGATGCAATGGAATATTCATTTTTCATCTCACCGGTCAAAAGGTAATTGAAAATATCCGGAACAAACAACATTCTGTCCGCAATGTCTAAAAGCGGGTCGTTTTCTTCTTTCATTGCCATGAACTGGAACAATGTATTAAAGAAGTTAAACTGGATGCCTGTTTTATCAAAAATATATTTTTTACCAATGGTCTTGTCCGCCAAATCAATCATGCCGTTGGTTCTGGTGTCACGATAATGATAGGGATTTCCCAAAAGCTTTCCTTTTTTATCAAACAAACCAAAATCCACGCCCCAGGTATCAATACCGATTGCCGCAATATCTTTGTGCCCTGCCAGCACGGTTTTGTTGATGCCCTGCTTAATTTCAAAAAACAATCTTAAAATATCCCAATGAAAGCTGTCGCCAATCATTACCGGGTCATTGGAAAACCGGTGCATTTCTTCGATGGAAAGCGTTTCCCCATTAAAGGTAAACAGCATTGCTCTGCCGCTGGATGCCCCAAAGTCAAACGCCAAAACCTTTGTCATTTCTGCCATACGATTCTCTCCTTATGATACATAATTATGATAAAAAATTATAAAAAACTGCACAAAATGGATGCCAATTATGTCATTGTCAGACAATTTAGACTTCAATACTACCAGACACAGCCGATGCATCTTATTTGTAATATTTCCCAATGATTTCATCAATTAGCTTGCAATCTTCTATTTCGTCAAGATTACTTTGAAACTCACTGATTAAAATCAAACCATTGCTATAAAACACATGTTTATCTAATGCATTTATACAAGTTCTGAGCGGTAAAAAGGTTCTCCCGTTTTTTAACACAGGTGCGACATCACTGATAACTACTTCATCATCAACATGTATTTCTGTTTCACCAACTGTAAGCGATAT
>JAZPYM010000106.1:0-18546 GCA_045544215.1 Congzhengia sp.
CTGTTGTTGAAAGTGGTGCGCTTCTTTGCACAATTGAGTAAGATGGAAAGGGGCTAAAAAAATGAGCAAAAAAATTGTATCAAGCTTGCTTTTTGTTTTGGTGATTCTTTCCAGCGTATTGACCGCATTTGCTACAGGTACACCTGCAGATATAAGTGGTGCAGAACAGGTTTCCCTGCTTGATGCAGGCTTAGGATTTGTAAAAGACACCGGTTTTGCAATGATTGCAGGCAACTGGAAAATACTTGTGATGCTTTTGATTTCCTTTGTGCTGCTATATCTGGCAATTGTGAAAAAGTTTGAGCCGCTCCTTTTGTTACCTATTGCATTTGGCATGCTGCTTACCAATCTTCCCGGTGCAGAAATGTATCATACAGAATTGTTTGCCGGTGGGCATGTACATTGGGATATGTTTGGTGGATCAGGCAACATTACACCAGGCCTTTTGGACTATTTATATCTTGGCGTAAAACTGGGAATTTACCCTTGCTTAATCTTTATTGGCGTAGGTGCAATGACGGATTTTGGCCCGCTGATTGCAAACCCCAAGAGCTTACTTTTGGGCGCGGCAGCGCAGCTGGGCATTTTCCTTACATTTTTTGGCACAAGAATTCTGTTTGGATTTACGCCCTTTGAGGCAGCGTCTACCGGCATTATTGGCGGTGCAGACGGTCCTACGGCAATTTTCGTTACTTCAAAATTAGCACCGGAGCTTTTAGGACCTATTGCGGTTGCGGCATACTCTTATATGGCACTGGTTCCTGTTATTCAACCACCAATTATGAAGCTTTTAACCACGAAAAAAGAGCGCATGATTGAAATGAAGCAGCTTCGTGAGGTTTCCAAAACAGAGAAGATTATCTTCCCCATTGTTGTAACAACCTTTGTGTCGTTGCTTCTACCCTCTGCAGCAGCCCTGATTGGTAGCTTAATGCTGGGAAATCTTCTGCGGGAATGTGGCGTAACCGAGCGTTTGAGTAAGACCGTTCAGAATGAGCTGATGAATATTGTTACCGTATTTCTGGGCATTTCTGTAGGCGCAACGGCAACGGCGGAAATTTTCTTAACACCAAAAACGCTGCAGATTATTGGCATGGGTATTGTGGCGTTTGGTTGTGGTACTGCCGGAGGCGTGCTTTTGGCAAAATTCATGAATCTGTTTTTAAAGAACAAAATCAATCCGCTGATTGGTTCTGCCGGCGTGTCTGCAGTGCCTATGGCGGCGCGGGTGTCACAAGTTGTGGGACAGAAGGAAAACCCGAAAAACTTCCTTTTGATGCACGCTATGGGTCCCAATGTTGCCGGTGTAATTGGTTCTGCAATTGCTGCCGGGGCATTCCTGACACTCTTTATGAAATAATCGGACAAATTGTCCGTTTTCGCCCTATCGCCTTACAAATCAGGCGCGGGAGTATTGTGTGAGAAAGGCAAGATTAATATGGCAAATACAAATAAAAAATTATATATTACAGACACCATTTTGCGTGACGCCCATCAATCGCAGGCAGCAACCAGAATGCGTATTGAGGATATGTTGCCGGCGTGTGAAATGCTGGACAACATTGGCTATTGGTCCTTGGAGTGCTGGGGCGGTGCAACCTTTGATGCTTGTATGCGTTTTTTGAATGAGGATCCGTGGGAACGCTTGCGGGCGCTGAAAAAAGCGCTTCCCAAAACAAAGCTTCAAATGCTGTTCCGTGGCCAGAACATTTTAGGCTACAAGCACTATGCAGATGATGTGGTAGAGGCATTTTGCAGAAAATCCATTGAAAATGGTATTGATGTTGTCAGAATTTTTGACGCATTAAATGACACCAGAAACATGAAGGCTGCCATTGAATTTGTGAAAGCAAACGGCGGTACAGTTGAGGCAGCGCTGAGCTACACAGAAAGCCCTGTTCACAATGAGGACTATTTTGTAAGGCTTGCAATTGAGCTTGAAAAAATGGGTGCAGATGTGATTTGTATTAAGGATATGGCAAACTTATTGCTGCCCTATGATGCGTACAGCTTAGTGAAAAAATTGAAAGAGAATGTGGGCGCGCCTATCCATCTGCATACCCACAACACCACCGGCACCGGCGACATGACCTATTTAATGGCAGTCCAGGCAGGTGTGGATATCGTAGACTGTGCATTGTCCCCGTTAGGTAACGGTACGGCGCAGCCTGCAACAGAAAGCTTGGTTGCAACCTTAAAGGGCACGGAGCGTGACACAGGCCTTGATTTAGCAAAATTAAGCGAAGCAGCTGCGTATTTCAGAGGTGTCGCATCAAAGCTGCAGCAGGAGGGCTCATTAGACCCCAAGGTACTACGGGTTGATACCAACACCTTGTTGTACCAGGTACCCGGCGGCATGTTGTCCAACCTGATTTCTCAATTGAAACAAGCAAATGCAGAGGATAAATATTACGATGTATTGGCTGAAATTCCTCGCGTAAGAAAAGATTTTGGCTATCCGCCTTTAGTTACCCCTACCAGCCAGATTGTTGGCTCACAGGCGGTTTTAAATGTGCTTTCCGGCGAGCGCTATAAGATGATTACGAAAGAGTCTAAAGGCTTGCTTCGTGGTGAATACGGCAGACTTCCTGCTGAGGTCAATGAGGAAGTCAGAAAGAAAGCAATTGGAGATGACGAGGTTATCACTGTTCGACCGGCAGATTTAATTGCACCGGAGCTTGAGAAATATAAAGAAGAAACAAAAGACATTGCAACCTGCGAGGAGGATGTTTTAAGCTATGCGCTGTTCCCCCAGGTAGCACAAAAATTCTTTGAAACTCGCGGAAAAAAACAGGACGCTGACGAAAAGGCGCCCTTAACGGATGAAACCGGCGCAAGAATTTTGTATGTTGAGGATGTTTCCAAATAAAATTCTATCAAAAAGAGGCTGTAGCATTTTGCTACAGCCCCTTTTTATTTCAAAAATGTATACACATGTATAATTTTTCTTTTTTACAGGAGCAATTGAATTTTTCTGCCCTTAGAGGCAATTAGCCCTTCTTCTCGCATTTTTTTCATTTCTCGCTGCATGGCGCTGCGGTCTACACTTAAGTAGTCCGCCAGGGCATAAAGGGAGAAGGGCAAAGAAAAGGAAAAGGACTGTTGTTCTTTTGCCTGAATTTCAAAATATGCCATCAGCTTTCCCCGCAGTGTGCGCTTTGTCAGCGCCTCAATATGATTGGCTTGCATCCGCAGGCGCTCTGTTAACAAGGAAAACAAATTTGCCATAAACTGCGCATGGGTTTCGCAGGGCATTTGACATTTCGTTAATGCCTTTTGGTATGAAAAAAATAACACGCTACAAGGGGTATCTGCAACCAAAAGAGGCTCATCCATGCCGGAGTATGCAGCAAAAATACTACCAAAAATGGCGTCTTTCCCATACTGCGCTAAAATCATGCGGTTTCCGTCATAATCATAGGTCACCAGATCCGCTGTTCCGGACAGTAAAATGCCAACCAAATCTTTGCTTCTGTTATATGACATTATTGTTTCAGTTGTGTTAAATTTTTCTTTTTTTGCACCCAAAGAAATTACAATTTTTTTTATCTCATCTTCGGGAAAACCTTTGAAAATAGCGGACTTTAGCATTTTTTTCATCCTCTCTATATAGTGTGCATATATATACATAACACCTATATTTTGTATTATAGCATATTTTTGTTGCATTTGCAACTTTTTTTTGATTTCTTTTATTGTATAATGGATATTGCCTCGAAAGAGTGAGTAATTTGAAGGAGAGTTATGTACGATGTTGGTAATTAAAAGAGACGGAAGAACCGTAGATTATGACAGAGCGAAAATAGAGATTGCGATTCGCAAGGCAAATGCTGAGGTGGCAGCAGAGGAGCGCGCAACGGATGCAGAAATTGAGTCCATTTTGTCTTATATTGAATCCAGAAAATGCATGCGCATGCTGGTGGAGGACATTCAGGACATCATAGAGCAGAAATTGATGGAGTTTGGCCATTTTGAACTGGGCAAAACCTACATCATTTACCGTTATTCCCGTGCGCTTATTCGTAAAGCAAATACTACAGACGAATCGATTTTGAGCCTGATTAAAAATGCCAACAAGGATGTTATGGAGGAAAACTCCAATAAAAATGCCATTGCAGCTTCTACCCAGCGTGATTTGATTGCGGGTGAAGTGTCAAAAGACCTGACAAAGCGTATTTTGTTGCCTGAAAAAATTTCAAAGGCGCATGAAGAGGGCATTTTGCATTTCCATGACGCAGATTATTTTGTGCAGCCGATTTTCAACTGCTGTTTGATTGATATTGGCAATATGCTGGACAAGGGTACCGTTATGAACGGCAAGCTGATTGAAACACCAAAAAGCTTCCAGGTGGCATGTACCATTGTAACACAAATCATTGCAGCGGTTGCCAGCAGCCAGTACGGCGGTCAGTCGGTAGATATTCGCCACTTGGGCAAGTATTTAAGAAAGAGCTATGAAAAGTTTAAAAAGAATATCATTAAAACAAGCGACGGACAGCTTTCGGATGAAATGGTGGAAAAGCTTGCTATGGGTCGCACCAAGGACGAGCTTCGCTCCGGTGTACAAACCATTCAGTATCAGATTAATACCTTGATGACAACCAATGGACAGTCTCCTTTTGTAACACTGTTTTTGAATTTGGATAAAAATGATGAGTACCTCAAGGAAAATGCCATGATTGTGGAAGAAATTCTCCGTCAGCGCTTAGAGGGCATCAAAAATGAAGCAGGCGTGTATGTAACTCCTGCATTCCCCAAGCTGGTTTATGTGTTAGACGAGCACAACTCTTTGCAGGGCGGCGAGTATGACTACATTACAGAGCTTGCAGTGCAGTGCTCCATTAAGAGAATGTACCCCGACTATATCTCTGCAAAGAAAATGCGGGAAAATTACGAGGGCAATGTATTTAGCCCCATGGGCTGCAGAAGCTTTTTGTCTCCCTGGAAAGATGAAAACGGCAACTATAAATTTGAAGGACGCTTTAACCAGGGCGTTGTTTCCATCAACCTGCCGCAAATCGGCTTGGTTGCAAAAGGCGACGAGGAACTGTTCTGGAAGACTTTTGATGAGCGCTTAGAGCTTTGCTTTGAAGCATTAATGTGCCGCCATCGTGCACTTTTGGGCACAAAATCTGATGTCAGCCCGGTGCATTGGCAGTATGGCGCCATTGCCCGTCTTGATAAGGGAGAAGTCATCGACAAATATCTGTTTGATGGCTATTCCTCCATTTCTCTGGGCTATATCGGTCTTTATGAAGTGACAAAGCTGATGAAAGGCGTGTCACATACAACAGAAGAGGGACAGGAATTTGCTCTCCGCGTGATGAATCATTTGCGTGCTGCAACAGACAGATGGAAAGAAGAGACCGGTATTGGCTTTGCGCTTTACGGAACGCCTGCAGAATCTCTTTGCTACCGCTTTGCAAGAATTGACAAGCTGAAGTTTGGCAGCGTGACAGATGTAACGGACAAGGGCTATTACACCAATTCCTATCATGTGGATGTACGCGAGGATATTGATGCGTTTACCAAATTCACCTTTGAAAGCCAGTTCCAGAAAATTTCTTCCGGTGGCGCAATTTCTTATGTGGAAATTCCCAACATGCGTCATAATCCGGAAGCGGTGGCAGATGTTGTTCGCTTTATTTACGAGAACATACAGTATGCAGAGTTTAACACCAAGAGCGATTATTGTCAGGTATGTGGCTATGACGGAGAAATTATCATCAATGATGATAACGAATGGGAGTGCCCTGCCTGCCACAACAAAGACCACGCGAAAATGAATGTAACCAGAAGAACCTGCGGTTACTTGGGTGAGAACTTCTGGAATGTGGGTAAAACCAAAGAAATCAAAGCAAGAGTATTGCACCTATAAGATAAAGAAGGATAAAAAAATGAATTATTCGGGCATCAAAACACATGATGTTGCCAATGGCATAGGCGTTCGTGTTTCACTGTTTGTCAGTGGTTGCACCCATCATTGCAAGGGTTGCTTTAACGCGGAAACATGGGATTTTAATTTTGGAAATCCCTTTACGGAGGCGGAGGAGGCACAAATTCTGAGTGCCCTGGCACCCGGCTACATCAAGGGATTTTCCCTTTTGGGAGGGGAGCCCTTTGAGCCGCAAAATCAGCGGGTGCTGACGCCGTTTTTAAAGAAAATCAAGGAAACCTATCCCGAAAAAACCATCTGGTGCTATAGCGGCTATTTGTACGATGAAGAGCTTTTGGGCGAGAGCCGCGCCAGATGCGAGGTAACGGAGGAAATGCTGTCCTATATTGATATTTTGGTAGACGGCGAATTTCACGAGGCGGAAAAGAATTTAAATCTCAAATTTCGCGGAAGTGAAAATCAACGGATCATTGATGTACCCGCCTCGTTAGCATCGGGAAGTGTAGTTCTGGCAACAGAATTTATGGAAACGAAAGGCAGAAAGCAACATGGATAAAAGAGAGATCAAGTTTATAAAATTAGATAATCGCGCAGTAGCGCCATCTTTGGGAACACCTTATGCAGCAGGTGCAGATTTGCGGGCGATTTGTGACAGCGATGTGACGCTTGCGCCAAATGAAACCGTTTTAATGCACACCGGCATTGCCATGGAAATCCCGGAAGGATTGGTGGGTTTGGTGTATGCCAGAAGCGGACTTGCATCCAAGCGAGGCTTGGCGCCGGCAAACTGCGTAGGCGTGATTGACAGTGACTATCGCGGTGAAATTATGGTGGCACTGCACAATCATTCGGGCGAGCCACAAACCATTGCCCATGGCGAGCGCATTGCCCAACTTGTGATTGCCCCCTACATTTCTACCACCTTCACAGAAACAGATACATTATCTGACACAGACAGAGGGCAGGGTGGATTTGGCTCTACAGGAACGAAATAAATTATATTTATAAAATAAGAGGCTGTAGCGAAATGCTGCAGCCTCTTTGATTTAGACTTGATATATGAGCTTTACAATTGCCATAAGCGCCACGCCGGGCAGTCCCAAAACACCGGCGATGGAGGCACTGGCGATGTTGATACCAATGGAAAAGGCGCAAAATGCAAAAATGCGATTAAATATGTAAAGCCCTGCCCATCCCATGACAGAGGTAAACAAAAGCCGAAAAACTGCTTTCACAGACTTAAAAAACAGGGCAGACAGGAGAATGATTCCCACCGCTGCTGCCAGGAGTGCAATCAAAATTGGTGTATTCATAGCAAACCCTCCACATCCGGAATTGCTTCCATTTGCATATTTTTTGCAAGTTTTATATAACGGGCAAGGTTTAACTGGGCAGCCTTGAACCGATAAATACAATATTCTTTGGCGCTCTCATCGGTTATAAGCTCCAGATTTTGCTTTAGCGTGAAATATTCCTTTTTGGCAGCCAGCAGCTCTTTTAAAAGGGCATTTTGTGCCTGTAATTGTATTTTTTCATCTTTTGCCTTTTTGATATAGCCAAAAACTTTTTCTGTCAGTCGCATTTTTAATACTTGTCCTGCAGGAGAATTCATGTATAACCACCTCTTTGTTATCAGTATAATCGAATAGCGGTTAAATTATTCCAAAAAAATTTTAGCGTGCAACAAAAAAAGACCATAGCCAACGGCTACAGTCCCTTTTTGCGTTTCATTATTCTGCTTTCGGAGCGTCAACAGGGCAAACATTTGCGCAGTTGCCACATTCGATGCAGGTATCTGCGTCAATTACATATTTGTCGTCGCCGGCACTGATGCAGGAAACAGGACATTCTCCAGCGCAAGCGCCGCAGCTGATGCAATCGTCTGTAATGATATAAGCCATGAAAGATACACCTCCTTTGTTAATGGATAGACGCACAAAGGTTATGTACGCCAAAATGTAAAAGATTAAAAATCTTGAACCCTATGTTAATCTATTATCTTCTCGCTGATGGTATGTTGTTTTTCGGAAATCTTTTTTTCGTCGTCATAACCGAATTCGGTTTTCACCAGGCGCTTTGTGGCATTTTCATCACAAATATAATAGGATGCGCCACCAATGGTTTTGGATGTGCCAGGCAGCACATGGGTATTGAGTGTGAGCTTTTTGCTATCCCGCAGTTTCCATGCATACTTTAGCATATACATCACCGACATATCGGTATCAACACTTTCGTCAATTTCCTTTGCGACAGGAATCGCTTTTAAAATATATTTAAGTCGAAGCTTTTGCCGGATAGCTTCTTTAATAAATGCCTGCTGCATATCGATGCGCCCTAAATCTCCTGTGGCATAGCCTTTCCGATAACGTAGGAGACCCTCTGCATCTGCGCCGTTTAGCACTTGTTTTCCTTTTTTCAAGTGAATATGTAAATCTTGTACCGGGTCATCATAGTTCATGTCCATCGGCACATCAAATTCTACGCCGCCTAAAATATCGATAATATCTCGTAGCCCCTGAAAATCCACCTTGCAAAAATTGTGGACGGGGAGACCGGTTATTTCTTTTACTTTCTCAATCAACAATTTTTCTCCATCGTCTTTTCCGATGCAGGCATTAATTTTCCCATAATAGCCCTTTTTGTATTGCACTCTGGTGTCTCGGGGAATGGACAAAAGGTTTATAGTTTTTGTTTCCGTATCCAGTGAGAACAGCATATTTACATCAGAGCGAACGCCGTCTTTGTCAACACCCGCCACCAGCACATTTACCCGGGGGCTCTGGTTGGCATCCAAGGCATCACCAATGTCAATATCAGCGGAAAACAGGCCAATACCCGCGGAAACAACGCCAAGAATCAATATGGTTATCAAAAGGGAAAGAAAAAATTTTCTTATGTTCACGGTAGAGCCTCCAAATGGGTTTTAGTCAATTTCAGCTGCCGGTGTGGTTGTTGCGCTGGAAGAAGATGTGCTATTTGCTGCACTTTTCTTAGTTTCTGCCAGTTTTTTTGCTGCAGCTTCCGGGTAGCCAAATTCTTCTAAAACCAGCTTTTTCGTTTCAGAAGGGCTGTAAATATAGTAAGACACGCCGTTTTCGTAGCGGTCAATTCCGGGCAGTAAAAAGGCTTTCAAATCTGTTGTTTCTGTGGACTTGAGCATGCTGACAAAATCCATGGCAGTTCCCATAGTAAAGTTGGTCTGCACATATTTTGAGCCGGCATCCAAAAGCCACGGTGCTTTTAAAAGATATTGGGGCTGCATTTTCTGGCGGAACAGCTCTGCCAAAAAGTCTTGCTGTGCGCTGATTCTGCCAATGTCACCTTTGGCGTATTCTCCGGGTGCATACACCGAAGCGCCCTTGTTGTTGTGACGAAAACGCACAAAATCATGGGCAGCTTGCCCGTCTAAATGCTGAAACCCGGCTTTTAAGTGAATGTGCAGATTCTGCACCGGGTCATCATAATCCATGTCAAAGGGGACGGTATAGTCCACGCCACCTAAAATATCAATAATTTCTTTAAACCCTTCAAAATTAATTTTGCAATAATAGTGAATGGGCATCTTAGAAATGGTTTTAATGGTTTCTACCATAAACTTCTCGCCGTTTTTCATGCCTATGCCGGCGTTCAGTTTCATTTTGCGACCGTTGTTTAAAGTAATTTTTGTGTCGCGGGGAAAGGACAACAGCTTGATTTCGTTTTTCACATTGTCCACACTGATGAGCATAATGGTATCTGCGCGGGTGCCGTCCTCATCCACACCTAAAAGCAACAGATTCAGCTTTCCCTTTATGGGTGGCTGGTCCAGCTGGCGCATTACTGCATCGTCCAGGGAGGTCATATGGGAGAACTTTCCGTGGGTAATGCCCAAACTGATAGCAGACAACCCTAAAAAAGCAAGTAGTAGTATTGTAACAATTTTTCTTTTTTTCATAAAGAATCTTCCAAGACCTTTCTGCCCGCTACTGCTTATAACACTGCACCCTTTTTATGCGGGCGTATAAAGTACAAAAAAGGGGATTTTTGCAGGGATATTCAATCATTTATTATACAGTAAAGATGTTAAATAACTATGAATAAACCATTAATTCTTGGTTTCTTTTGCTTATCGAAAGGCGCGATAGGCTTTTCCGTTTTGCATCGCTACTCCCTTTGCCTGTGCCAGTTCGCTAACGGTTACCAGCCGATATCCACGCTCAATCAGCGCAGGAATTACCCGGACAGCCGCCTGAGCAGTCTGGCTGTATAAATCGTGCATCAGCACAATGGAGCCGTCTTTTACATCATTCAAAATAGAAGCAACGGTTTTATCAGCGTTTCTTGTTTTCCAATCCAAAGTGTCAATGGACCATAAAATTAATGGAGCGTTTGCCACAGAGGATACGGTGCTATTATAATTCCCATAGGGTGGACGAATCATGCTTGGTTTTTTGCCGCAGGCTGCAACAATGGCAGCTGAAGCGTTGGCCAGTTCATCTCTCACACCTGCTGCACTCAATTTTTTCAAATTTTGGTGGGACATGGTGTGATTTCCGATTTCCATTCCCATGTCTGCGGCACGCTTTACAATAGAGGGGTACTTTCTTGTATTGTTGCCCACCACAAAAAAGGTGGCTTTCGCACCGTGCTGCGCCAAACAATCCAAAATCTGGTTGGTAAACTGGCTGGGGCCATCATCAAAGGTCAGCGCAACCATCTTTTGTCTGGATGGAAAATCCGCAGGGCTTACATACCAGCCCACTGTTTTATAAAGCTCTACTTCACTTTTTATTACAGGCAGTGTCCGTCCGTCTTCAGCATACATGATCACCACCGGCTCTGTGTACCAGCCTACCGTTTTGTAAAGCTCCACTTCTCCTAATATAACAGGCAAGGTTCGCCCGTCTTCAGCATACATGATCACCACCGGCTCTGTGTACCAGCCTACCGTTTTGTAAAGTTCCACTTCACTCTGGATAACGGGCAGTGTTCGTCCGTCGGCAGCATACATGATCACTACCGGCTCTATGTACCAGCCTACCGTTTTATAAAGTTCCACTTCACTTTGGATAACAGATAAGGTGCGCCCATCAGCTGCATACATTGTTACGGTTGGCTCCTGCTCCTTTGGCGGCTCTTCTGCCACAAAGGGGGTCAAGCTTCCGCCCCGTTGGGTTTCCATTGCGATAAGTCCTTTTCCGACTAATTTTTCAGAGCCGTCGGGATAATAAATTCGTGTCAAAGTGCTTGCGCTAACCGCAAAGCAAATTCCTAAGGACATCAAAATATAAAGGATGGTGCAAAGCATCTTTTTCATAAAAAACCCTCCCTATCTTCCGCCGTTTAACAGTTTCCAAATGCTGTTTGCATAACGCTTGAGCAGTATGGACACGCCAACCAAGAGCGCTACCGTAAAGCATGGCAACAACAAATATTCACACAGCGCCACAAAAGGTGTGTGCGGAAAAACTGCCTGCACAACCGCCTGGCTTAATTCCAAAACAGTGCCGTGGGCAGAGTATATGAAAAAGGTAATTGTGGTAACCTTTTTTGTGAAAGGTTTTTGAAACACCATATCAAACAAATACCAAAAGGCAACGGAGGAAATGGTGCAAAACAAAATGTGGAAAATCAGCATTTGCGTGGTGTGGAACAGGAAAAAGCACACTTGTCCCAACAGCACACCCCAAATTGCCAAAAGCTTTGTCTTTTTATTTTTAAGGTTGACCACATCAAAATAGTGTGTGCCGATAAAACTACCCAGCATATAGTAAAACAGGCAGTCCATCTGAATAAATTTTCCGCGAAAAACGGTTGTTGAAACCTCTGCCAAAATATTGGAGCAGAAGATGTAAAATACGCCCAAAAGCGCCAAAATGGCAACGGGCTTTTTTTTCATAAGCACATGAATCAAGGGACAAAGCAGGGTAAAGAGCATCAGTTGATACATAAACCAATATCCCATGTTATACTTATAAAAAAACACAGCCTTGAGCAGATTATCCGGCGTAAATACAATGGGGTTTATGTAAAGCACCTTTTGCACAGCGGGAATTTTGCCCAGCACATAAAAGAGGGCAAACCGCAAAAAATTCCACAAAAGGTAGGGGATAATCAAGGAAAAAACCCGGCTTTTCATTTTTTGAGGATATTTTTGAAAGTCAAAGTCCCGATAGAACAAAATGCCGGAAAGCATGAAAAAGGACGGCACGCCAATTTTGGCAATATTGCCGGAAATCAGGCGCTGAAAACGATAAAGAAGCTGCTCAAACAGTGAGCCATCAGGGGAGATGGCAAAAGCAGCAATATTTTCTGTATGGATTAAAACAACCAGGATGCTTAAAAAGGCGCTATAGCTTAAAAGCTTGTCCCGATTGACAACATGTTCGTTTTTCAAATAAAAAACCTCGCAATATTGTATAAAATGTTAAGTCAATTATACTATATTGCAAGGTGTATTTCAAGTATTTCTCTTAAATTTCGACAGAAATGCAGTTTATTTTTTGCAGACCATCACCAATAGCTGACCGCTTGCAACAGAAAGTGACACAATCTCCTCTGTAAACTCGTTGCTGACACCAAGGGAGTTGCCCAGTGATAAAGAAGCGTTTGAAAGTGGATAGTAAACGCCGGTTAAGGTCACGCCATGGCAGGGGGTTAGGGGAATCAGTGAAAGGCAACAGCCCTCTTTTTTACAAATTTTCATCGAGTTATCTGTTAGCGTGATAAACTGGTTTTTGTCCGCCAAATAGACCTGCGCGCCCCGATCCAGCCCAAATTTAAGCAGTTGAATGTTTGCAAGGGTATGGTCAATGCGCCCGCCCAACGCGCCCAATATCAAAATCTCTTTTGCCCCGCGGGAAATGGCAATTTCAACGGCTTGTTCCGTATCTGTCATATCTTTTTCGGGAGACAACCGAAAAATTTCGGAGCTTTTAATGGTGCTTTCATCGTCAAAAGAGTCCATATCCCCAACAAAAATATGGGGCAAAACACCTGACTTTTCTGCATAGCCGTAGCCTTTGTCAGCAGCAAGAATCAGGGAAAAATCCGTTGGGAAAACTCCTTCCGGCAACCCGTCAAACCCGCCGCCAGCAAAAATCAGCGCCTTCAATTTACTTCTGCCTTCGTTTCTAAAAATTTTCTGGTGGCATCCGCCGGGGACTCTGCGCCAAACACCGCTGTGCCTGCCACTAAAATATTGGCACCAAAGGATACAGGCACTTCCTTGTTGGAAAGATTAATGCCACCATCCACTTCAATATCAAAGTCGGGTCCAAAAAATTCCCGTGCGGTCTTAATTTTTTGGTTTACATCGTCAATATATCGTTGTCCGCCGAAACCGGCAAATACAGACATTAACAACACCATATCAATTTTATCCTTGTAAGGATACAGTGTTTCCACAGGCACATCCGGATTGATTGCAAGCCCGCATTTAATATTGTGAGCCTTAATTTTGTCAATGGTTTTGTCAATATCGCTTTCGCAGCCAATATGAAAGGTGATAATATCCGCGCCAGCTGCAGCAAAATCATCAATATAGCGTTCGGGGTCTGAAATCATCAGATGCACATCAAAAACCATATCGCTGTGCTTGCGCAAGGATTTAATCACAGGCGCTGCAAAGGACATGTTGGGCACAAAATGGCCGTCCATTACATCAATGTGCAAATATTGTGCGCCTGCTTTTTCTACTTCTGCCACAGAGTCAGCCAGATATGCAAAGTCTGCAGAAAGCATGGATGGTGCTAAAATAATCATAGTAAATTCTCCTTTTTAAGTAAGTTGCCAATTTTTAATGTTTTTTAGTTCGTCATAAAGCATGCAATAGCTTTGGTATCGATTTTGTCCGATTTCGCCTCTTGATAATGCCGCTTTTACGGCACAATCCGGTTCTGTTCGGTGACTGCAACCTGTAAAACGGCAGCCGTGGGCATGTTTGTCAAGCTCGGGAAACAGAGAAGACAACTCCTGTGCCATCATTTTTTCGATTTCAAACGAGCCAAAGCCGGGGGTATCAAACACATAACCGCCAAAGGACAGTGGAAACAGTTCTGTGTGACGGGTAGTATGCTTGCCTCGCTGGATTTTATCACTTACCGCGCCGGTTTTTAAGCAAAATTGCTCTCCCATGGCATTAATCAGGGAGGATTTTCCTACGCCGGAGCTGCCAGCCAAAGCGGTGACCTTGCCTGCCAGCAACTGCTTCAGCGCATCCACGCCCTCACCGGTTACGGCAGAGCATTGCACCACCGGAAAGCCCGCAAGGGCATATTCTGCTGCCAAACGCTTTGCAGCATCGCGGTCTAACTCTATTTTATTGATGCAAATGCCACACGAAACGCCTTGCGCCATAGCGGTTACCGTCAGCTTGTCAATCAGTTCTAAGGCAGGCGCTGGGGAGGCAATGGCAAAGGTAATCAGAAGCATATCAATATTGGAAACAGGGGGACGGAAAAAACAATTTTTGCGGGGAGCAATTTTTGTGACACATCCCTCTTTCTTTGCGTCGTCTGTCACCTCGATTTCCACCCGGTCTCCAACGGTAGGGGTTTGCCCGTCCTTGCGGAATTTTCCTCTTGCCCGACAGGAAAAAACCTGTCCGTCATTGGATGTGACATAATAAAATCCGCCAATACCTTTTACGATAAGTCCCGTCATAAGTGATGTATCCTTTCGGTTAGTTGTTTCCGTTATTGTCTGACGGATTGGAGGGTGAAACAGAGGGGGAAGGCTCGGAGGAAGCGGATGGAGAAGGTGTTGCGCCTTTTCCGTTGCTGATACGAATGTCAATTGCCTTATTTTTCTTTACGCGGTTGCCCTCTGCCTCAGACTGTTTTACCACAGTTCCTTTTTCCTTGTCGCTGGTAACTTGTTGTACCTCGCCTAACAGAAGATTTGCACTCTCAAGCGCTGCCCTTGCTTCACTTTCTGTTTTGCCCAAAAGATTGGGGACTAAGGTATATTCGTCATCGTTATTCCCTTTTCCGTTGCTGATGTAAATGGTTACGGTAGCGCCCTCTGATACCGAGGAGCCCCCAGCAGGATGGGTGCTGATTACTCGGCCTTCTTCCACATCGTTGCTGTCTTTTCGTTCGATGGTTACCTCAAGCTTCAGTGCTTTTAGCGTGGAAATAGCATTTTCCTCTGTTTTATCGGTCAGTGCCGGCACCATAACAGTTTTTGCAGGGGCATCGCCAAAGCGTACGGTGATTTTTGCCTTGTTTTTGATTTTGATACCGCTTTTTGGGCTTTGTGCCACAATAATGCCCTCATCATCGGCTTTGATTTCTTCGCCGTTTTCAAGGACAATGCTTAAATTGGTGCCTTCAATCAAATCAAGTGCCTCCTGGCTGGTAAGGTTCACCAGTTCAGGACATTCCACTTCGTTTTTAGAACCGCCTGTCATAAAGGTCCATGCCCAGATTAAAAGTGCAACCAGCGCAATGCCGGACAAAACGCCTGCGGCAATGCCCAAAGCATCTGCTTTCTTTTTCTTCTTTTTTGATTTTTGTGCAGCCGCCCTTGCAACAGGTCTTTTTCCCTCCGGAGCGCTTGACTTTTTCTCAGACGCTGCATTGGGGGTAACGGGAGTGTATTTTTTTGTATATTCCTCTGCCGGTTCATAACGCACCTCAGAGCCGATATAAACCTTTTTCAAATCAATCAGCATTTGTGTTGCTGCCTGATAGCGTTCACCCGTATCTTTTTTCATTGCCTTTAAAATAACAGACTCTAAGGATTTGGGAATGGAGGGGTTAAACACCGAGGGGCGTACCGGCTCGGATTCTAAATGCTGCATAGCGATGCTGATGGCAGAATCCCCCTCAAAGGGCAGACGGCCTGCAACCATTTCATAGGTCAAAATACCCAGGGAGTAAAGGTCGGTTTTGGCATCCGTAAAGCTGCCCCGTGCCTGCTCCGGCGAAAAATAGTGAACGCTACCCATGGTTAAGCCGCCGGTGGCAATGGTACCTTGATTCAGCGCCTTTGCAATGCCAAAGTCTGTAATTTTCAAAATACCCTCTTTGGTAATCATAATATTTTCCGGCTTAATGTCTTTGTGCACAATGCCTTTTTTATGGGCATGCTCCAGCCCTGCACAAATCTGAGAAGCATAGTCCACTGCTTCTTTCCAGGGTAAAACGCCTTTGGCGCCTAAGTACTGCTTTAAGGTAATGCCCTCCACATATTCCATGACGATATATTCCATATCGTCCTCGTTGCCCACATCGTAAACCGAAACAATGTTAGGGTGGGAGAGGCTGCCTGCTGACTGCGCCTCGATTTTAAAGCGCTTGATAAATTCCAAGTCGTCCCGATATTCAGGGCGCAACATTTTTATGGCAACATAGCGGTTTAACACCAGACACTTTGCGCGGAACACAATTGCCATACCGCCTCTGCCGATTTCTTCTATAATTTCATATCTTCCATCAATGATTTTTCCGTTCATCATCGTTTCCATCTCCATTTCTTGTAACTTTAAAACTTGATTAAAATTACGGTAATATTATCCGTACCACCGGCGTTTTCCGCTGCCAAAACCAGCTGGTTTGCTGCCTGCTCTAAGCTGTCGCTTGTGTTGATAATAGAAAGAATGGTTTCGTCCTCTATCATGTTTACAAGGCCATCAGAGCAAAGCAGAATCACATCTTGCTTTTTTGTTTTAAACTCATAAACATCTGCTTCAACTGTTTTGTCTGTTCCCACAGCGCGGGTAATAATATTTTTCTGGGGATGGCTTTTTGCCTCCTCCTTGGTAATTTCTCCGTTCTCCACCAGCATTTCTACTAAGGAGTGGTCTTTGGTAATTTGGGTAATGGTGTTTTCACGAATCAGATAAAGCCGTGAATCGCCCACCTGCACCGCCGTTATATTGTTGTTTTCCGCAACGCAGGCGGTCATGGTAGTACCCATACCGGAAAGTCCTTTTTTATTTTTGCTCATTTCATAAATCTCGTGGTTGGCGTCGTCCACCGCTTTCAAAAGAAGTTCTTTTGCGCTTTTGTCGTTTTGCGCAACCACATCCTTTTGCACCATGCCTACTGCTTTTCCGCTGGCGACCTCACCGGCGTTATGGCCTCCCATGCCGTCGGCAACAATTGCCAGAACCGTTCCGGAGGAGTCGGGCTCAGAAACATAGTATGCATCCTCATTTAAGGGGCGGATGCAGCCAACACTTGTTGCTGCGCTTACTTCCATTTTATATCACCTCATTTATGTATATCCGTTTGTACTTTTTTTCTCAATTGTCCGCAGGCGGCATCAATATCGCTGCCCAGCTCCCGTCGCACCGTAGCCGTTAAGCCCCGGTCTGACAAACGCTTTTGAAAGGCAAGTACATGCTGCCTTTCTGTTTTTTGATAATTCCGCTCCCGCACATTGTTTACGGGAATTAAGTTTATATGATAAAGCCCGCCACGAAACATGGAGTGAAGCGCGTCGGCGCAGGCTATACTATCGTTTTTGCCACGAATCAGCGCATATTCAATGCTGATACGCCTGCCGGTTGCAGACAGATAATCTGCCATGGCAGTTGTCAATTCCTTTAAAGGATATTTTTTGTTAATCGGCATCATCTCACTGCGCAGCGCATCAAAGGGCGCATGCAGGGATATGGATAAGGTAATGGGCAAATTCAATTTTGCCAGCTCATAAATTTTTGGAACCACGCCGCAGGTGGAAAGGGAAATATGGCGGTAGCCGATGCCCAGTCCATCTTTGTGGTTGACAATTTTTAAAAATTTTACTACATTATCAAAGTTATCCAGGGGTTCGCCAATTCCCATCATTACAATGTTTGAAACCTTTTCGCCGGTTTCGCGTTCTGCTGCTAAAATCTGCTCAATGATTTCCGCCGCAGACAGATTGCGCACCTTGCCGCCAATGGTGGAAGCACAAAAGGTGCAGCCCATGACGCATCCTACCTGACTGGAAACGCACAAGGTGTTTCCGTGGTTATAGCGCATGAACACAGTTTCAATATAATTGCCGTCATGAAGCTGAAATAAAAACTTTACCGTGCCATCTTTTTTTGACACCTGCTTTTCGGCGCATACCAAATTCCCGATATAAAAATGTTCTGAAAGGGCTGCGCGTAAATCTTTAGAAAGGGTAGTAATAGCGTCGATGCTGTCCACTTTATAGATGGCACTAAAAATTTGGCCGGCGCGATAGGCAGGCAGGGAAAGCTGCTGACATAACGCTTTTAACTCTTCAATTGTCAGGTCGCGTAAATCTGTTTTCATGGTTTTAAGCTCTTTTCTATCACTTTTTTTCCAGCCGACAAACAAAGAAGCCGTCGCTTTGGTCCGTATCGGGAAAAATCTCGATAAATCCGTTTTCGGCCCTTTTTTTCATTTCGCCGGTTATGTGCGGACTTTTGATGGGTGCTATGTTAAAATCCGGATTTTCCTTTACAAATTCCTGTATCATCAAACGATTTTCCATGGGGTTTATGGTGCAGGTGGAGTAAACAAGAACGCCACCGCTTTTTACATACGCCTTTGCGGTGTTTAAAATCCGCTTTTGCAGCGACACGATTTCATCAAAATCGGTAATATGCTCTTTATATTTTATGTCGGGTTTTCTGCGGATAATACCAAGCCCTGAGCAGGGCACATCCAAAAGCACCTTATCGGCAATTCCAACCAGAGCAGGATTGT
>JAZPYM010000107.1:0-20858 GCA_045544215.1 Congzhengia sp.
TTTCGAAACAAGGACCTGGTTATTTTAGAAGAAGAGTTCCGTGCGGCCTCTACCAAGCTTGTGATGATGTCAGACGACGGCAGTGCGGGAGAAAAAGGATTGGTAACCGACGCCTTAAAGCGCTTAATTGAAAGCGGCGAGGCATATGATGAGGTCATTGCCATCGGTCCTTTGGTGATGATGAAATTTGTGGCAAAGCTTACAAAGGAGTATAACATTAAAACCATTGTCAGCATGAATCCCATTATGATTGACGGCACAGGGATGTGCGGCGGTTGCCGATTGACTGTAGGCGGAGAAATGAAGTTTGCCTGTGTGGACGGCCCTGATTTTGACGGTCATTTGGTTGACTTTGACGAAGCGATGGACCGGGCGTCTATGTATCGGGATTTTGAGCGCCATGCATATGAAGAAACCTGTAACCTGCTCAATAAGGAGGTTGAATAACATGCCGAATATGTCTGTGAAAAAAAATGAAATGCCCACGCAAGCACCGGAGGTAAGAAACCAAAATTTCAAAGAGGTGGCGCTGGGTTATACACCGGAAATGGCAATAGATGAAGCGACACGATGCCTGCAATGTAAGCACAAGCCTTGTGTTTCGGGTTGTCCGGTCAATATTCACATTCCTGCTTTTATTGCAAAAGTAGCAGAGGGAGATTTTGAAGGGGCTTATGAAATTATTGCCCAGTCAAGCTCTTTGCCTGCAGTTTGTGGGCGTGTGTGTCCCCAGGAAACACAGTGCGAGCAAAAATGTGTACGAGGCATCAAGGGTGAACCTGTTGCCATCGGAAGACTGGAGCGGTTTGTGGCAGATTATCACAACGCCCATTGCACAAAAGCGCCGCAAAAACCTGCATCCAACGGGCACAAGGTTGCCGTTATCGGCTCCGGACCGTCAGGGCTTGCCTGCGCCGGCGATTTGGCAAAGGCGGGCTTTACTGTTACCGTGTTTGAGGCACTGCATTTAGCCGGTGGCGTCTTGGTTTACGGCATTCCGGAATTCCGCTTGCCTAAGACAATTGTACAAAAAGAAATCGACACCCTAAAGGAATTGGGTGTAAAGATAGAAACCAATGTGGTTATTGGAAAATCTGTTTCCATAGACGAGTTGATGGAAGACGGCTTTGAGGCAGTGTTTATTGGCTCTGGTGCAGGACTTCCAAGATTTATGGGCATTCCTGGAGAAAATTTAAAGGGCGTTTACTCTGCCAATGAATTTTTAACCCGCGTGAATCTGATGAAGGCATATCAGGAAAATACCACTACCCCCATTATGCGGGCAAAACGCGTTGCGGTTGTCGGTGGCGGCAATGTGGCAATGGACGCGGCAAGATGTGCAAAACGCCTTGGCGCTGAGGAGGTCTATATTGTCTACAGACGCTCTATGGATGAGCTTCCGGCAAGAAAAGAAGAGGTAGAGCATGCACAGGAAGAGGGCATCATCTTTAAACTCCTGACCAACCCCACAGAAATTTTACCTGATGACAATCAGTTTGTGGGTGGCATGAAATGTGTGGAAATGGAGCTGGGCGAGCCCGACGCTTCCGGCAGACGCAGACCTGTGGAAAAGGCAAATTCTGAATTTGTGCTGGATGTAGATTGTGTTATTATGTCCATTGGTACCTCTCCCAACCCTTTGATAAAGTCCACAACAGAGGGACTTTCTGTGCACAAATGGGGCGGTATTATTGCAGATGAAGCCACAGGAAAAACCTCCAAAGAGCATGTATATGCGGGGGGCGACGCCGTTACAGGCGCTGCTACCGTCATTCTGGCGATGGGGGCAGGCAAGGCAGCTGCAAAAGCCATTGCAGAGGAACTGCAGAATAAGAACCAATAATTTTCAAAGGTTTATTTCGTACAGAAAGGTCGACTTTTTATGGCAAACACAAAGATAAAAGATTGCGGATTTCATCATGTGGCGCTGCAGACCAAGGATATAGACGCGTCTCTGCGGTTTTACACAGAGGGACTGGGTTTTACGCTTCGGGCAAAATGGGCGACGGATTCCGGCAAGATAATTGCGCTAATTGACATTGGAAACGGCAGCTATTTTGAATTGTTTTCAGATGGCACGCCGTCGGAGGAAACGGAACCAAAGGCGGGCAGTTTTTTCCACTTGGCACTTTCTGTAGCAGACACCCGTCAGGCGTTTGACCGGGCAGTCGCTTGCGGCGGTGTGCCCCATGTTGCACCAAAAGAAGTTGTTCTGGGCGAAAACGGAGAAATTCGTGCGGCGCTGTCCTTTGTGAAAGGGCCGGACGGGGAGCAAATTGAATTTTTTCAGGAGCATGCATAAATACCGGAAATTGAAAAAAAGAGTTGAATCATTTTTAAATGTATGGTATACTGTAGATGTGGAATGCTTTGTCATTCCAAAAACTTCTTTTTGCGTTCAACGCGTAAGCGTTGTCAGCCGGGAACCGCACAACTTGGGCGCGTGAACCTCGTCAGGTGGGGAACCAAGCAGCGATAAGCGATGTTTTAAGTGTGATGCGGACCCTCCCGGCGTGAACGCAAGGAACATAAAAGTGTATGAGATTACACAAAGCGGCAGGGCTTTGTGCCATAAACCGCGCCATATCGACGCGGTTTTTTCACTCTATTAAAAGCGTTTCGGAGGTGGGCGTGTGGCATATCAGGCCATTTACAGACGCTGGCGCCCAACCACATTTGATGATGTGGTGGGACAGGCGCATATTACCAAAACACTGAAAAATCAAATTATGAATCAGGCGACAGCCCACGCATACCTGTTTTGCGGCACCAGAGGAACAGGTAAGACTTCGACTGCTAAAATTTTAGCGCGGGCAGTAAATTGCTTAAACCCCAAGGATGGAAACCCCTGCAACGAATGCAGCGTATGCAAAGGACTTCTGGACGAGCAAATTCTGGATGTGACAGAGCTGGACGGTGCATCCAAAAACAAGGTAGAAAACATTCGCGACTTAATTGATGACGCGGTGTTTCTTCCCACAGTTGCGAAAAAAAAGGTTTATATTATAGATGAGGTGCACATGGTTACCCAACAGGCGTTTAACGCGCTTTTAAAAACCCTGGAGGAACCACCTGCACATGTAATGTTTATTTTGGCAACCACCGAGCTGAACAAGGTGCCCATAACGGTGCTTTCCCGGTGCCAGCAATTTGAGTTTAAGCGCATTACCAATGGCGATATTGCCGGGCGGATGCAATCCATTTTGGAGGCAGACGGATACACGGCAGAGCCGGCGGCGCTTTCTTTAATTGCAGAGCTGGGAGACGGCTCTATGCGTGATGCGTTGAGTGTGCTGGACAAATGTGTCGGCGCGGTGGATCAAACGCTGACTTATCAGGATGTGGTAAGCATTATCGGTATTGCCGACCACGAGGCAATGTTTTCTTTGGCACAGGCAATTGCCACAGGCGATACAAAAGCATCCCTTGAGCATTTGAACGCCATCATTGAAAAAGGCAAGGAGTTGGGACTTTTTGCCGAACAGTTTATGAAATATCTGCGGGATATTCTGGTAGTACAGGTTACCAAAAACGCGGAAGTGTTTTTAAACACCTCCCAGGAAAATAAAAACCATATTGAAACGCTGACCACACAATTTTCCAAAGAACGATTGATTCGCGCCATTGACCTTTTGAGTGAGGTGGCATCACAAGTGCGGTATGCCGGTTTTTCCCGCACGCTTTACGAGATTGCGGTGCTGAAAATGTGTGAGCCGGAACTGGCAGACACACAGGCGGCGCTGCTTGACCGCATTGATGTTTTAGAAAGACAGCTAAAAAATGGCGTTTTACCCTCCCCTGTTCTGACAGAGTCGGCAGTGCCGGCATCAAAACCGGAGCCCGCTCAAGAGCAACCCCCATGGGATACGGCGCAGACAATAGAGGAGAAAGAGACGCAAACACCCCAAGAAACGCCAAAACAGGCGGAGCCGGAAAAGCCACAAGAGGTAGGGCAAGGGGATGCAACAGAAAAATGGCAGGAAATTATTCAATATATTAAAACCCACGGCGGCATGCCGCTTTCGCCCCATTTGGCATTGGTAAAACCGAAAATGGTAGGCGACAAACTGTGTGTTGTGTTTGGGGAAAATGCTTTGGTGTCTAAAAGTGTGGTTGCAAGACCGGCAAATATCCGTCTTTTGGAGGATGCAATTTATCATGTGACAGGCGCCAAATGCTCTGTGGCATGTGTCACACCCAAGGAAATTGGGGAAGAAGAGGAAGGCATTAAACGGTTAGAGGAGCTCAGCAAAATCCATCCGGAAATTGAATTTATATAAAATTTGGAGGCTATGTTATGGCACAAGGCAATAAATTTACAGGTGGCGGAAACCACAAAATGAACACAATGATTAAGCAGGCACAGATGATGCAAGAGGAAATGAATCGTGTGCAGGCAGAACTTGAGGAAAAAACCGTAGAAACAAGTGCCGGCGGCGGCAAGGTTAAGGTTGTGATGAAGGGAACCAAGGAGATCACAAAACTTTCCATAGCGCCGGAAATTGTGGACCCGGAGGATACAGAAATGCTGGAGGATTTGGTTACAGTCGCAGTTAACGACGCCATTCGCCAGATAGAAGCAATGCTTGAGGAGGGCATGAGCGCCATTACAGGCGGCTTGAATCTTCCCGGACTATTTTGATTTAAGGCGTGTGAGAGCGTATGAAAATACTTTTTCTTTCCGTGCCCACAGGTGGCGGACATCATCAGGCGGCAAAGGCGATGCAGAGCTATTTTGCAGGACGCGATGATGTGGAGTGCAGAATATTAGATATTGCAGAAAATGTGAACAATGCCTTGGCGGAGGCGGTTTCAAAGGGGTATATCCTTACCACCACCATTACGCCGAAAATTTATGGTTCCTTGTATGACCTTTTGGACATGCGGGGGAATACTTCCCAGGGAGAAGTTTCCAAAACCATTAAATTTTTGTCCACGGCATTTCGCAAAAAGCTTTACGCCTATATCACATCCTACAAACCGGATGTGATTGTCAGCACCCATTTGTTTGCTACTATTACGCTAAATAGAATTGCAAAACATCATCCGGTCCGTGCGCAGTTGATTTCCATTGTTACGGACTTTACTGTCCATCCCATGTGGGAGCAGGCGCGGTCGGATTATTATGTCATAGCATCTGAACTTTTGTCCTATCAGGCGCTGAAAAAATGGGGAACAACCGAACAGGTGTTGCCGTTGGGCATTCCTATCAGCCCAAAATTTGCTGAAAAAATACCCAAACAAGAAGCAAGAGCAAAGCTGGGTGTTTCCGACACCTACACCGTTTTGGTTATGATGGGCTCCATGGGCTATGGAACACATACAATAGACATGCTTAAAAAGCTGGATTGTTTGGATGAGGCGTTTCAGGTGCTGGTGGTTTGTGGCAATAACCACAAGCTGAAACAAAGAATCAGCAAACGAAAATGGAAAAAGAAAATTGTTGCATATGGCTTTGTGGATAATGTGGATGTGTTCATGGATGCCTGCGATTGTATCGTTACAAAACCGGGAGGGCTTTCCACATCTGAGGCGCTGGCAAAGCGTCTGCCCATTTTAATGCTGGACCCCATTCCCGGCCAGGAGGATAGAAACAAGGAATTTATGCTGAACAACGGCATTGCCTTAAGCCTTTCTGACACCTTTACCGCAGAGGAGGCAGTGTATCAGTTGATTCATTATCCCTTTAAGGCAAAAAGCCTTTCCGCCAATGCGGAGCAATTTGCAAAACCGTATGCTGCGCGGGATTTGGGAGAGTTTATTTTATCACTTGTTCAGGAAAAATAACATGCATTTGCATGTTTCAACCATGTTTTACATAAACATGTGTTGTATCACTTTCAATGGCAGGGAGGAATTACTTGTGAAACTTGTATTTGCAATTGTAAGCAACGAGGATGGAAGTATCGTATTAAAAGAACTGAACAAAGCCGGCTTTTCTGTGACCAAAATGGCATCTACCGGCGGATTTCTTCGCGCCGGCAACACCACCCTTTTGGTTGGAACGGAGGAGGACAAGGTCCAGGATGCAATCGATGTGATTGAACAGTTCAGCGCAAAAAGAAAACAAGTTGTTTTTTCGCCTGAGCCGTATGTGGGTACTGCAGTGGGATATACCTCATATCCTACGGAAATTGAAGTCGGCGGTGCCACCATATTTGTTGTGGATGTAGAAAGGTTTGAGAAAGTCTGATTATGGGATATGATGCGTTGTGCGGCAATGCGCCGGTAAAAAAATCTTTGCAAAAGATGCTGGAGACGGAGCATATATCCAACACCTATGTGTTTGAAGGACAAGAAGGTGTTGGAAAGCGGTTGTGCGCAGCATTGTTCGCAAAAGCATTGGTTTGCGAAAACGACCCAAAGCATGCACCCTGTGGCAGTTGTTCTGCTTGTTTAAAGGTTGCATCCGGCAACCATCCTGATATTGTGCATGTTAAACAGGCGGCAGAGGAAAAATCCATTGGTGTGGATGAGGTGCGACAACAGATTCTGGATGAGATTTATTTAAAGCCTTTTTTGGCAAAACGCAGAGTTTTTATAATCGGCGAAGGAGATCTTTTAACAGATGGCGCGCAAAATGCGCTACTAAAAGCGCTGGAGGAACCGCCGGAGTATGTGGTTTTTATTCTTTGTGTCACCAGTCGGGACAAGCTTTTGGAAACAGTAATTTCCCGCAGTTGTGTCATGCGCTTTTCCCCGTTGTCGCAGGAGCAGGTTCGCCAATATCTTAAGAAAAAGCAGTATGACGAAACAAGAATAGCGCTCGCTGTTGGGATATGCCAGGGCAGCATTGGTCGTGCGCTTTCCTTTCTTTCTGATCAAAAGGGAGAACAATTGTTTGAAGACAGCATCAAGCACCTTACAGCGCTAAGGCAAAACACTGCTGTAGTACAGACAACTGCATTATTTTTGCGGGAGGAACGGGCGCATATCGATGATATTATTAATTTCATGATGACTTTTTTGCGGGACTGCATGTTTGTGAAGTCAGGGCTTCCTTCTTCTGTGCTTTACCAAAGCAAGCTGTCCTATATGCATACATTTACAGAGGGAATTTCAAAAAAAGCGCTTCTTTCTGCTTATGACCGCTTGGTGCAATTACAGTTGAGATTCAAAGAAAATTTAAATTATAGCGCATCGGTTTTTGAAACCACGATGCGCATTTGGGAGGATTTCCATGACAAAGGTAGTGGGCATTCGATTTAAGCCCGTAGGAAAAACATATTATTTTAATCCAGAGGATATCACTCTTTCCGTGGGAGACGGCGTAATTGTTGAAACGGCGCGGGGCGTGGAGTTTGGCGAGGTTGCGCTGGTGGACAAGGAAGTGGACGAAACCAAGTTCAGCATGCCCATTAAAAGCATTCTGCGAAAAGCCACCGAGGAAGATGTTGCGCAGATGGAGGAAAATCGCATTCGCACAAAAGAAGCGCATGACATCTGTCTTGAAAAAATAAAGGCAAACGACCTTGACATGCACTTAATCGATGTAGAATACACCTTTGACAGAAGTAAAATTCTGTTTTACTTCACAGCAGATGGCAGAGTCGATTTTCGTCAGCTGGTTAAAGATTTGGCAGCGGTGTTCCGCACGAGAATTGAACTAAGACAAATTGGCGTGCGTGATGAAGCAAAGCTCTTGGGCGGATTGGGAATCTGTGGGAGGCCCCTTTGCTGCTCTCAGTTTTTAGGGGACTTTGAGCCGGTATCCATTAAAATGGCAAAGGAACAATCTCTGTCCCTAAATCCCACAAAAATATCAGGCACCTGCGGCAGACTGATGTGCTGCTTAAAATATGAGCAAGAGGCGTATGAGGACCTGATTCGTTGCACACCCAATGTGGGCGCTGTGGTGGATACCCCTATGGGTCGAGGCACGGTGGTTAACACCCATCTTTTGCGCGGCGTGATTTCGGTTAAGATGAATGCGGAAAACGATGCAGTTGTCAATGAGTTTAAGGTGGACGACATTGTCATTATTAAAAATGCGTCCCGAGCACGAAAGCAAGATGGCGACGAGCAGGTGGATATAAAAAAACTTGAGGAATTAGAAAGAGATTGATAAGAAACAGGAGGCAGAAAAATGGCAGCAGTAACAGAAAGAGAACAGTTGATATACAGGGGAAAACCCTTGATTCGTGATGGTAATGTTCTTTATTTTGGCGATTTTAATGAAAACTTTTTGGCAAGATTTACAATCCTGGAAACAGAAAATGTAAATGATTTGGACATGGCAAAAAAGATAACCATTGAGCTTTTGGAGAAAAACGGACCGGACATTTCCACCGCAAAGTTGACGAAAAAAGCAGAGCGCACAAGCATGTGGGCGGCGTTAGACATCGGCATTTATTGGCTGGAAGATATTTTGGAAATGGAAAAAGAATTTTTGAATAAACAGGCATAAAAAAAGAGCTGTGGTTTTCTCCACAGCTCTTTTTTTATAACCCGTTGGGGTTTTGTTTTACAAAATTCCAGCTGTCACGGCACATTTCTTCAATGCCAAACTTTGCCTGCCAACCAAGAATATCCTTGGATTTTTGTGGATCGGCATAACATTCTGCTATGTCTCCTGGTCTGCGGGGCGCAATTTTGTGGTTTACCTTCACACCGTTTACGCGCTCGAAGGTATTTACCATTTCTAAAACGCTGTAGCCGGTTCCGGTTCCTAAATTGTAAGCGTCCACGCCGGTGTCGGAGAGCACCTTTTCTACCGCTTTAATATGGCCCTGCGCCAAATCTACCACATGGATGTAATCGCGCACACCGGTGCCGTCTTTGGTGTCATAATCGTTGCCAAACACGCTTAAAACTGCAAGTTTCCCTGCAGCAACCTGGGCAATATAGGGCATCAGATTGTTGGGAATGCCGTTGGGGTCCTCCCCAATCAAGCCGCTTTTGTGGGCACCAATGGGGTTAAAGTAGCGCAAAAGCGCAATGCTCCACTCGTTATCTGCTGCAAAAACATCTTTTAAAATATTTTCAACCGTCAGCTTTGTGGTGCCGTATGGATTGGTGGTGTGCAGCGGAAATGTTTCCCGAATAGGCACGGATTCCGGGTCACCGTAAACGGTAGCAGAGGAACTGAACACAATTTTCTTCACGCCCGCATTTTGCATTGCCTCACACAAAACCAGTGTGCCGGTAACATTGTTATGGTAATAGCGCATGGGTTGTGCAACGGACTCCCCTACCGCCTTTAAGCCTGCAAAATGAATCACCGCGTCAATAGTATTTTCGGCAAAGATTTGCTCCATTGCCTTTTTGTCCAAAATATCTGCTTCATAAAAACGAAAATCCTTGCCGGTAATCTGCCGAATGCGATTGAGCGCTTCCGGCTTGGAGTTAATAAAATTATCCACAACTACGATGTCATAGCTATTCTCTAAAAGCTCTACACATGTGTGACTGCCGATATAGCCGGCGCCACCTGTTACTAAAATTGCCATGTGATCTTACAACCTTTCTTTACAAATATTAATAGTATATGTAAATATTTTGCTCATCATGAAACCACTTTAGTGAAAAATCCCAACTGTCGGTTACGCTGCGCAAGGGCACCACGGTAGAACCGTTTAACAGTACGGGCTCGTGTACCAGTGAGGTTGGCGTTCCGTCCACAAAAGCGATTTTGCTGTCAATGGTCATGGAAATGGTCCTGAATTTTCTGGTCATGTTAATACGCCGATTTTCAGCGTTCCAGGTAACCGTGCCGTCTAAAAGCTCCACCACATCCCTGGCGGGAATCATGGTCGTTCCGTCTAATAACACAGGCGCTGCAGATAAGCCATATGCCTTTCCGTTGTGCAGGGCGATTTTTGAGCCGATTTTCATAGAAATGCACCGCGTTCCGTCAGGCGCAAGGGGCAAAGGCTCCCCGGTTGCAGCCACATCTGCAATTTCCTTAGATGCAGCGGGCGCTTGTGGCGCTACTGGTTCGGGCAGCGCGTCGGGTGGCGTGGTATCTAAAGAAAGATATCCCCAAAGGGCGCCATCCTGGGAAAAGGGTGCCCGATTGTTTCGATATTCACCGCAATCGGTAAAGGTGGGTGCAACGATTTCGTTTCCCTCTTCGTCTATATAGCCCCATTTCCCGTCCTGATAAATCCGGGCAATTCCGTCGGTAAAGGGGTAACAAAATTCATAAGAAGTTTTTAAAATCCATGTGCCATCACAGGTAATAAAACCGCTGATGTCTCCGCTTTTTGCAGGATACCGACCCTGGTCGTCCGGAATACCGATATAGTCAAAAACAAAAGGAGAAATCCGTTTGCCGGAAGTGTCAATAATGCCATACTTCCCTGCTTTGCGGCAAACGGCGTACCCGTTTTTCACATCACTGCAGTGGTCATAAGCCGGTGCTGCAGCAAATGTTCCATAGCTGGTAATGAGGCCCCATTTGCCATTGGATTTTACAGCAGCATAACCCTCATGAAAGTCATACGCCATTTCAAATTTCGGAGAAATAATAAAATGCCCTTCCGTGTCCGTGTAACCATAAAGGTTATCCAATACACCGCATATTGCGCCGCCGGAGGATGCATAGGAATAGTCAAAGGGAGAGTAGAACAAAAGCGTTCCATTTTGGTCAATATATCCCTGCTTGCCCTCTGCAGTAAATACCAGGGCAATGCCGTCGGAAAAGGCACCGGCCGCATCAAACTGATAGCCAATTACAACTTTTCCTTGGCGGTTGATATAGCCCCATTTGCCGTCTTTTTCTGCGGGGATATATGCATTTTCTGTACTGCCCAAGGAATCCCATAAAAAGCCTGTTGCAAGAGTTCCGTCTGGCTTTATCAGCGCCCATTTGGAATCCTTGGAAACTTTAGCAACCTGTTCAAAAAATGGTTCTGCCATATTATATGCCGGCTCAATAGCCACGGAATAGCCCGCCGCGAAAGCAGACGGACAAGCCGAGAAAATCAAGAAAAACGAAAGCAATATAGCGCCTGTTTTTTTCATCAAAATCACACCCTTTTTTTGATAGATGAAAACGATTTATATCAACAAAAAGTCACATCATAATATCATATTTAATATTATTTTATACTATATTTGTAGAAAATTCAATAAAATATCAAAAAAAACTGTATTTTTTTTAAAAAGAATGATATAATGTAGTCTGGGTGAATGTATATGTCAGCAAAAACGATTTCAATAACTACAAAAAGTGATATAGATATGCTAAAAGAACCGGCGGCTGCACTAAAGGCAGGCGCTCTTGTGGCATTCCCCACAGAAACCGTTTATGGCCTTGGCGCCAATGCATTAAATGCTGACGCGGTGAAACAAATTTTTGTTGCCAAGGGGCGTCCGTCGGATAACCCGTTGATTGTTCATGTTCCGGATAAAGCTTCGGTATATCCTCTGGTGCGCAATGTAACGGAGCAGGCAGAAAAGGTCTTAAGTGCTCTTTGCCCCGGGCCCATTACCATCGTTTTAGAAAAAAGTCCGCTCATACCGGATGTGGTTACGGCAGGTGGCAAAACCGTTGCCATTCGCATTCCGGAACACGAAATTGCCCGCGCGCTGATAAAAATGAGCGGTGTGCCTGTTGCAGCACCCTCTGCCAATGTATCCGGGCGTCCCAGTCCCACAACGGCAGCTCATGTGGCGGCGGATTTAGAAGACAAAATCGCATACATTATAGATGGAGGCGCTTGCCGCGTAGGTCTTGAATCTACCGTGTTGGATTTAACGGTAAACCCTCCAAGGATATTGCGCCCAGGCGGCGTTACGCATGAAACTTTGTCAGCGCTTTTAGGGGAAGTAACGGGCTATGCACCCCAGGATGATGATAAGACAGCCCCCAAAAGTCCGGGCATGAAATATAAGCACTATGCGCCCAAGGCAAGCATGGCGGTGTTTGAGGGGACAAGCTGCCGGACAGAAATTTTAAAGCACCTTGCAAAAAACGAAGAAGATGCGGTTTGCGTTTTAACGGCAGGCGAAACGGATGTGTATCCCTGTGACACCATTAATTGTGGCGACACAAAGGAACAATATGCACAAGCGTTGTTTGACGCTTTAAGGCAGGCGGATGCACAGGGTGCTACTTTGATATATGCAGAATTTCCTTTTGATGCAGGCGGCATTGCCACGGCGCTTCGAAACCGCATTTACAAATCTTGCGGAGGGAATGTGATTTTATGCAAATAGAGCAAATGACCACCTGCCACCTTCCTGATATTTTAAAGGTAGAAGCAGAATCCTTTTCGCGCCCATGGACAGAAAAAATGTTTTGCGAGGAGCTTGCCGGAAAAACGGCACATTATTATGTAGCAGTGGAGGAAGGCCGCGCCGTTGGCTATATGGGTATGTGGATTTTGGCAGACGAAGGACACATTACCAATGTGGCAGTAGCAAAGGACTTTCGCCGTCGGGGTATTGGAGAGGCGCTGGTGGATCGTTTCATTGCGCTGGCAATCAAAAACCATCTTGTGCTGATGACGCTGGAGGTACGGGCATCAAACAGAGGCGCTATATCCTTATATGAAAAGAAAGGCTTCGTGCCTGTCGGACGCAGAAAAAACTACTATGATAATACAGAAGATGCCATTTTAATGACAAAATATTTTTAGGTAAGAGGGAACAACATGGAACATTTGATTTTGGCAATTGAATCCTCTTGTGACGAAACCTCTGCCGCTGTTTTAAAAAACGGCAGGCAGGTGCTTTCTAATGTGATTTCGTCTCAGATTGATATTCACAAAAAATTTGGTGGTGTGGTGCCGGAGGTGGCATCCCGCAACCATGTTTTAAATATTTCTTCCGTTGTGGAGGAAGCAATGGAAACTGCAGGGGTTTCCTATGACGACTTAAACGCCGTGGCAGTTACTTATGGTCCGGGATTGGTTGGCGCGCTTTTGGTGGGCGTGTCTTATGCAAAAGCCGTGTGTTCTGCCAAAAAGCTTCCGCTGATTGCTGTGAATCATATTCATGGACATATTGCGGCAAACTATATTACCCACCCCGATTTAGAACCTCCCTTTGTTTGCCTGGTTGCCTCTGGTGGACACAGTCACATCCTTCATGTGAAGGACTATACGGAATTTGAAATTTTAGGACGCACCAGGGACGATGCTGCAGGGGAGGCGTTTGATAAGATTGCCCGGGTGATTGGATTGGGCTACCCCGGTGGACCAAAAATTGAGCAGCTGGCAAAAGAAGGCAATCCGGATGCAATTCCCTTTCCCCAGGTGGAATTTCATGACAATCCATATGATTTCAGTTTCAGCGGTGTCAAAACCTCTGTGATTAACTATTTGCATACCAAAGAGCAAAAAGGGGAATCTGTAAACCATGCAGACATTGCTGCATCTTTTCAAAAGGCAGTGGTGGAAGCACTGACCAGACACACCCTGCGGGCTGCGCTGGATATGGGCACAAGCAAGGTGGTTTTAGCAGGTGGCGTCAGTGCTAACGGCGCACTGCGGGCATCCTTTGAAGCAGAAACCAAAAAACACGATTTGCGATTATTCTACCCACAACCAATTTTGTGCACAGACAATGCGGCAATGATTGGTTGCGCAGGTTTTTATAAATATCAAAGCAACGACTTTGCCGACAGCACGCTAAACGCAATTCCCAATTTGAAGCTGTAACAGGGCAAGGGAAAGGAAGTGACTTGTTTGGACGAAAAGGAAAGAATTTTCATGGAGGAATCCACTGCCACAGATGATGAAACATCGTCTGTTACACCGGAACAAACCGAGGAAGAACAAGCAATCAGCCAAGCAGAAATAGAAGCGCGGGAAAAAATGGAAAACATTTTTAAAAGCGTTTCACAGAATAAACCTACACCGGAGGAAACACCCGCCCTCGCGCCAAAACCGACTCCGACGGAAGAGATTCCGGAGGAAAATCAGGTTGAAATTGAACTGATGACGGTGCACATTCCTTCCACTGAGCAAAAACAAGCCGAGGAAGAGAAAAACCAGGCGATGAAGGCGATGCAAAAAAAGCGGCTTGCCCGCAAAGGTATTTTGGCAGCGCTTGTTGTAGCATTGGTTGTAACAGGCGGCTATTTTTACGCCGATTTTATGCCGAAGAAAACCACAGGCGAGGTAATTGTTACAGTTCCTCAGGGAGCAGGCACCGCGCAGATTGCAACGATTTTAAAAAAGGATGGACTCATCCATTCCAAGGGCTTTTATCGTGTGATGTCCAAGCTGTTTTTTGTGGATGGAAAGTATAATTTTGGAAAATTCAAAATCGAAAAGGGCGCTGGCTATCAAGCTATTTTTGACGCGTTGACACGGTCGGGCGAAACGGTGGATGCTGTTCGGGTAACCATCCCGGAGGGGTATGAAATCTATAAAATTGCAGACACCTTAGAAGCCAAGGGCTTGATTGATAAGGATAAATTTTATTATCTGGTGGATTACGGCACCTTTGACTATGCTTTTGTAAATGATATTCCCCAGCGGGACAATCGCCTGGAGGGGTATCTGTTCCCGGACACCTATTCCTTTGTACCGGGGGACGAATATGGCATTATTAACGAGATGTTGTCGCGGTTTCAGCAGGTGTATGCGCCCTATGAAAAAAGGGCGGAGGAATTGGGCATGACCATGGATCAGGTTATTACGCTTGCTTCCATTATCGAGCGGGAGGCGCAAGGCGCAGAGGACCGAAAACTGGTTTCCAGTGTGTTTCACAATCGCCTAAAAAGCGCAAATTACCCTTACTTACAGGCATGCTCCACCGTGCAGTATGTTCTGCGGGAAAGAAAACCTGTTTTGTCTTTAGAGGACACCCGAATTGATAGCCCCTATAACACCTATATCAACAAGGGATTGCCGATTGGTCCCATTGCTTCTCCCGGAAAGGCGGCCATCGAGGCGGCGCTGTATCCGGAGGAAAGCGACTACTTGTTCTTTGTTTTAGGTAGCGACAATAAGCATCATTTTTCTAAAACATTTGATGAGCACAGGCAAAATAAGAATAATTAAAAAAATAGCTGTAGCAAAATGTTTTGCTACAGCTATTTTTTATTTATCTTCTTCGTTGTCAAATAAGATTTCGCGAATTTCTTGTTCAATTTTTTCTTTTATTTCCGGATTATCCCGCAGGAACTTCTTTGCATTTTCTCGTCCCTGACCAATCCGTTCCTCACCATAATTGTACCAGGTGCCACTTTTTGCAACAACGCCGCAAGCCGCACCGATGTCTAAAATGCAGCCCTCTTTTGAAATGCCCTCGCCGTACATAATATCAAATTCAGCCTCTTTAAACGGCGGAGCCACCTTGTTTTTCACAACTTTTGCCTTGGTTCTTGCGCCGATGACCTCGGTGCCTTGCTTAATCAGCTCTTGCTTTCTGATGTCTAAGCGAACGCTGGCATAAAACTTCAGCGCGCGACCACCAGTGGTTACCTCGGGGTTTCCGTAAATCACGCCCACTTTTTCGCGCAACTGGTTGATAAAGATGGCAATGGTGTTGGTGCGGTTGATAACGCCGGCAAGCTTTCTGAGTGCCTGACTCATCAGTCTTGCATGCAGACCAACATGGGAATCTCCCATTTCGCCTTCAATCTCGGATTTTGGTACCAACGCTGCAACCGAGTCAATAACAATCACATCAATGGCATTGCTTCGTACCAGCATTTCGGCAATTTCCAGTGCCTGCTCGCCGGTATCAGGCTGTGAAACGATCAGGTCTTCCACATTAACGCCCAAATTTTTTGCATAAACCGGGTCTAAAGCATGCTCTGCGTCGATAAACGCAACCTCGCCGCCCCGTTTTTGGGCTTCTGCAATGGCATGCAGCGCAACAGTGGTTTTACCGGAGGATTCAGGTCCATAAATTTCAATAATTCTGCCCTTGGGCAAACCGCCGATTCCCAGCGCAATATCCAGGCTCAAAGCACCGGTTGGCAAAGACTCCACGCTTAAGTGCTGCTTGTCCCCCAACTTCATAACCGAGCCTTTTCCATAGCTTTTTTCAATCTGTAAAAGCGCCATTTCAATGGCTTCTTTTTTATTATTTGCAATTCCGTTTTCGCTTTGTAGTGTCACTTTTCTTTCAGCCAATTTCCGTTCCTCCCAAAAGCTATTTTATACAAATATTATATCGAATTTTGGCGTTTTTGTCAAGACAGAATCCCCAGACGCCTCCCTACTTCGTGAAAAGCGGACAGCACCGTTGCCGTTCGGACTTGCTGCCGAGTCCCTGAAAAAATAAAGCGTTTTGCATCGGTAACACCGTCTATGCAAACGCCAATATACACAAGCCCCACAGGCTTTTCCGCGGATCCACCGTCAGGACCTGCGATGCCGGTGGCGGAAATGCCCACTCTGGCACCTGTTTTTTTGCAAACGCCCTCTGCCATGGCCTCTGCCACCTGAGGACTGACGGCGCCGTAATTTGTCAAAAGCGCATGGGGAACGCCCAGATTCTTCTCTTTGGCGTCGTTGCTGTAGGTCACAAAACCTTGCGCAAAAACGCCTGACACACCGGGCACATCGCCAAGGGCTGCAGCAATCAGCCCTGCGGTGCAGGATTCGGCAGTTGCAACCGTAATTTTGTGTTCAATTAAATAGGAAATCACCGTGCGTTTCGTTTCTTCTGTAGGCATACTTTTTATCGCTCCGTTTTAAATATGAATGTTTCGCGGGTTATATTTTTGCATGTTTAAAAGCAGTTTTTCCGGTGGTTGCAAATACAGATCTGTTTTTTGACCGGCGTCTGAAAAAGTAATCACATATTTTCCCGGGCGGGATTCATCATAGATGGCGTTTACCACGCGGTTTTGAGAGGGAGCAATTTTGCTGACTGCGCCCATATATTCAATTTTTCTGCAGGAAACAGAAATCAAACGCTTGCGGGTTGTCCGCCCCTTAATCACATCAATATCCAAAACGCCGTTGGTAAACACATACTCATATTCCAGCGAGAAATTTCGTCCGTAAATCACTGTGCCGTAAATGGCAGCAGCAATCATAATCGGGATAACAGACACCATAGGACGATACAGAAAAAATCCCACATATAAAATGGCAATACACACCACAATACACGCCAAAATCAGCCCTGCCCGTTTTAAGTTGTCTGACAAACTTTTTTTCTTTACTAAAAATTCGCAAAATAAATCCATATTGTGCCGCCTTTCTTAAATGAATGCAGAAAATTGAAAACACGCTTTTTCTGTAATAATATATTGGAGCGGAATATCTCTTGCTTCCGGTTGAAATTCCGCTTGCAAGCAATGATAGAACAAACCGCAGGTTATTCCTTGGTAGCGGGCTAAATAGCGATCATAGTATCCGCCGCCGTAGCCAATTCTGTACCCATTTTGGTTAAAACAACAGCCGGGAACTAAAATTAAATCAATGGCATCTGGCGTAATCAGCCGTTTTTGAGGGGGCTCTAAAATCCCCATTTTAGATGGCGCAAGCTCCTCTGCAGAATAAAAGGCAAAGGCTTCCATCCTGCTGTTTTCATAGCAAACCGGGGCGCAAACGGTTTTGCCGTCGGCAAGCATCCGGGAAACAATGTCATGGGTATTCACCTCGCTTTTATAAGAGAGGTAGGTCATAACGGTTTTGGCACCGGCATAAAAAGGAGCATCAAACAGGCGGGCGCCAATGGCGGCGTCTGCCGACGGACGATTGTCCATTTGTGCCCGTATTTTTAAAAACTGCGTCCGTAGTTGCTGTTTTGTCATAACGCTTCTCCCGGCAATAAAGAAAAAATTTCCCCGCCTGTGCATTTACCGTTTGTTTCATCAATGGTAAACACTGCACCGTCAATCCGTGCAGGAGAGTCTGCCAGCTCAAACCGATGGGGCATGGCGGTAACAAAACGGTCAATCACAATGTTTTTGTCAACACCCAGACAGGAATGATGGGGACCGGACATACCAATGTCAGTAATATATCCTGTGCCCTTTGGTAAAACCTGTAAATCTGCGGTCTGCACATGGGTGTGGGTGCCAAATACCACACTTACTTTTCCGTCTAAAAAATAGCCCATGGCGCGCTTTTCGCTGGTAGCTTCTGCGTGAAAATCAACAATTTTAATATCTGCTTTTGCCTGCTCCAGTGCACCTTTCAGCGCCTTAAAAGGACAATCCACATTTTCTAAATAGATTCTGCCCAAGGCGTTTAGCACTGCGATTTTGATGCCATTTTTCTCCACCACACACACGCCCCGACCTACTGTTCCCTGGGGATAATTGATGGGACGAATCACGCGCTGGTTGTAGGCCAGCAGCGTTTGTGCATCCTTTTGCCGAAAGGTATGGTTGCCCAGAGTCAAAACATCTGCCCCTGCGCTTAGGAGCATTTCGGCTTTTTTTCTGGAAATGCCGTTGGCACTGCATGCATTTTCTCCGTTGACAACGCAAAAATCTACCTTAAAATGCGTCTTAATTTCTTCAAGGCGGGCACAGACTGCTTCGGTGCCGCTATCGCCTACCACATCGCCAATGGTTAAAAGTTTCATATCTTCTTCCTCTAAATTCTTGTAAATTTGGAAAGGGTGTTTGCTTCTTTTTTTAGTATTTCACAAAATGTGTCAATTTCTTCTATGGTGTTTTCAAATCCAGTGCTGATGCGCACAGTTTCTTCAATTCGCTTTCTGTCATAGCCCATGGCAGAAAGCACATGAGAGGGAGCAGGCTTGTTCGAAGAGCAAGCCGAGCCTGCAGAAATGCAAATTCCGTGGGTTTCTAAAGCGTGGAGCAAAACCTCCGCCCGCACATTTTTAACCTGCAAGCTGATAATGTGGGGGCAATAGCCGTCCCCTTGGTTGTTTACAGAAAACAAGGGGGAGTCTTTCAAATGGTCTGTCAGTCTGTTTTTCAGCATAACAAGATGGTTATATTTTTCTGCCAAAGAAGTTTTTGTCAGCGTCATTGCCTTTGCAAAGCCGCAAATTCCCGGTGTATTTAAGGTGCCGGAACGCAAATCATTTTGTTGATGTCCGCCTAAAAGCATAGGTTTTAGGGGAACATTCTTTCTGCAATAAAACCCGCCAACGCCCTTGGGTCCGTGAATTTTGTGGGCACTTAGGGACAACATGTCAATTCCCAGCTTGTCCGCCTGAATATCCACCATGCCCATGGCCTGCACACAATCGGTGTGTATCAGCACATCTTTCTTTTTTGCCTTTGCGCTTTTGACAATTTCTCCAATAGGCTGCACCGCGCCGGTTTCGTTATTTACATACATTACAGAAATCAGGCAGGTGTTTTCCTGTACCGCGTCTGCCACTTCCTTTGGGTTCACAAAGCCTGCCTCATCTACGCCTATATAGGTCACAGACGCCCCCAACGACTCAAAATATCGCGCCGGCTCTAATACGGAGGGATGCTCGATTTTCGTGGTAATAATATGGGGCTTTCGCTTTATGGCGCTTTGCAGCGTGCCAAAAAAGGCAAGATTATTGCTTTCTGTTCCGCCGGAGGTAAACAAAAAGGTGCCCTCTTTTGCCCCAATGGCAGAAAGGGCAATTTTCTCCGCTTCCCGCACTTTTTTCTCTGCCAGATACCCTGCGGTATGCATAGAAGAGGGATTGGCAAAAAAGTCCCGGTTAACCATGTCCATTTCCTGCACCACTTCGTCAAAAGCGCGGGTGGTTGCCGCGTTGTCTAAGTAAATCATACATTCATCCTTTAATCATGTTTTGCAATCTAGCTCCTGCCAGTTTCCAAATGTATTTTATCATGGATACCTTCACGATTGCCATGGGAACAGCATCTGCCGCCCGCCCCAAAAGTGCAATCAGGTATGGTTTTCCAAAAAAGATATTCGCCCAAAGCGCGCCCAAAAGAATGTCAATCAAAAGGGTCTGCAGTGCGATGCATGCAATTAAGTTTGCGTTTGTTACTTCCTTTTTGTAAAGAAATGCACCATAGGTTATGCCATACAAAAAAGCAGAAACGCTATAGCCCCAAAACAGCGGCTCTCCCACAATGATAACGCCTAAAATATCTGCAAGTAAGGCAGATATGCCGCCCACCAGAGGACCATACAGAATAGAGCCTAAGGCAATGGGAAGAAAGTTAAAGCTGATGCGCACATACACCAAGGTAATGGATAAAAGCTTTGTCAAAATAATGTTTGTTGCAATCAAGACGGCGCAAGACGCCAAAACCCGGGGGGTAAACAATTTTTTCATACCAACCATCCTTTCTTTTGTTGTTTTGCCGCAAAAAAGTGATTGGTAAGCAGTTTTGCAGCAGCGGAATGCGGAAAAGACACCGCAAGCAACACCCTTGTTGCTTTTCGTGCAGACGACAACTTCCCGTTCGTCTGCCACTTAACGCGTCAGTCCCTACTCTGCTTGATGTGAATTTTTAAGAAATTCACTTCTTTCATTATAATATATGATAGCGGCTTTTGTCCATAGAAAAAACAAAAAAGTTTCCCAAAAGAAAAAGATATTGGAAGTTTTGACAATAATTTTTCATGAAATCTGTTTGACAAAAGCAGATGGATATAGTATGATAGATATGAAGTGTTATACAGAATTTGAGATAGGAGTATTTTTGATATGAATTTAGAGCTTGTACCTTATATCAATTATATTTTTGCAGTGATTTTTATTTTGTGTGTGGGATATCAGTTTATTTATATTTTTGTACCCTTCATGAAAGGTGGCAGAAAGCTGCATGTAAAGAAAATGCACAAGTATGCGGTTTTAATTCCTGCACGAAACGAAGAAAAGGTAATTCCACACTTAATTGCCAGCATCAAGGGGCAGACATACCCCTCTGAGCTAATCGATATCTTCGTTATCGCCGATAACTGCACCGACAATACGGCGCAAGTGTCAATGGAGGCAGGGGCGTTTTGCGTGTATCAGCGGGAAAACAAAGAACTGATCGGAAAAGGCTATGCCTTAGATTA
>JAZPYM010000108.1:0-3196 GCA_045544215.1 Congzhengia sp.
ACCATTACGCTTTACAAAGTCCTTTGATAAGCGCCTCAAGCCTGCCTGCCTCTTTTGCCTCATCCTCAGGCCGCACCAGGTCTTTTAAATCCTTAACCGACTGCACCAGATGCCGCAGCCGTTGGGTGTCAAGCTTTTCGCCGTCTAACGCATCAATGGCAAGATTTGCCTTTTGGTAAAGCTTGTCTGCCAAAATACTAATGTCCGTTTCAGACACATCCTCCCGCGGCTTTTCAAACAGCGCCTGATTTTCTTTAAAAAACGCTGTTTGCTGCGCCAGATTTTGTTGTTTTTCGATAAACCAGCCCTCTTTTTTTGCGCGATAGGAAACTTGCCTTGCCGTCGCGCCATATTTTTGTGCCAATGGGCGCAAACCAATACTGGTGTGGACATATTCGTCCTTCATTTCGTCCCAATTCATTAGCACCGCAGTCACCTCATTTCATCTATGCATCCATTGTAACACACCCCCAACATGACAAACAATGACATAGCGAAACCCCGCACTGCGCCTGCCTTTTTAGCACCTACTCTCCTAAAATTTGCACTTTTATACACGCAAGCGCCTCCTCATGCAGCCGATACACATGGCGCACATCCACCTCTAAAATTTCTGCAATTTCCTCCCAGGTCAGACAGTTTAAATACCGCAGGGAAAGCAGCAACCGATGCTCCAGCTTTTCCAGTGCCGACACAGCCTCAAACAGCTCCAGCTTTATGGAAAAAAGCGTCTCCATCCGCTTTGCAATCCGCTTTGTGTAAAAAAGTGCCTGCCTGCTTGTTCCACCGCTTTGTTCGGCATTTTCAAGGGTCCGACGCTGCTCCTCCTTTAAAATTTCCAGCTCTTTTTCTATTTTCCAGCCTCGTTTCAGCCAGTTCACACATTTATCTTTGTCTTTTTTGTTCAAACCTTGCACCACCGTTGTCTTATGTATTTATCGCGCTATTTCCTGCATGGCTTTTTTCCTGTTTCTGTTTTTAAATTTCTCCTGGCGGCGCATGAATTCTGCCGTAGTTTCAAAAAAACTGCAAGAACGCTCCTTGCAAACCGGCTCTTCCAGCGCCTTACACTTTTCGCCAAACAACCCGCAAAAGTGGCAGCTTCGATTCATGGTCTTTTTCAATCTATATCGTCTCCTTTGTTCCGTTTCGTCACATTTTCAAATGTTTTCCGCATAATTTCGTCATAATCATAACGACTTTTTTTCATTTCTCTCTTTTGATATTTAAAGTTATATTTATTCTTTTTATTTGTATCATTATATTTTTCTGTGGTCCAATCGGCGCTTTCTGACTGTGCCGTTTTGGATACACTGGGTGGACCTTCTTGCAGATGGGGCGTAGGCTTTTTCACCTCCCCTGCGCCGCAACGCCACATGCTATAATCCTTTAAAAACACATAACGCTTTGGGGTGTGACCGTCGCGTTTTTCCATAAAAGAGCCCACCACCCCCAGCTCCTCCAGCGCCCGCATTTGTCGTCCAATGGTGGATTTGCTGCCCCGCAGCTTTTGGGCAAGATAGGAAAGGGGCAAAAAGCAATCCTTTTTGTGAAAGCCGTAACTGTTCCGCCACAAAAGCAGCAAAATCCGCAGCTGCGTGCCGTTTAAATGGGCGCCTGCCACTGCCTCTAAAATCTCATTGGCAATGGGTGTATAGCCGTTTTCCATTTGTGGATTTTCCGTAAATATCCCTCCTTTTTCTTATGTTTGAAGGTGGGGCAAAACGCTCCCTGCCTTATGCTTAATTTTTCGGTCCTTGTCGAGCCAAAGAGCCTGCGCACGCTGGAAGGACGCCAAGCATCAAGCCACAAACCCGCCAAGCCGCAAGCCATGCGCCTCTTTCACGCTGTAAAACCACGCGCCCGCGCACCCGCCGCGCCATAGAGCAGCGCACTGTCAGGGCAGGTTCTACTCCATCACCCGTACCTCTCCGCCGATGGTATTGAAAAATTCTTTGGTACTCATGTTCATGTAGCACCCGTCACACAGAATGATGCACCCCACCACAAAATAGGTTTCCAGCCGTAAAATTTTCTGTCTGCACCGGTGGCAAACCGGTTGTTCCATAAAACGCCACCTCCGTATGTTTCATTTTTGGGACGCTTTGCGTAAAAAAAAGAATCCCCTTGTATTTACATTTCAATATACAACACCCACCTGCCTTCCAAAATGTCAAAACCCCGTCAAATGCCCATTGCAATCGCAAGTACAACCAGTACAAGCAATGCAGAAACGGTGGAAATTGCCACCACCATCATGGCGCGCATCAGCACCCGCACCACCCATCTGCTAAAGGCCATATACTCGTATTTCATTTTTTCTTCCTCCTTTCGTTTCATTTTTGGGACACTCTCATAATAGCACAGAAAAATTTTCCTGTCAACCCATTTTTGAAACTTTTTTTCATTTTTATAAAAAATTTGTTGCATTTTAGGGAAATTTTTGTTATAATGTCATACAAAAGGAGGTAATTGACCATGTTTGATATTCATAAACGGCTACTGGAGACCAGAACAGAAAAAAAAATCAGCCTTTCCCAGCTTGCTGCCATGACCGGTCTTTCCAAATCTGCGCTTCAGCGGTACGAAACCGGCTACACCAAGAAGATTCCCCTTGAGGCCATTCACCTGATTGAAAAATCGTTGCATCTTTCTCCCGGCGCACTTTCCGGAAGCACGGAGGCAACCAAGGAAAAGCAAAGCACCCTGCAAAACCCCACCATCACCGGTGCCACCACCCGTTTTGCCGTGATTGGCGACATTGCTGCCGGCTATGACCATCTGGCTGTGGAGGACTGGGCTGGGGAAACGGTAGAAATTCCCACCTCTTACCTATGCGGCAGAAAGCGGGAGGATTTTATCGTTCTGCGGGTAAAGGGAGACAGCATGTATCCTTTGTATCACGACGGCGACAAGGTGCTGATTTTAAAGCAAACCACCTTAAATCATTCCGGGGAAATCGGCGCTGTTTTGTATAACGACGACTGCGTTACCATTAAAAAGGTGGAATATGCGCCCGGGGAGGATTGGATGGATTTGATTCCCATTAACCCTACCTATATGCCCCAGCGCATCGAGGGGGAGGCACTTACCCACTGCGCCGTGATTGGTATTCCGAAGCTTTTAATCCGTGAATTTTAACATAACAAAAAAGGACTGCCCCGCAGTCCTTTTTTTATTTAATTTAATTGCCTTT
>JAZPYM010000109.1:0-1734 GCA_045544215.1 Congzhengia sp.
GGTTACTCTTGCATCTATTATTACCGATAGCGAAAAGCAACATAAATATGCACTTATGAGCTTTCCGCTCATTCCACACTATGCCGTGCTTGATGCTTCTCTTACATATTCCTTGCCTCAGCATTTGACTTCCACAACAGGCATGGATGCATTAACCCATGCAGTAGAGGCGTATATCGGTCGTTCCACAAGCAAGGAAACAAGAAAACTCGCACTCGAAGCAACAAAACTAATATTTGAAAATATTGAAATTGCATATGCAGACGGCAAAAATCATCGAGCAAGAGAAAATATGCTCTATGCAGCATATAAAGCAGGAGTTGCTTTTTCGAAGTCATATGTAGGATATATTCACGCGATTGCCCATTCTCTTGGCGGACAGTATGGAACACCTCATGGGCTTGCAAATGCAGTTATTATGCCATATGTGCTTAAAGGCTACGGACAAAGTGCCTATAAAAAGCTTCATAAACTTGCGATCAGCGCAGGGATTTCAAATGAAAAGGAATCCCACAAAGCAGGGGCAGAGAAGTTTATTAAAGAAATAGAAAAGCTAAATGCAAAAATGCAGATTCCAGATAAATTAACAGGCATTAAGAAAGAGGATATTTCAATTATGGCAAAGCACGCAGAGAAGGAAGCAAATCCTCTCTATCCAGTACCAAAGCTTATGACAAGAAAAGAGTTGGAAAGCTTTTATTATGAAATTGCAGATTGGAGTGAATCAAAATGACAAGTGAAGAAATAAAGGACTTGCTTAATAAGCAGAGAAAGTTCTATAAAAGCGGTGCTACAATTCCTGTTGATTTTAGAATAAAACAGCTTAAAAAGCTTTATGCGACCGTAAAAAAATATCAGACTGAGGTAAATGATGCTCTAACAGCTGACCTGGGTAAAAGCCACTTTGAAGGTTTTATGTGTGAAAGCGGTCTTGTTCTTTCTGAGATTTCATATATGATTCGCCATACAAAGAAATTTGCAAAAAGAAAGACAGTATATACGCCTGTCACAAACTTCGCATCTCATAGTTTTAAGCAGCCTGTTCCTTACGGTAATACTTTAATTATGAGTCCCTGGAATTATCCTTTTCTATTAACGGTTGATCCCCTTGCTGATGCCATTGCCGCAGGTAACACGGCAATTGTTAAACCAAGTGCATATTCGCCTGCAACAAGTAAGATTATAGAAAAAATTATCAGTGAGTGCTTTGCACCCGAATATGTTGCGACTGTAACAGGTGGCAGAGCTGAAAACGCTGCACTTTTAGAGCAAAAGTTTGATTTTGTATTTTTTACAGGAAGTCAGGCAGTTGGAAAAGAGGTGCTTCGACATACGGCAGAGCATCTTACACCAGCAGTTCTTGAGCTTGGCGGAAAAAGTCCTTGTATCGTAGATGAAAGCGCAAACATCAAGTTGGCCGCAAAAAGGATTGTATTCGGGAAATATCTAAACTGCGGTCAGACTTGTGTTGCTCCTGATTATATTCTTTGCGAAAGCTCAATAAAGGATAAATTTATATATGAGGTCATTAAGCAGATAAAGAAACAATATGGAGATAATCCATTAGAGAATGAAAACTATGGCAAGATAATCAACGAAAAGCATTTTGAACGCCTTTGTGGTTTAATAGATAAGAATAAAGTTGTTGTCGGCGGCGAAACAAACAGCAAGACAAATCAGATTGCCCCTACTGTTATGGATAATGTAACAGAAAGCGATGCAGTTATGGGTGAG
>JAZPYM010000110.1:0-15650 GCA_045544215.1 Congzhengia sp.
GAGCTTACAATCAAGGGATATGTGATGACATCGCATATCCCTTTTTTTAACCAAAGAAAAAGGAGGTGTCTGATATGGTTGATGAAAAAAAGCTCCAATCCTTACCGGAGGACCCCGGCGTGTATCTGATGCGGGATAAAAGCGGAACGGTTATATATGTTGGCAAAGCAAAAGTTTTAAAAAATCGGGTAAAACAGTATTTTCAAAGCACAGAGCGTCATGCCCCCAAGGTTAAGGCAATGATTTCTCATATCGACACCTTTGAATACATTATCACAGACAGTGAATTGGAAGCCTTGATTTTAGAATGTAACCTGATAAAAAAATATCGCCCGTATTACAATATTTTGTTGAAGGATGACAAGCAGTATCCATACATTAAGGTTTCCGTCAACGAACCATATCCCAAGCTTTCGTTTGTCCGGAAAATGAAAAAGGACGGGGCAAGATATTTTGGCCCCTATTCCGGTGCTGCAGCGGCCCGCGAGGCGTTGGACTTTGTTTGTAAGCTTTTTCAGATTCCTACCTGTAACATTCGTCTGCCGAAGGATATGGGAAAAAGGCGCGCTTGTATTAATGCACAAATGGGAAAATGCTGCGCCCCTTGTGAAACCTATATTTCTAAAGAAGCATACGGTGAAAAAATCAAGGAAGCGTGTACACTTTTAAATGGTGGGGGAACAACGCTTTTAGAGGAACTGACAAAGGAAATGGAATTGTGTGCGGAGAAAATGGAGTTTGAGCGAGCTGCCTCTTTGCGCGACAAAATTTATGGCATACGCCAAATGGAAAAGAAACAAAAAATTGTTTCGGATAAACATACAGATGAAGATGTGATTGGTTTTTTTGTTCAGGAGAACAAAACCTTTGTGGAGATTTTCTTTGTCCGCAGCGGCAGAATTATAGGGCGACATGATTCCGTTTTGTCAAACACAGGCGGTATGACAGAGGGAGAAATCGCATCCGGCTTTATAAAACAATTTTATCAGGATGTAGATTTTGTTCCGCCCAATATTTATATACAGTTTGATTGCGAAGACGCTCTTCTTTTGTCGGACTGGCTATCTTCTGTTGCGAAAAGACGGGTGAAATTACACACACCAAAGCGAGGCAATCAAAAGGCGCTTGTGGAGATGGCACATAAAAATGCGAAGCAGGCAGCACTTAATGATATGCTGAAAAAATCCGATGGCAAAAACAGTATTAAACGGCTGATCCTTGACCTGAAAGAAGAATTGGGGTTAAGCACGCCTCCTTATCGTATTGAGTCCTACGACATCTCCAACACATCCGGAGAGGACAATGTAGGTTCTATGGTGGTTTTTGTAAACGGAGAGCCTGCAAAGTGCTATTACAGAAGATTTAAAATTGAAACAGCGATTGGCGGAGATGACTATCACAGCATGGCGGAAATGATCCTGCGTCGTCTGCAACATGCGCGGGATGAACAACAACAGATAGAATCAGGAAAGTTGCGCCTGGAGGATGCCAAGTTTCTTCCCATTCCGGATTGCATCTTTTTAGATGGAGGAAAAGGACATCTTTCTGTGATTTCCCAGCTTTTAGAGCTGACTGATACGGAGATTCCGCTATTTGCAATGGTTAAGGACGACAGACATAAAACATCTGTTCTTTTAAAGGAAGACGGCAGTTGTGTTGGTTTAAAACCCCGTTCTGAAGAGTTTCGTTTGGTTTCTGCCATACAAGAAGAGGTACATCGTTTTGCGATTTCCTATCACAGAAGTTTGCGAGGGAAACGAATGAGAGGCTCTGTACTTGAACAAATTGATGGCGTTGGAAGAAAAACGGCTGAAAAGCTTTTAAAGCATTTTAAATCATTAAACGCTATTAAAACGGCAGAAATCAGCGCGCTGACGAATGCAGGAATTTCTGCGAAAACAGCGGAGAATATTTATCAGTTCTTTCGAAAATAAAACTTGCTATTTTTGTCAATTCGGTATATAATTAATTTAATAAGAGTGGGGGTTGATAGAGGTGCGTATTGCAGTTGATGCCTTTGGTGGCGACAATGCACCGGATGAAATTGTAAAGGGAAGTGTCCGTGCAGCGCAAAATTTAAATTGTGACATTATTTTAGTTGGGGACGAAGCAATACTGCAACAAAAATTGCAGGAAATCGGATATTGCGGCAATCGTATAACGATTCATCACGCAACGGAGGTTATTGGAGGGGAAGAATCACCTGTTGAGGCGATTCGCCACAAGCGAGACTCTTCCATGATGGTGGCGCTAAAACTTTGCAAAAACAAAGAAGCAGATGCAGTTGTAAGCGCAGGTAATACAGGTGCTTATTTTGCAGGGGCTTTTCGAGTGCTTGGGCGTATAAAGGGTATCCGTCGGCCTGCTTTAACTGCCTTTATGCCAACTGTGAACCAGACAAAAAGTGTGATGATGGATGTGGGCGCAAACGCAGATTGTAAACCAGAGCATTTGGCACAATTTGCACAGATGGGTTCCTTATATGCAGAGAAGATTTTAAACATTGAAAATCCTAAGGTGTATCTTGTGAATATTGGAACAGAAGAGCACAAGGGAAATGAGCTTTCTCAGAAAGCCCATGAACTTTTAAAGGCAAATTCAAACATTCATTTTTGCGGCAATATTGAATCAAGAGAATTAACAACAGGCTTTGCAGATGTTATTGTTTGCGATGGTTTTACAGGCAATGTGATTATCAAAGCCATTGAGGGAACTTCTTCCGCCTTGTTTGGCCTTTTGAAAAAAAGCTTTTTAAAATCTGTCACAACCAAACTGGCAGCTCTTATGATGAAGCCGCATATTAAATCGCTTAAATCCATGCTGGATTATTCAGAATATGGCGGTGTTCCACTTTTGGGCATTGACGGTGTTGTCATTAAAGCACATGGAAGTTCCAATGCAAAGGCGTTTGAAAACGCCATTAAGAGTGCACATGTATTTGCAGAAACCGGTTTGAACGACGAACTTCGTATGCTTTATGCACAAAGCACAGAAACGGAAAAATCTGAACAAAGTACATACACAGCGGAAAATTAAACATTTATTTCATCTTTTTTATGAAATGATATTGACAACAAGACAGGATATGATATATAAATAATATAGGATTATTTTATGGGAGGTGAACGCGATGGAGTTTGAAAAAATCCGTGATATTATTGTGGAGCAATTTGGTGTGGACGAAAGTGCGGTGAAAACCAATACTGCATTTGTTGACGATTTGGGAGCAGATTCTTTGGATGTTGTTGAGTTGATTATGGCGATGGAAGAAGCGTTTGATATGGAAATTCCCGATACAGAGGCAGAAGGCATTGTCACTGTAGGAGATGCAGTTGATTATATTAAAAACAACCAGTAAGTTGACTTTGGGGATGGCCTTTTAAAAAAGTCCCTCCCCAAATCAATAAAACGCATAAATCTGTTTCCTACAATTTGTAAGAAGTGAATTTATGCGTTTATTTTCTTTATAGATGGCATATGAAAATATGCAAACATGGGCGTGGCGGGCGATGCCTGCCTTTTGTTTTGAAAGGAAGAGGTTATGAACGCGTTAAAAGAATTTCAGGAAATTATCGGGTATCAATTTACCAATCAAGATTATCTAAAAATTGCGTTGACACATAGTTCTTATGCAAATGAGAATAAATCAAAACATATCCCCTTTAATGAACGACTGGAGTTTTTGGGCGATTCTGTTTTGAGCTTGGTTGTCAGTCGTTATTTGTTTGAAAATTTCCCCAAATTACCGGAGGGAAAACTAACCAAAATACGTGCTGCTGTTGTTTGCGAACGCGCTTTGTGGGAATGTGCTGTCAACATTGAGTTGGGCAAATATATGATATTTGGCAAGGGCGAAGAGCGTATGGGTGGCAGAACACGCATGTCCATTTTAGCAGACGCGTTTGAGGCGCTTATTGCAGCAATATATTTAGACAGCGGACTTGAAACCGTGAGAGAATGGGTTTTGGGTCAGCTTTATGAAACCATATTGGATGCATCCAGAGGCAAGATGTTTAAGGATTATAAAACCGATTTTCAAGAAACGGCACAAAAAAACGGTGATGTAGATATCCAATATGTGGTTGAAAGTGAATCCGGACCTGACCATAATAAATCCTTTGTGATAAATGTTTTGTTAAATGGGGTTTTAATGGGCACTGGAGAAGGCACCAGCAAGAAAAAAGCGGAACAGATGGCAGCGCAAAATGCCTTGATTAAAATGAAGGATAAAAAATAAATTGATGAAGAAACAAAAAACAATTCCTATTTTTGTACCACATATGGGTTGCCCCAACGATTGCTCCTTTTGTAATCAGCGAAAAATTACGGGGCAGGGGACGGCAATTACACCTGATGATGCAGACGAGATGATACAATCTGCGCTGAAAACCATTCCAAAAGATGCTTTTGTGGAAATTGGTTTTTTTGGTGGAAGTTTTACGGGCATTGAAAAATCATTGCAAAAACAATTTTTGCAGGTTGCGCATGAGTATATAAAACAGGGATTGGTTGATGGTGTTCGTGTATCCACAAGACCGGATTACATAGATGAGGAAACGGTTCTGATTTTAAAGAGATATGGCGTGACAACCATTGAGCTTGGCGCACAATCCATGGATGACTATGTGCTTTTTTTAAATCACCGCGGGCATAGCCATAAAGATACGATTCGTGCATCCGAAATCATCCATAAATGCGGTGTTGCATTAGGACTTCAAATGATGACCGGTCTTTATGGAGATACAGACGAAACTTGCCTTGAAAGTGCCAAAAAAATGGTTTTATTATCGCCATCCTGTGTTCGGATATATCCAACATTGGTATTAAAAGAAACACACCTTGCTGCACTTTATGAGCAGGGCGTGTATCAAGTGCAACAATTGGACGAGGCAATATCTCTTTGTGCTGATTTAAAACAAATTTTTGACGATGCAAATATTCCGGTTATACGCATGGGGCTTTTGTCCTCTGATAACATTTGTCCGGATGCAGATGTTGTTGCCGGTCCGTACCATCCATCCTTTGGGGAACTGGTACAAGGAGAGATATATTTTCGAAAGCTGAAACAATGCATTTATGAGGACTGCACCATTGCGGTTCATCCAAGGTCCATTTCTGCTTATTTAGGGAATCGCAAACAAACAATAACAAAATTTAAACAACTTGGCTTTCGCGTTGACTTTGTGCAGGATGAAACTGTAGAGCCGGGTGAGTTTCGACAGATAAAAAAGAAAGGCGGCAAGTTATGCGTCTAAAGGGAATCAAAATTAATGGATTTAAATCGTTTGCCGATAAAATATCGCTTAACTTTTCCAATGGAATCACGGCAATCGTAGGTCCAAACGGAAGTGGAAAAAGTAATATTTCTGATGCGGTGCGCTGGGTTTTGGGTGAACAAAGTGCTAAAATGCTTCGTGGCGCCAAAATGGAGGATGTTATTTTTAGCGGAACACAGAAAAGAAATTCCATGGGTTTTGCAGAGGTTACGCTGATACTTGACAATCACGACAGAAAATTCAATATAGATTTTGATGAAATAGAGATTACCCGTAAGGTGTTTGTTTCCGGTGAAAGCCAATATATGATTAACAAAACAAGCTGTCGTCTAAAGGATATTCATGAGATTTTTATGGATACAGGCCTTGGTCGAGATGGCTATTCTATGGTTGGCCAGGGAAAAATTGAAGAAATTCTCTCGTCAAAATCAGACGACAGAAGACAGATTTTTGAAGAGGCAGCCGGCATTTCCAAATACCGTTACAGAAAAGAAGATGCAGAGCGAAAACTGGTTCGTACCAACGAAAATTTAGACAGAGTTTATGATATCATCACGGAGCTTGAGGACCGTGTAGAGCCGCTGAAACTGCAATCTGAAAAAGCAAAGAAATATCTGTCCTATAAGGAAGAATTAAAAACATATGAGGTTAACGATGCTATCCGCATTATTGAGAGCGCAAATGAAATTGTTGGTAGTCTTGATGCAAAATTGGATGTGGTAACAAAACAACTTGCAGAGGCAAAAGAGGCGGCAGACAATGCAGAGCAGGCGCAGGAGAAGTTTTATCAGGCAGCTCGTGACAGAGAAGAAACAACACAGGCGACTTCTCAAAAAATTCGTGAATTGACAGAGCAAATCTCCATTCAAAAGGGCGAAATTGATATTTTAAAAAACACAATCAGCGGCAACCAAACACTGACAGAACGCATCCAAAGCGAGCTTTATGATATTACATCAAAAAGAAGCACTTTTCTGATGCAAAAAGAAGAAGTTGAGAGGGAGTCTGCCGAGATTGAAAAAAATCTTGCGCAAATTGATGCTGCGATTGCATCACTGTTGACAGAAAAAACACAGACAGAGCAGGGTGCAGATATTAAAAATAGTGAGATTGAAGCAATCAATCAAAAGGTTGCCGGGGAAATCAGCAGCTTGAGTGAACTTAAAATTGCCCTTTCCAACCAAGCCATTACCCAAGAGAGCTATCGCGTCAGAAAAGCAACCATTGAAGCAGAAGCCCATGACCATGATGGAGAAAAAGAAGGGCTATTGGAAAAGAACAGCGAAATTGAAGCTGAAATACAGCGCAAAACGGCATTTGGAACAAAAATGGAAACAGATCTTTCTGCGCTGGAGAAAAAGCTTCACGAGGCAGAAACGGATTATTTTGCTGCAAGACAGAAAGAGAATGAACTTACCATTACCTTAAGCGAAAAGCAATCGCGCAAAAAACTGCTTGAAACCATGGAGCAAAGCTTTGAGGGCTATGCAAAATCGGTAAAAACTGTACTAAAAGAGCATGAGGGCGGTGTCCTTTCTGCAGCGCAGATTTATGGTCCGGTTTCCAAACTCATCAAGACTCCTGCAAAATATGCTACGGCAATCGAAATTGCCCTTGGTGGAGCAGTACAAAACATTGTTGTTCAGTCGGAACAGGATGCAAAAAAGGCAATTGCATGTTTGAAAGAAAAAAACGCAGGCAGAGCAACATTTTTGCCTTTGACCTCGTTAAAGGTGAAGGGTGCAGATAATTCTTTGGCTTCCGAGCCGGGATATTTGGGACAAGCCAACGATTTGGTGTCTTGTGATAAACAGTTTCAGCCGGTGGCAGATTTCCTGCTTGGCAAAACGGCGGTAATTGACACCATTGACCATGCGATTTCCATTTCAAAAAAATATAAAAACTCCCATCGCCTTGTTACACTTGGGGGAGAGTTGTTTAATGTTGGCGGCGCTCTTTCGGGCGGCAGCTTTTATAAACAGGCGTCTTTAATGGGACGCGAAAACGAAATCAATGCGTTGACACATGGCATTCCAAAACTTAAAAAAGAGATTGATATTCTTTTAGAAAAAGAAAAAGCATTACAACTAACCATTAACCAATTGAATGAAGAAATTAAAAAAACAACCGAGGTTCTAACGGACAATCGTGGTGGCATATTAATTTTAGAACGGGATAAAGCTCACAACACGCTGTTGCTTAATCAGATTGACCTTGCAAAACGACGGGTGGAAGAAGAACTGCTGACACTTGATGCAAAAATAGCAGAATCTGCTTTAATGCAAAAAGAAATTGAAGCGGAGATTGCAGGCAAGGAACAATGGATTTCGAAAAAATATGAAGAGATTGCCCAAAAAGAGACCGGTGTTTTGGAAATTATTGCAAAAACGCAGGAAATTTCCGAACAGATTACCAAACAAAACATTCTTCGTTCCGGCACGGCGAAGGATTTGGAAATTGTTTCAGAAAAAATGGCTGCCTTGGAATCGGAAATTGCTCTTTACAATACCAATATGTCACTACATGAAAGTGAAATAGCGGATATTGTTGCAAAAAATGAAAAATTACTTCTTGAAATCGAAGAAAAACAGGAGGCAGTAAAGCAGGGAACAGAAGCAATTGTTCAAATGGATGCGGAAAACCAGATGCTCCTTGATGAAAAGAAGCAGTTTGACGAAAAAGACAGAGCGTTGGTTTCTGAAATCAAAACACTGCGTGAAGATGTGTTTGCCTTAACCGAGGAGCAAAATCGTTTGGTACAGAAAAAAGTCAAGGTGGAAACAGAACTTGAAAATACCATCAACAATCTTTGGGATGAGTATGCACTTACATACTCAGATGCGCTTCCATACAAAAAGGAATTGGGTAGCGCCCAGGAGGTTACAAAGGAGATAGCTTCTTTAAAACGAAAAATCAACGGTCTTGGCAATGTCAATGTCGATGCGATTGAGGAGTATAAAGCCGTTTCAGAACGCTATGAATTTTTAAGTGGACAACGAGACGATCTGTTGGCAGCACAAGCAGATCTTACCAGTATTATCGCGGATATGACAAAGGTGATGCGGACGGAATTTGAGGCGAAATTCTATGAGATTGCAAAATATTTTAAAAACACTTTTACAGAGTTGTTTGGCGGCGGAACAGCATCCTTAACGCTGGATGAACCGGATAATATTTTGGAAAGTAATATTCATATTGATGTGCAGCCTCCGGGCAAAAAGCTGCAAAGTTTGTCTCTTCTTTCCGGTGGAGAACGGGCACTATCTGCAATTGCCTTGTTGTTTGCAATTTTAAAAACAAGACCCACGCCGTTCTGCTTTTTGGATGAAATTGAAGCGGCACTGGACGATGTGAATGTATATCGTTTTGCAGACTACATTCGTCGGTATAGTGACGACACTCAATTCATAGTGGTAACTCACAGAAGAGGTACTATGGAGGCGGCAGATGTTATTTATGGTGTCACCATGCAGGAAAAAGGTGTTTCAAAATTATTAGAGCTTCATTTGGACGAAATTACGGAGTAAAATATTTGCATTTTGCAAAAAACTATGGTATAATAACTAAGATAGTTATTTGGTCATTGTGAAAGGTTGTGAAGATATGATGATTGCCCCTCGTGGCACACATGACATTTTGCCGTCAGAAAGCTATAAATGGCACCTGATGGAAGATAAAATTAAAGAAATATGCCTGGCGTATGGATATAAAGAAATCCGAACCCCCATGTTTGAAACAACAGAACTTTTTGAGCGTGGCGTAGGAGATACAACCGATGTGGTACAAAAGGAAATGTACACATTTTTAGACAAGGGTGGAAGAAGCATTACGCTTCGCCCGGAAGGAACCTCTCCTATTGTGAGAAGCTTTGTTGAGCATTCCCTCTATGCAAATCCGCAGCCCACGAAGCTTTATTATCTCTACCCGTGCTTTCGCTATGAAAAACCGCAGGCAGGTCGTCTGCGTGAATTTCATCAATTTGGCGTGGAGGTTATGGGGGCAGATTCTGCTGCCATTGATGCTGAGGTTATCTCTCTTGCAATGCAGGTGTTTCAAAACCTGGGTGTGACAGGTGTTACACTCAACATCAACAGCATTGGCTGCAAGGAATGCCGCACAACATACAATGAAAAACTTAAGGCGTTTTTCAAACCCCATTTGGGAGATTTGTGTGAAACCTGCAGGCAACGATATGAGAAGAATCCTTTGCGTATTTTGGACTGCAAGGTCAAATCCTGTAAGGAAATTTATAACCATGCTCCTGTATTGCTTGATAATATCTGTGATGATTGTGCAGATCATTTTACAAAACTAAAGCAGTATTTAGAGGAAATGAACATTCCGTTTCAGGTGGATGCAACCATTGTTCGCGGACTTGATTACTATACAAAAACTGTTTTTGAAATCGTATCTAAAAATCCCGGTTCTGAGGGAACAGTTTGCGGCGGTGGACGCTATAACGGCTTAATTTCTGAAATCGGCGGTCCTGAAATGACAGGTGTTGGATTTGCCATGGGCCTCGAGCGATTGTTGCTGGTGCTGGAAAGCCTTGATTTGCTTCCTGAAAATCAGGAAAGACCGGATATTTTTATTGCAAGTATCGGCAATCAGGCAGACCTGTTTGTGCAAAAGCTTGTTCACCAGTTGCGTAACAACGGTATTTGCGCAGAGCGGGATTATCTGCAGCGCAGTGTTAAGGCACAAATGAAATATGCCAACAAAACCGGTGCATGTTTCTCCTGTGTTATCGGCGATGACGATATTACAAACGGAACCGTCGCCTTAAAGAACATGGAAAGCGGAGAAACAGAAAATGTGCCCTTTGATAAAATTGCGGCATATATAACGACGAAAATAAAAGACAAGATATAAAATGGAGGAACAAAAGCAATGGAAACAATGTTTGGATTAAAGCGCACACATCGTTGCGGCGAGCTTACGCTTGCGGATGTAGGCAAACAAGTAACCGTAATGGGATGGGCGCAGGTCTATCGTAACCTGGGCGGTGTTATTTTTATTGATTTGCGTGACCGCTCCGGTATTTTGCAGTTGGTTGCCCGCATAGAAGATTCAAAAGAAGTGTTTGAAAAAGCAGATATGGTTCGCAGCGAGTATGTTTTGGCTGCCGTTGGTGAGGTTGTTAAGCGTGATGCTGAAACTGTAAATGATAAAATTAAAACTGGCGAAATCGAAATCAGAGTGAATGAACTTCGCATTTTGTCCAAGGCAGAAACCCCTCCGATTTATATTGAAGAAAACAGCAATGTTAGAGAAGAGGTTCGTTTAAAATACAGATATTTGGATTTAAGAAGACCGGATATGCAGCGTTTGATGGAACTGCGTCATAATGTGTGCAAAATTGCAAGAGATTATTATGATGCAAACGGCTTTTTGGAAATTGAAACTCCCATGCTGCAAAAATCCACACCGGAGGGCGCAAGAGATTATTTGGTGCCCAGCCGTGTACACCCCGGTTCTTTCTATGCGCTTCCGCAGTCACCGCAGCTTTATAAGCAGCTTTTAATGCTTTCTGGCATGGACAGATATTTCCAGATTGTAAAGTGTTTCCGTGACGAAGATTTGCGCGCAGACAGACAGCCGGAATTTACCCAAATTGACCTTGAGATGTCCTTTGTTAACGAAGAAGATGTCATGTCTGTAAATGAAGGCTTTATGAAACGCATTTTCAAGGAATTGCGTGGTATTGATATTAAAACACCTTTCAGAAGAATTTCCTATCAGGAAGCAATGGATAGATTCGGCTCTGATAAGCCGGACACCAGATTTGGTTTGGAATTACAGGATATTTCTGATCTGGTTGCAAACAGCGATTTCAAAGTATTTACCGATGTTGTAAGCAAGGGCGGCAGCGTTCGCGCGATTAACTGCAAGGGCGGCGATGCAAAATTCTCTCGCCGTGATTTAGACGGTTTGGTTGATTTTGTAAAAACCTATCGCGCAAAGGGTCTTGCATGGATTACCGTTGCTGAAAATGAATTAAAATCTCCGATTACCAAATTCTTTACCGAAGAGCAGATTAACAGCATTTTAGAAAGAATGGGTGCAGAGGTTGGCGACATCATTATGATTGTAGCTGACAAAAATGAGATTGTGTATGATGCGTTAGGCGCACTTCGCTTAGAACTTGCAAAACGTTTCGATTTAATTGATAAAAACGATTGCGATCTTTTGTGGGTTACAGATTTCCCGTTGCTTGAGTACAGCGAAGAGGATAAACGCTATGTTGCAAAGCACCATCCCTTTACAATGCCTAAGGATGAGGATATTCCGCTTTTGGATACCGATCCCGGCAAAGTACGCGCGAAAGCGTATGACATGGTTTACAATGGCACAGAGGTTGGCGGCGGCAGTCTTCGTATTTTCAATACGGAACTGCAGCAGAAGATGTTTGAAACACTAGGCTTTACAAAAGAAGAGGCGTGGGCGCGCTTTGGCTTCTTGATGGGGGCATTTAAATACGGCACACCTCCTCATGGCGGCATGGCGTATGGTTTGGATCGTTTGGTAATGCTTCTTGCAGGTCGCGATTCCATCCGTGATGTTATCGCATTCCCCAAAGTTAAAGACGCATCTGAGCTGATGTCTGAAGCGCCGGGAACAGTTGACAAAAAACAATTAGAAGAGCTTCACATTAAGCTGGACTTGCCGGAAGAAAAAAATTAACGGTTTGTTCACACACCAGACAATATGATATGATACAATGATATGCGGAAATATTCTATTGGTTAGAAGATTTCCGCATATGAAATTCAGGAGGTCTTTTATGATTCAAATCAAAGACTTAGTCAAGAGCTATGGTAAAAAACGCGCAGTTGACCATATTTCTTTTACGGTGAGAAAAGGCGAAATTTTGGGATTTTTAGGTCCTAACGGTGCCGGAAAGTCCACCACCATGAACATTTTAACAGGCTATCTTTCTGCCACCAGTGGCGAGATTTTGGTAGATGGTCTGGACATTTTAGAACATCCCGTAGAAGCCAAGAAGAAAATTGGCTATCTTCCGGAACAACCGCCTCTATACACGGATATGACGGTCAACGAATATCTAAACTTTGTTTACGACTTAAAAAAGGTTTCAGAAAAGGACCGAAAAAAACACCTTTTAGACATTATGGATTCTGTAAAAATTACAGATGTGAAGGACCGCCTTATCGCCAATCTTTCTAAAGGTTACAAACAAAGGGTTGGGCTTGCTCAGGCGATGATTGGAAATCCTGAGGTTTTGATTTTGGACGAGCCAACTGTTGGACTTGACCCCAAACAAATTATTGAAATCCGCGATGTTATCAAAAAACTGGGAAAATCCCACACAGTCATTTTGTCCTCTCATATTTTGCAAGAGGTTCAGGCAGTGTGCGAGCGTGTTGTCATTATAAATAAGGGCAAAATTGCGGCTGTCGACAGTCCTGAAAACCTTGCAAAAACGCTTTCAAACGACAATAAATTCAGCCTGCGTATATCCGGAGATGAAAGAAGCGCGCTGGATGTTATCAGCGCAATTCCCGGCGTGAAATATGCAAAATCCTTAGGACGCAAGGAAAAAGGCACCATTGACTTTTTGGTGGAAGCAGAGCCAAATGTGGATGTACGCCCCTTGCTCTTTAACGCCTTAGCGGCGGAAAAGCTTCCCATTCTTTCCATGCAGACGGTTGATTTGTCGCTGGAGGATGTGTTCTTAGAGGTGACGGAGCATGAGCGAGGCTTAGCACCATCGTCTCAAATTGATGAAAGCACCATTGAAATTGTTGCAGGAAAAACGAAGGACAAGGAGGATGAAGTAGATGAAAGCAATCTTTAAACGCGAGTTTGAAGCATATTTCAAATCACCCTTGGGCTACATATTCCTTGCGCTGTTTTTGGCGTTTTCAGCCCTTGTGTTTTTTGCCACAAATGTGAATTACGGCACCACGATTATGACACAGTATTTTATGAGTATCTGTTACATTTTTGTGGTGGCTGTGCCACTTTTGACCATGAAACTATTTTCAGAAGAACGCAAATTAAAAACAGACCAGCTGCTTTTAACTGCGCCCGTTAAAGTGACGGAGATTGTCATGGGCAAATTTTTATCTGCTATGGCAGTGTTAGGTATAGCCATTGGAATTACCCTATTGTACCTTGTTTTTATGGCCCTGTATGGAAATCCAGCCGTCGTGCAGTCGTTGGTAGGATACCTTGGCGTTTTACTATATGGCGCAATGCTGACAGCAATGGGCATGTTTATTTCCACGCTGACACAAAGTCAGGTTGTTGCGGCGATTGCCACCTTGGCATTGGTGGGATTTTTATCCTTTGCCGGCGGATTGCGCATTGACTTTACAACACTGTTTACAGGCGCATTTTCCTTTTTAGGCACATTTTTAAACGGCGCGCTGGCGTTTATCGATATCAACGCCCGTATTTCCGATTTTGCAGCAGGCACATTAAACATTGTACCGTTGGTGTATTTTTTAAGCATTACGGCATTGTTTATTTTGCTGACCGTTCGTGTAATTGAAAAAAGGCGCTGGAGGTAATCACATGAAACAAAATAAAAAACTGAAATATTTTTTAAATACCTCTGTTGTGGTTGCCGGTGCGGTAATTGTAACGATACTTTTAAATGCGGTTTTGCTTGCATTTGACAGTAAAATTCCTTTGGAAATCAATCTGACGCGAGACGAAATATACCATCTTACAGAGGAAACCAACGACATTGTAGATAAAATTGAAACAGACACCGATATTGTGATTTTATACAATGGCGAACAGACCGCCGACATGATGCTGTTATGCGACATTGTGGAGCTTTATGAAAAGCGCAATGATAACATTCACTTAAAAACGGTGGACTTTGCAAATAGCCCAACGGATTTAGCACCCTATGCATCTGCAATCAAGGGGATTACAAACCCCCATTACGCCATGTTGTTTGTACAGGGGGAGCGGTATGATACGGCGGAGGCATCCACCTATATTTCAACCGAGGGATACAGCAACATAGAGCGTATCATCACCAACAAGCTTGCCACCTTTGTGGACGGCTTCCGCATATCCTCGGTTTTGATGACAGAGGGACACGGAGAAAAGATGAACTCTGGCTTTGAGGCGGTTTTGTCCATGTATAATTATCAGGTGGACTTCATTAACTTGCTGAAAGAGGATTTACCCCAGGATGAACGACTGCTTTTGGTTGTGAATGCACCTGTTGGGGATTTTGCAGCAGAAGAAATTGAAAAAATAGATGCCTTTTTGGACCGTGGCGGCAATGTGCAGCTTTATTTTGACCCTATGGCATCCAACGAGCCACTGCCAAGACTTGAGGAATATTTAAAGAGCGAATGGGCAATCACGCGAAATCATGGCGTTGTGGTGGATATGGACAACCGAATGGATATTGCGTCGGAAACGGCGGCAAAATATGGCACGCTTGCGGTAGCAGAGCTTACTGACAACGAAATTGTTGCACCGATTCAAACGGGCAAACGAAGCATTTTATACTCGGCATCCAATTACTTTGAAATTGCCGGCGATAAGCCGTCTTCTTTGGAGGTTGCACCGGTGCTGAAAACCGCCAATGGTGCATACAGCAAAACGGTTACCACCCTGGGCGAGCCGAAACAATCAGAGGATGCAAGTGGCAGTTTTGACATTATGCTCGCGGCTACCAGACGAAACTACACATTAAATGACGAGATATTCTATGGAAAACTTTTGGTCAGTGGCTCGGGATACACCATGGACACACTGATTGGCGACACCAGATTTGCCAACGAGGATTTACTGCTGAATGCAATCAATTGGATGCGGGGAAGTAGTGCAGGCATTACCGTACGGGAAAAAGAGCTTCCTCAGGGCAGTTTAACCATTCCAAACAGTCAGTTCTGGCCCTGGTTTATTATCATGGTGGCGGTTATTCCCATTGTAATTTGCGCAGCTGGAATTGTGGTTTGGATGAAACGAAGATACAAATAATGCGTTTGCAGAGCAAACGCAATGAATTGCCTTTGTCATGAATTGAAACCTGCAGTTTCATGAATTGTGAGCCTTACGGCTCATGAATTGCACCTTGTGCATTGAAAAGGTATCTAATTTGTACACTGATTTTATAAAATACGAAAAAGGTTGCAGAACAAATTCTGCAACCTTTTTTTGTTGGGGCAGGGTAAAGTTATATCCTGCCCCTAATCTTTTAACAAACAAAAAGAAAGCCCTGCAATAGCAGGGCTTTCTGATTAATAACATATGTTAATAATCTAAAGTTTTACCTTAAACTATTATCTAATAGCCAAAGGTGTTACAGCAGAAAGTGGTGCACAGTTTGTAAGGTTATCCCAAACGAAAATCTTTGCTTCTGTGTATGCACCAGCATAC
>JAZPYM010000111.1:0-45463 GCA_045544215.1 Congzhengia sp.
CGATGATGGCAGCGGTGTGCAGGAGGATTGTGTAATGCTTGCTGCCATGGAACAGGCAAAAAAACTGGGTAAGGTTATTTGTGCCCACTGTGAAGATAATTCTCTTTTAAAGGGCGGTTATATTCACGATGGGGAATATGCGAAAATGCATGGGCACAAGGGTATTTGCTCCGCGAGTGAATATATGCAGATTGCACGGGATTTAGAGCTTGTGAGAAAAACCGGTTGCAGCTATCATGTGTGCCACATTTCTGCGAAAGAAAGTGTGGAGCTGATTCGAAAGGCAAAACAAGAGGGCCTTGATGTAACCTGTGAAACCGCGCCACATTATCTTGTGTTTACTGATATGGATTTAAAAGAGGATGGCAGTTTTAAAATGAATCCACCCATCCGCGCAGAGCAGGACAGGGAAGCACTGATTGCAGGGATTCAGGATGGTACCATTGACATGATTGCAACGGACCATGCGCCCCATAGCGATGAAGAAAAAAGCAAAGGATTAAAAGACAGTTTGATGGGTGTGGTTGGACTGGAAACCGCATTTTCTGTGCTTTATACCCATCTGGTAAAGAAGAATATTATCAGCATGGAAAAACTGATAGAGCTGATGAGCATCAATCCACGCAAGCGTTTTGGCTTGCCGGTAGACAGCGGTGACCTTGCGGTGTTTGATTTAAATGCAGAATATGAAATTGACCCGTCTGCCTTTTTCAGTAAGGGGAAAAGTACGCCCTTTGCAGGGATGCGGGTGTTTGGAAAATGTGTGGCTACCTTCTGCGGTGGCGACTTGGTTTGGAGGCGTTAAAATTTGAAACAGGTGATTTATGAAATTGCAGAGAATGTTTCGCTGACGGATGTGGTGTACAAAATGGTACTTTTGGGGGATACCTCTGCCACTCGCGCACCGGGACAATTTGTGAATATTAAGGTGCATGGCTTCTTTTTAAGACGCCCTATTTCCGTGTGCGATTATGAGGATGGTCGCCTGACACTGGTGTATAAAGTTGTCGGTGGCGGAACAAAGGCACTTTCAGAAATGCAGCCGGGCGAAACCCTGGATTGTCTGACCGGTCTTGGAAACGGATATTCTTTAGAGGATAGCGGGGACAAGCCTCTGTTAATTGGTGGCGGTGTGGGTATCCCGCCTCTTTACAATCTTTGTAAACAATTGCTGGCGCAAGGCAAACAGCCCACTGTTGTTTTGGGCTTTAATACGAAAACAGAAATCTTTTTGGAAGATGCCTTTTGTGCATTAGGTGTCAAAACCATTGTGGCAACTGCAGACGGCAGTTATGGTTCTAAGGGCTTTGTGACAGATGCCATGACTGGAATTGACTATACATACTTTTATACCTGCGGGCCGGAGCCGATGTTTCGCGCAATTGAACAGGTTGTTACAACTGCGGGCGAGTATAGTTTTGAGGAGCGCATGGGTTGCGGCTTTGGTGCTTGTATGGGCTGCTCCTGCAAAACCAAATATGGAAATAAGCGCATTTGCAAAGAAGGTCCGGTGCTGAAAAGGGAGGAAATCATATGGTAGATACAAATGTAACATTATGTGGAATCGAGCTTTCAAACCCCATTATTCCCGCAAGTGGCACCTTTGGATTTGGATATGAATTTGCAGAGCACTATGATATTAATATGCTGGGTACCTTTTCCTTTAAGGGTACCACAAAAGAGCCGCGGTTTGGAAACCCTACCCCGCGTATTGCAGAGTGTGAGGCAGGCATGCTGAATGCGGTTGGACTGCAAAATCCAGGTGTGGACAAGGTAATTGCAGAAGAACTTCCGAAATTGTCGAAATGTTTTCACAAAAAAGTGATGGCAAATGTCAGCGGTTTTTCTGTGGAAGATTATGCCGATACCTGCGAAAAATTGGACAAAGAAGAGCAGGTGGGCTGGCTGGAGGTTAACATTTCCTGCCCCAATGTACATAACGGCGGCATGAGCTTTGGTACCTCGCCCCAGGCGGCGCAGGAAGTGGTGCGGGCAATTAAAAAGGTAACAACCAAGCCGGTGATTATGAAGCTTTCTCCCAATGTGACGGATATTGTATCCATTGCCAAAGCGTGTGAAGAAGCAGGGGCTGATGGTATCAGCCTGATTAATACGCTTTTGGGCATGCGGATAGATTTGAAAAAGAGACAGCCCGTTCTTGCCAACAAAATGGGCGGGTATTCCGGTCCCGCGGTGTTTCCTGTGGCTGTGAGAATGGTGTACCAGGTGTATGAGGCGGTAAGCATTCCCGTTGTTGGTATGGGAGGCGTACAGACCGCAGAGGATGTAATCGAAATGATGCTTGCAGGTGCTACCGCTGTGCAGGTGGGAGCAGCCAATCTGGTAGAGCCAATGGCATGCAAGAATATCATTTGCGCATTGCCGGATGCGATGCATAAATATGGAATCAAATCATTAAAAGAGATTATAGGAGGGGCACATTAAATGGGAAAAGATGTAATTATTGCTTGCGATTTTCCGTCGAAGGAAGAAGTACTGGCATTTTTAGACAAGTTCAAGGAGGAAAAGCCCTTTGTAAAAATCGGTATGGAGCTGTTTTATGGGGCAGGTCCTGAAATTGTAAAGGAAATTAAACGCCGTGGGCACAAAATCTTTTTGGATTTAAAGCTTCACGACATTCCCAATACCGTCAAAAAGGCAATGGCGGTGCTTTCTAAACTGGATGTGGATATGACCAATCTCCACGCGGCAGGCACAAAAGCTATGATGGAAGCTGCAATTGAGGGGCTGACAAGACCTGACGGCACGCGCCCTATTTTGATTGCGGTAACACAGCTGACCTCTACCAGCCAGGAACGGATGGAGGCAGATATTTTAATTGAAAAGCCCATTGACCAAGTGGTGATGCATTATGCAAAAACCGCAAAAGAAGCAGGGCTTGACGGCGTTGTTTGTTCGCCTCTTGAGGCAGAAAAGGTACACAAAGAATGTGGAAACGCCTTTTTGACCGTTACACCCGGCGTAAGATTTGCAGACGGGGAAGTGGGAGACCAGGTGCGCGTGATGACGCCTATGCAGGCAAAGGAAATCGGTTCTGACTACATCGTGGTTGGAAGACCTATTACCGCAGCAGAAGACCCGGTAGCAGCGTATCGTCGCTGCGTCAATGAATTTGTTGGCTGATAAGTAGAAAGGAAGAAATACCATGGATATGAAACGAAAAATTGCAGAAGATTTATTAAAAATTCAGGCGGTGTTTTTAAGACCGGAGGAACCGTTTACCTGGGCAAGCGGCATTAAAAGCCCCGTGTATTGCGACAACCGCTTAACCCTTACAGCGCCCGAAGTTCGTAACGATGTAGAAAACGGTTTGGTAGAATTAATTAAAGCGCATTTCCCCGAAGTACAGGTTTTGATGGGAACTTCCACAGCTGGTATTGCCCATGCAGCAATTTGCGGACATTTGATGGGGCTTCCCATGGGATATGTTCGTTCCGGTAGCAAGGACCATGGCCGCCAGAATCGAATTGAAGGAAAATTAAATCCCGGTGAAAAGGTGGTTGTTGTGGAGGATTTGATTTCCACCGGTGGCAGTGTGATTGATGTGGTAGAGGCGCTGCGCGAAGCAGGGGCTGAGGTACTGGGTGTTGTAAGCATCTTTACCTATGGCATGCAAAAAGGACTTGACCGCTTAAAGGAAGCATCTGTTGTAAACTACAGCCTGACAGACTTTGACACCATTGCGCAGGTTGCGGCAGAGACAGGTTACATCAAGCAGGAGGATGTTGCACGCCTTATTTCCTTCCGCAACAATCCCCAGGATGAGTCCTGGATTGGCTAAAATCTTTTTTAAGAAGGGGAGAAAACCATGCAGCATTTAATAGACATACTTCAGCTTTCCGAGCAGGAGATTGATGAATTGATTGCAACAGCAGAGAATATTATTAAAAACCCTGGTGCCTACAGTGACAAGTGTCGCGGGAAAAAGCTTGCAACCCTCTTTTTTGAGCCGTCTACCCGTACTCGCTTAAGCTTTGAAGCGGCAATGTATGATTTGGGCGGTAATGTGTTGGGCTTTTCTGAGGCACAGAGTTCTTCGGCAGCAAAGGGCGAAAGTGTTTCTGACACCATACGCGTAGTGAGTTGTTATGCAGACATTATTGCAATGCGTCATCCAAAGGAGGGTGCGCCGGTGGTGGCTTGTCAGTCAACCACTGTGCCGATTATCAATGCAGGGGACGGCGGACACAATCATCCCACCCAGACACTGACGGACCTGCTTACCATTCATCGCGAAAAGGGACGGCTTAACAACTTGACCATCGGGCTATGTGGCGATTTGAAATTTGGCAGAACAGTACATTCGCTGATTTGGGCAATGTCCCGGTATGAAAATATTCGTTTTGTACTGATTTCTCCGGATGAATTGAAAGTACCGGAATATTTAAAAGAAGATTGTCTTTTAAAGCAAAACATTCCTTTCACAGAAACCACTTCGCTGGAGGAGGCAATGCCGGAGCTTGATATTTTGTATATGACCCGTGTGCAGCAGGAACGCTTCTTTAACGAGCAGGACTATATTCGCTTGCGGGATAGCTATATTTTAAGTGCAGAAAAGCTTTCCACAGCAAAGGATGATATGTGTATTTTGCACCCCCTTCCCAGAGTAAACGAAATTACCAAGGATGTGGACAGCGACCCGCGGGCTTGCTACTTTAAACAAGCGCAAAACGGAAAGTTTATTCGTATGGCGTTGATTTTAAAACTGCTGGAGCAGGCAGACAAGGAGGCGCAGGCATGATTATCGGTCAGATTAAAAATGGAATTGTATTAGACCATATTACCGCCGGTATGGGCATGGAGCTTTATCATATGTTAAGTCTTGACAAGCTGGCATGCCAGGTGGCACTCATCAAAAATGCGGAAAGCAAAAAAATGGGGAAAAAGGACATTATCAAAATTGATGAGGAAATTGATATTGATTTGGATGCCTTAGGTTTTATTGATGCCAATATCACAGTAAACATCATTCGGGATGGAAAACTGTTAAAGCGGACACATTTAGAGATCCCGGAGCGCGTTACCAATATTTTAAAGTGTAAAAACCCCAGGTGTATTACCACAACAGAGCAGGAGCTTCCCCATGTTTTTAAACTGGTGGACAGAGAAAAAAAGGTGTATCGTTGCATATACTGTGAAAGCAAAGGAAAATAATTGTATTTTTTATTTAGAGATTTTTTAAAGGAGCATGATAATGAACAACCAGGTGGTAGCAAAAGTTGGCGGAAATGCAATTTTCGCATACGAAGTAGACGAAATGGTGGCAGCGTATGCACAGCGCGGTCAGAATTATGACAATCCTCAGGGCAGAGCAGCGATTTTAGAGCAAATTATTAATAAAAAGTTGCTCCTGTTGGATGCAAAAAAGAACCTGATGGAGCACAATGCAGAATTTAAGGCAGAGCTTGAGCGTGTGAAAGAAGAAATGCTTGCAAATTTCAATGTGCAAAAAGCAGTGGAAAATGTTTCTGTTACAGAGGAAGACGCAAAGGCATATTATGAGGCACACAAAGAGCAATTCCAAAAAGGCGAATCTGTTAGTGCAAGTCATATTTTAGTGGATAGTGAAGAAAAGGCAAACGAAATTAAGGCAAGAATTGATAGCGGTGACATCAGTTTTGAGGACGCCGCAAGAGAAAACAGCTCATGTCCGTCCGGTAAAAACGGTGGCGCTTTGGGAGAATTCACCCGCGGACAGATGGTGCCGGAATTTGACAGTGCGGCGTTTGCTGCAGAGGTTGGCGTGGTGTGCGGTCCTGTGAAAACACAGTTTGGGTATCATTTGATTAAGGTTACAGAAAAAAATGGCCCTTCTGAAATTGCACTTGATGAAGTTAAGGATCAGGTAAAGAGCATGGCTTTAACAGAAAAACGCCAGAAGGCTTTAAACAGTAAAATCAATCAATTAAAAATTTTGTATCCTGTGGATAAACTATAAAAATGTTCCACCTGCCAAGCAGGTGGAATTTTTTTTGCACTTTTTTTCTGCATGAGAGTAAAAACTGCCGTTTTTGGAAAAGGTATAAATAAATCAAACTGCAAAAATGGAAAGGGTGGCTTTACTTTGAAAACATTTGACTTTGTCATTCAAGATGCAAACGGTATTCACGCGCGTCCTGCGGGGATGCTTGTGAAAGCGGCAAGTGGTTTTTTGTCGGATATTCAAATAAAAAAAGGTGAAAAAACAGCAAATGCAAAACGGTTGTTTGGCGTGATGGGTCTGGCCGTAAAGCAGGGAGAACAGATAACGGTGGTTGTTACAGGGACGGATGAAGAAATGGCGGCTGAAGAATTGGAATCGTTTTTTAAGGCGAATCTTTAAACAGAATTTGCGCCGCGGTTAATTGCGGCAGAAAGGTTTGGGCGTTTCAAAATGATGACAATACAGGGAAAAGGTGTTTATGGCGCAATTGCAATTGGGCAATTGTCATTTTTTCGGCGGGATGAGATTTTTGTAAAAAGGGAACGGGTGACAGACACGGGCTATGAGCTCATTCGGTTTCAAAGGGCAAGAGAAAGTGCAAAAAAAGAGCTGACGACTCTTTATGATAAGGCAATTACTGAAATCGGAGAGGCAAATGCGCAAATTTTTGAAATTCACAAAATGATGCTGGATGATTTAGATTATGTGGATTCTGTGGTAAATATTATTGAGAATCAACGCATGAATGCAGAGTTTGCCGTGGCAGTTACGGCAGACAATTTTGCAATGTTGTTTTCTGCCATGGACGACGCGTATATGAAGGAGCGGGCAGCTGATGTAAAGGATGTTTCTAATCGGCTTTTGCAGTGTTTGTCTGCATCAAACAAAAACGAGCAGATGCAGGGAGAAGGGCTGATTATTTGCGCGGATGATTTGGCGCCCAGCGAAACAGTGCAGCTTGATAAATCTAAAGTACTGGCGTTTGTAACACAAAAGGGTTCGCTGAACTCCCACACTGCGATTTTAGCGCGGACAATGAATATTCCGGCGGTTATCGGGGTTGGGGAAGCGCTTTCTGAGGAATTAGATGGAGCGCTTGCCGTTGTAGACGGATACAGCGGAAAAATTTTTGTGGCGCCGGATGATGAAACCCTGTCCTTTTATCAAAAAAAACAGCAGGAGGATGCGCAGCGAAAGGCACTGTTTGCAAAACTCAAAGGGAAAGAAAATGTAACCTTAGACGGCCGTAAAATTCAGATTTATGCAAACATTGGCGGGCTTTCAGACATCGGTGCTGTTTTGCAGCATGATGCTGGCGGCATTGGTTTGTTTCGCAGCGAGTTTTTGTATTTGGAAAATGATGATTTTCCGTCAGAGGAGCTGCAATTTTCTACCTACAAAACAGTGCTGGAGAGCATGGCGGGGAAGAAGGTTATTATTCGCACATTGGACATTGGTGCAGATAAGAAAATCGGGTATTTTCATTTGGATGAGGAGGAAAATCCTGCGCTTGGTTTTCGCGCTATTCGTATCTGTCTTGCGCAAAAGGATATTTTTAAAACACAACTGCGGGCGCTTTATCGCGCATCTATGTTTGGTAACCTTTCCATTATGTTTCCCATGATTGTTTCCAAGGAAGAAATTTTGGAAATCAAAGCAGTAATTCAGGAGGTGCAGCAGGAATTAAAGCAGGAGGGAATTCCCTATGCTGAACATGTGGAGCTGGGTATTATGATTGAAACACCGGCAGCTGCAGTAATTGCAGATATTTTGGCGCCTGAGGTGGATTTTTTCAGTGTCGGAACAAATGACTTAATCCAGTATACTCTGGCTGCTGACCGCCAAAATCCGCGGCTTGATTCGTTATGCAATCCGCGGCATGATGCGATTTTAAGATTAATTCAGTATGCTGCAGACTGTGCCCACAAATATGGAAAATGGATCGGTATTTGCGGGGAACTTGCAGGAGATATATCTTTGACAGAAACCTTTTTAAAAATGGGCGTTGATGAGCTTTCGGTTACTCCCTCTCTTGTTTTAGAAGTACGCAATCAGGTGCGAAACAGTCGTATAAAGTAAAAAAAGAAGTCCCAAAACTGTGGGGCTTCTTTTTTGCCGCTTTTTGTTGACAATTGTGAAAAAAGGGATTATAATGGAGCAGTTGGTGTAACTCTACATTTGTCACTTAAGAGGGGTACATAAAATGGTGTCATTTATCAAAAAAAACCTTGTGCTTGTGATTGCATTTGCAGCAGCACTTCTAACAAGTTTTTTTGTGTTGCCGGATATGGAATATCTTCATTATTTTGATTATCGCACGCTTGCTTGTTTGTTTTGCGTGCTTGCTGTGGTTTGCGCGCTGAAAAACATTAACTTTTTTTATTTGCTGGCAAGGAAAGTGGTGCTGTTATTTCAAACTGCGCGGATGAGTATTCTTGCACTGGTATATATTACCTTTTTAGGATCTATGCTGATTGCCAATGATATGGCACTGTTAACCTTTTTGCCTCTTGGCTTTTTTGTGTTGACCAAAACGGGAAAAGAGCACTATATGGCGTTTACTTTTATTATGCAAAATATTGCTGCCAATCTGGGGGGCATGCTGACGCCTTTTGGCAACCCGCAAAATTTGTATCTGTATTCTGTTTATCATATTCCAAATATGGAATTTATGGGGATTATGGTGTTGCCCTTTGTTTTATCCATTCTGCTTATTACAATCTGTTGTGTTATTTTTGTGAAAAATGAACTTTTAGTGCTTTCTGACGAAAAAGTGGCGTTTGAACCGAAAAAAACGGCGCTTTATTTGTTGCTTTTTGCTATTTCTATTTTAATTGTTTTTCGTGAAATTCCTTATTGGATTGGGCTTGTTATGATTCCTATAACCCTGTTGTTTGCAGATCGAAAAGCGCTGAAGATGGTGGATTATCCCTTGCTTTTTACATTTGTGTTTTTCTTTATCTTTTCAGGGAATATGGCAAGAATTGAGCCGGTGCGCAACTTTTTTTCTATGCTTTTGGAAAAAAGCACCCTTCTTTTTAGCGTTGTATCCTGCCAGGTTATCAGCAATGTGCCCTCTGCCATTTTGCTATCCCAGTTTACAGACAATTATAAAGATTTGCTTATCGGTGTTAATATCGGTGGCGTGGGGACTTTGATTTCTTCTTTGGCAAGCCTGATTACCTTTCGGGAATATATCAAGCATAACCCGCAAAAATCAGGGTATTATCTTAAGCAGTTTTCTGCCTATAATTTTGGATTTTTAGCAGTTTTAACGGCATTTATGCTGTTTGTTAAGCTTTAATAGATTGTTGTTTTTTTGCATACGCGGTTCCAAAGATACAATGTGAGATCAAAATAAATTTACAAGAATGGTTCTGCGTTTTGTTCTTGATGAATTATATGACCTGCCGGATGAATATGAAAGGGGAGGTAGCATGAAAAAAATGGTAAGGATTTTCCTTTTTGGAAAACAATATGAAGTGCCGGAAAACCTGACGATTATGAGCGCCATGGAATATGCCGGCTATCAGCTTGTAAGAGGATGCGGTTGCCGAAACGGTTTTTGTGGCGCCTGTGCCACAATTTATCGCATTGAAGGCAGTCGGGAATTAAAGGCGTGTCTTGCCTGTCAGACCAAGGTAGAGGACAATATGTATATTGCGACATTACAGTCCTTCCCGCTGGTAAAGCAGGTTTATGATATGGAACAAATCAAGCCTCAAAAGGCAGTGATGGAGCAGCTCTATCCTGAAATTTATGCCTGCATCGGTTGTAATGCCTGCACCAAAGCGTGCACGCAGGGACTGAATGTTATGCAGTATATTGCATATGCACAGCGTGGCAATTTTGAAAAATGTGCAGAGGAATCCTTTGATTGTGTGATGTGTGGTGTTTGCTCCTCCCGTTGTCCTGCAGGCATTTCTCATTCACAGGTAGCAATGCTGGCAAGAAGAATCAATGGAAAATATTTGGCACCGGAATGTGAGCATTTGGAGGAACGAGTAAAGGAAATGCATGACGGAACCTTTCATGATTTGATTGAAGCGCTGATGCAAAAGCCTGTTGAGGAATTAAAGGAGCTTTATAATACACGAGAGATTGAGAAATAAGAGGGAAGTACATATGTATTCGGAAAAATTTCAATCATCCATTGCCGCGGTTGAGGCGGCACGAGAACGAAATATTGCATTAGAGCCGGAGCGTATGACTGCGCAGCAAAAAGAAGCGTTGCTTTTAAAGTATCATCCTGACTACAAAGAAGACGCGTTTGAAACACTTTTGGTTGGAAAGAACAAAGGCGATAAAGTGCCCAGGGAGCTGGCGCAGATGCTTTCTGCGCACAGCCGCATTAAGCCGGAGGATGTGGACCTTTCAAAGCCCGACTACGAAACCGATGTTTTGGTCATTGGTGGTGGCGGTGCAGGTGCAGCTGCAGCCATTGAGGCAAACGAGGCAGGGGCTGATGTGATGATTGTCACAAAGCTTCGTATCGGTGATGCCAACACCATAATGGCAGAGGGCGGTATTCAGGCAGCTGACAAGCCCAACGACTCTCCTGCAATTCACTTTGTAGACGCTTTTGGCGGCGGTCATTTTGCGGCAAAACGAGAGTTGCTTTCGAAATTGGTGTGTGATGCGCCGGAGGCAATCTTGTGGCTTTCTCGCCTTGGCGTTGCGTTTGACAAAGAAAAGGACGGCACCATGGTAACCACCCACGGCGGTGGTACCTCCAGAAAGCGCATGCACGCCGCAAAGGATTATACCGGAGTGGAAATTATGCGCACGCTGCGGGATGAGGTGCTCAACAGACAAATTCCTGTAGTGGATTTTACCGCTGCCATTGAACTGATTTTAGACGAAGATGGCAATGCCGCAGGCGCGGTTTTGATGAATATGGAAACCAAGGAGCTTTTGGTTGCAAAGGCAAAGACAGTTATTTTAGCGACAGGCGGTGCAGGCAGAATGCACTATCAGGGATTCCCAACCTCCAACCACTACGGCGCAACTGCAGACGGATTGGTTTTGGGATATCGCGCAGGTGCAAAGCTTATTTACCCTGAAACGCTACAGTATCATCCCACAGGCGCAGCGTTTCCTGAGCAAATTATTGGTGCGTTAGTAACAGAAAAAGCACGCTCTTTGGGTGCAAAGCTTGTGAATGCAAAGGGTGAAGTGTTTATGCATCCTTTAGAAACCCGCGATGTTGCAACGGCTTCTATTATCCGCGAATGCGGTGAGCGGGCAAATGGTATTGATACAGGCAGTGGACAGGCACTGTGGCTTGACACGCCTATGATTGAAAAGATCTATGGTGAGGGAACCATTGAAAAACGGATTCCTGCCATGATGAGAATGTTTAGAAAATTTGGCATCGACATTCGAAAAGAGCCAATTTTAGTGTATCCCACGCTGCATTATCAAAATGGCGGATTGGATATTACACCAGATTGTATGACTACAAATGTGAAAAATTTGTTTGTTGCAGGTGAGGCGGCAGGAGGAATTCATGGCAAGAACCGCTTGATGGGAAACTCCTTGCTGGACATCATCGTGTTTGGTCGCAGCGCAGGCATGCATGCAGCAGAAAAAGCAAAATCCACATCTTTCGGGAAGTTGACGCTTTCTCATGTAACACAATTTGAACAGGAGATTAAGGATGCAGGCATTGTAACAGATGTCGTATCGCCAAAGCTTCTTCCCAATTATACAAACCAAAAAAATATTTAAGAGGAGAAAATTACATGACTTTGACAATTATTACAGACCTTCTTGAAGCGTTAACAATTTTTTGTTTTGGCCTTTCCTGGCCGATTTCCATTCGCAAATCCTATATTTCCAGAACCGCAAAGGGCAAAAGCTTATTTTTTGAGGTATTCATCCTTATCGGTTATGCATTTGGCATTGCGCGGAAGCTGATTCAGATGTTTTATATGGGATATCCGATGGGAGAGGGCTTTGGTATTTTTATGTTCTATTTGAGCTTTTTCTTCTATATCCTGAACTGTGTTGAAATCCTCATTGATGTTGCACTTTACTTTAGAAATGTAAGGATCGACAAAGAGCGGGATGGCTTGAAAAACACAAATTGAACAAGGATAGACTGCATCTGCATACAAAGTGATGGTTAGCTGAATGCAACATGGCACTGAAATGCTCAGAGTGTACGGATAAACTCTGTATGTAGTATTGCAGAAAATTAAGAAAGCAAAGTTAATGATGAGGGTAAGCGTATGAAGAATATAAAAATAACAGATGTGCGTTGCCAAAAGGGCGATGCTGCGTTTTTGATTGATGATGGAAAGACAAGTATTTTGTATGACACAGGGTTTGGATTTACGGGCTATGAGGTCGCTAAAAACATAAAATCAGTTTTAGGAGAAAGAAAACTGGATTATATATTTCTGACACATTCTCATTACGACCATGCGCTTGGAAGCGCTTATATTTTAAGACATTATCCTGATGCGAAGGTTGTTGCAGGAGCATATGCTGCCGGAATTTTTGGGCGTGACGGTGCAAAGAGAACGATGAAAGAGCTTGATGCCAAATTTGCAGAAAAATGCGGAGTTTATGATTATGAATTTCTTGGCGATGAGCTTAAAGTTGATATTCCGGTTGAGGATAAGGATGTGATTTCGGCGGGAGATATGGATTTTGAAGTTGTTGCTCTTCCCGGACACACCAGGTGCTGTATCGGTTTTTACTGCAGAGAAAAAGGACTTTTTCTTTCTAACGAAACGCTTGGGGTGTATGACGGAGAAAAAACGATTTTTCCGTCTTATCTGGTAAGCTATGAAGATGCACTCAAATCAATTGATAAAGTTAAAAAAATGAATATAAAATATTTACTTGCGCCTCATTACGGGTTGTTGAGTGAATTACAGACAAAGTTTTTTCTTGAAAATATGAAAAGAGCGTCTGAGGAGACTGCACAAGAGATTCTTGCGAGTCTGCATAAAGGGGATGCGGAGGATGAGATTATCAGGATGATAAAAGACAAATTCTGGCATGGCTATATTAGAGAAGTTTATCCGGAAGATGCGATCAACCTAAACACATCCATCATGATAGCTCTTGTAAAAAATGAATTATTTTCAAAAATGTCTTGACAAATGAAATTCTGTGTGTTAAAATAAATCCTAATTTGAAACGCAAAGATGCGGAATAGTAAACAAATGCTTTTGCTTTGAGAGAGATGCCGGATGGTGCGAGGCATTGGGGGAGCTTTGTTGAACTCGCCGCGGAGCGGCTGCCGTGAACTGATAGTAGGGGCGGACGGGAACTCCCGTAACAGAGTGAAGGTGTGCTAGCATCTAAAGGGCATCCTATTTGGGATGAAGAAGAGTGGTACCGCGGAAACAAGATTTTAGCGTTTTCGTCTCTTTGAATCAACAAGGAGACGAAAGCGTTTTTTTTGTTGGTAAAAATCTGATTTTACATTTTTATCATGAAAGGAGTTTTCAAAAATGAGAACAATCAATACTGCAGACATTACACTTAAAAAGCTTTCAGAGGACCGTGCTATTTCGTTACTTTTTCGTGAAAAATCAGCAATTGCAAATTGTGCAGATGCGCTTGGCACAAATGCGATTGAATTACCTGCTGTAAAAAATCTTCGTGAGGATTCGATTATATATAAAACAATTGCACAGAATGTGCAAAATGCAACTCTTGCGATTCCTGTTGGATTTAACAAAGAGGATGTTGCGTCTGCGTGGGAGTGCATTAGGGATGCAAGGAAACCTCGTCTTCAGGTTGAACTTCCTGTTTCCACAATTCAGATGGAATATACATATCATGTAAAGCAAGCAGTTATGCTTGAAAAGATTGCAGAGCTTACAAAAGAAGCAAAAACATATTGTGCTGATGTAGAATTTTCTGCACTTGATGCAACAAGAGCAGATGTTGATTTCCTTATCTCTGCTGCAAAAGAAGCAGAGGTAAATGGCGCAAGTGTTGTAACTGTTTGTGATGACGCAGGCGTGTCAACTCCGCAGCAGATTGCGGATTTAGTCGCAAAAGTGAAAGAGGCAGTAAGTATTCCGGTATATGTTCAGGTTTCTGACTGTATCAATATGGGAGTCGCATCAGCATTTGCGGCTATTTCAAAAGGTGCAGACGGCATCAAATGCGCTATGGCAGGAAAGGATGTTCTTTTAACCGGAGAAATTTCTGATGCATTGCGTGTTTGTGGCGCACAGATTGATGCAGAGGTTGAACTCGATACTACAAAAATCCATGCAAGTATTGATGACATGCTCTCGAATATCAATCACGAAAACTATGAATCAGAAAATACTGTAAGCGAAAAGAAAAAGATTTTGCTCGATTCTGATTCATCTATGTCACAGGTTACGCAAGCAGCAGAAATTTTAGGATATGATCTTTCTGATTCCGATATTGGGAGTGTATATAAAGCGCTCATCGGGGTATGTGAAAAGAAAGGTGCTGTAGGGTCAAAAGAGTTTGAGGCGCTCATTGCAAGTTCTGCTATGCAAGCTCCTTCAACATACCATTTCGAAACATATACCACAACATGCAGTAATGTAGCAAGCTCAATGTCCCAGGTTACACTTAAATGCAACGATGAAATTATGTGTGGTGTTGCCAATGGGGACGGTCCTATTGACTCTGCTTTCCGTGCAATAGAACAGTGCATAGGACATCATTACGAACTTGATGATTTTCAGGTTCAGTCTGTAACCGAGGGGAAAGAAGCTTTAGGCTCAGCGCTTGTAAGACTTCGCAACAACGGAAAACTTTATTCCGGTAACGGAACATCAACAGACATTGTTGCAGCAAGCATCAGAGCATATATCAACGCACTTAACAAAATCGTATTTGAGGAGGCGTAATATGAAAATTGTATTTTCAACTAAGAATGTAAGTCGTGCGACTTTTCTTGATACTTGTCGTTATGCCTTTGATTATGGATTCCACGGCTTTGAGATATACGATGCAATGAAAGAAAGAAGCGCCCACCATGACAGTATATTAAGACGGGACCGCATAGCTGACGCAAAAAGAAAGCTTGTAAATAGAAATCTGGCGGTTTCAGCACTTCGTATGCCGGATAGTCTTGATAACGAAAACACAACTTCGGATTTAGTTTTAAAATATGTGGATATGGCATCGGCGTCCGGTATTTCTAATGTAATTGTACGCATTGATGATAAAGTTTCGTTTGATGTTTTAGACGAAAAACTTTCTGCTGCTATAAAGAAAGCAGAAAATGCAGATGTTAACATTTTGTTTGAAACCGTTGGAGTTTTAGCAAATACAGAAAAAGTAATCGATATTATAAACTACTTTTCTTCCGCTGTCATCGGTGCATCGTGGAATGTAAGAGGCACATATTTTGACGCAGGCGAAACATCGGAAGCAACCATCAAAACCTTGGGCGCATACATAAAGTATGTTCGTCTTGGTGATATAAAAGACGGAAAAACTGTGTTAATCGGCGAAGGGGAGCTTGATGTTGTAAAGCTGATTGGTGCACTTTCATCCCTTAACTATGAAGGATATATCTGTGCAGCGTGGAACGAGGAAATTAATGATGCGGATATCGTTTTAACACACTTTGCAAATTATATTTCTCAGCTTAACCGTGAGAAGAAATCTTTTGACAAGGCATATTACAACAGAGATAAGTCAGGGACCTTTGTGTGGAAAAAGTATGATGTTATTGATGTGACTTTTTCTGAAGTTCTTGATACAATGGCAGAAAAGTATCCTGACCAGTATGCTTTTAAGTATCCTACGCTTGATTATACGAGAACTTATGAGCAATTCAGACGAGATGTTGATGAATGTGCAGCAGCACTGATCTCTCTTGGTGTAAAAGCCGGAGACCATGTTGCAGTTTGGGCAACAAATGTGCCCCAGTGGTTTATCACATTCTGGGCAACAACAAAAATCGGTGCGGTATTGGTTACGGTTAATACTGCGTACAAAATCCACGAAATTGAATACCTTTTAAAGCAGTCTGATACGCATACGCTTGTTATGATTGAGTATTGCAAAGACATTAACTACAAAGAAATCATTCAGGAGCTTTGCCCAGAGCTTGAAAACTTAGAACCCGGCAAACCTTTATATTCTAAAAATCTTCCGTTCCTCAGAAATGTTGTTACTGTAGGATTTTCTATGCCGGGATGTCTTACATGGGATGAGATGCTTTCTCGTTCTTCTTTGGTTCCCCGTGAAGAAGTCAGAAGACGCGCGTCCTTAGTTAAACCTGACGATGTTTGCAATATGCAGTATACATCAGGAACAACTGGTTTCCCTAAAGGTGTTATGCTGACCCACAGAAATATCGTTAACAACGGCAAAACAATCGGAGACAGAATGGATTTGTCAACAGCTGACCGTATGATGATTCAGGTTCCTATGTTCCATTGCTTTGGTATGGTGCTTTCCATGACATCTATGATGACACATGGCGGCACATTGTGTCCGATACCGTATTTTTCACCGAAATCATCCCTTGCTTGCGTAAATGATGAGAAAATTACCTGTTTTAACGGTGTGCCGACGATGTTTATCGCGATGTTTAATCATCCTGATTTTGCAAAAACGGATTTCTCTTATATGCGAACAGGCATTATGGCAGGTGCAAATTGCCCTGCAGATTTAATGCGCAGAGCGTCGGTTGAAATGAATATGCGGGAAATCATCTCTGTTTATGGACAGACAGAGGCCTCCCCCGGATGTACTATGGGTGAAGTAAACGAAGACCTCGACCACAGAGTCGAAACCGTTGGAAGTGCATTCCCTGGCGTCGAATGTAAGATTATTGATCCTGAAACAGGTGATGAACTTCCTGATGGTGAAAGCGGTGAATTTGTAGCGCGAGGCTTTAACATCATGAAAGGCTACTACAAAATGCCTGAAGCTACTGCACAGGCTATAGATGCTGACGGATGGCTTCATTCAGGGGATATTTGTATGAGAACGCCTGACGGATACTACAAGGTAACCGGAAGATTAAAGGATATGATTATCCGCGGTGGCGAAAATCTATATCCGAGAGAAATTGAGGAGTTCTATCTCACTAATCCGAAAGTTCGCGATGTTCAGATTGTGGGTGTTCCTGACGAAAGATACGGCGAAGAATGCTGCGCATGGATTATTCTTCATAAAGGCGAGACTGCCGACGAAGACGAAATGAAGGAATTTGGTAATGCTTCTATTGCAAGACATAAGGTTCCAAGATACTTTATGTTTGTAGATGAATTTCCAATGAATGCGGCAGGCAAAATCTTAAAATACAAAATGCGTGATGAATCCGCTGAAAAGTTAGGTTTAAAAAAATAGTTTAGGCTCTTGAAAGGCGATGATTCCAATGAAAAAGTACAAAATCGTAGATGCTCACTGCCATATATATCCTGATAAAATTGCAGAAAAGGCAGCAGCGGCTACCTGCGATTTTTATGAGGGTCTTGGCTCTACTCTTGACGGCACAGTGTCTACTTTGTTAAAAGAGGCAGAAATTGCCGGAATTGAGCACTGTATAGTGCAGTCTGTTGCTACAACGCCGAAGCAGGTTTCGAGCATAAATAATTTCATTGCAGACTCCGTTGCTGCAAGTGAGGGCAAATTCACAGGCTTGGGAACACTGCATCCCGACAGTGAGGATGTGAAAGCAGATGTTGACGAAATAATAAGTCTTGGCTTAAAAGGTGTAAAGCTCCATCCTGATATACAGCAGTTTAAAATAGATGACTACCGTATGCTTAAAATTTATGAGCTCTGCGAGGGCAGACTGCCAATTCTTATGCATACAGGGGACAACCGTTACGATTATTCAAATCCAAACAGAATAATACCGATACTCGATATCTATCAAGATTTAACAGTTGTTGGAGCACATTTTGGCGGTTGGTCTATTTGGGAGGAAGCTACGGAAAAACTCTGTAAGTATGAAAAATTCTATGTGGATTGCTCATCTTCTCTTTATGCCTTAACACCTGAAAAAGCAAAGGAACTTATTATGCAATATGGTATTGAGCGGGTGTTGTTTGGTACAGACTATCCTATGTGGGAACCGAAAGCGGAGATTGAAAGATTTATGGCAATTGACCTTACAGATAAAGAGCGTGAAGACATTTTGTATAACAATGCGGCAAAGATGTTTGATATAAGGTAGCAGAAGGCGGTTTTGAAAAAATTTAAATTTTTTTGAAAAAACTATTGACAAATCAAAATTTGCGGAGTATAATACAACTGAAATTTGAATATCACAAAAAACGACTGTGACGAGGACGGTCGGATTGTGAGCCTTGAGAGAGTTGCCGGTTGGTGCGAGGCAATGGCACAGCTTTCCAATGACCCATCACCTCTGAGTCGGAGGACCGAAAAGCTTAGCTTAGTAGACTCCTCCCGTAATGCTGCGTAAAGGCAAAGGGCTTGTTAGAGCCCGGTAAGTGACGAAAATTAATTTTTTCGTAATTTGAGTGGTACCGCGCGTTATTATAACTCGTCTCAAAGTTTTCTTTGAGACGAGTTTTTTGTTTTATTCAAATTAGTAACCAGATATCAAATTTGTCAAAAACGGAAAGGAGACAAAAACAATGGATTACAGTTTGAAAGAAGTCGCAGGCAGAATCAAAGACCTACGCGAAGCAAAAGGATTTACACAAGAAGAGCTTGCGAAGCTTTGCGGTGTATCTCTTGATGACTACAAAGTTTTAGAAGAAGGGGAAACAGACTTCAGCTTTACATTTATCTACAAGTGTGCAAAAGCTTGTGGTGTTGAAGTTGTGGATTTGTTGGATGGAACAAGCTCCACCCTTACATCGTTTGCTATTACAAGAAAAGGCGAAGGTCTTAAAATCGTAAAGAAGCATGGCGTAGAGTATGATAACCTTGCACCTAAGTTCAGAGAAAAGCTTGCAGAGCCATTCCTTGTTAAATTCCCATACCTTGAAGAAGAACAAAATACTCCGATGCAGCTCAATTCTCATAACGGTCAGGAATTTGATGTTATCGTGAAGGGTTCGCTCAAGGTTCAGGTTGGAAATCATATAGATGTGCTCCACGAAGGAGACTCTATTTTCTATAACAGTCTTATCCCGCACGGTATGGTTGCAGTATCAGAGGGCGGTTGTGAGTTCCATGCGGTTGTACTAAATCCGCATGACGGAACTGTTAGTGAAGAATACCCAGAAGCACCTATGATTGCCGCAAAAGTTGCTACTAAAAAGAAAAAAACTGAAACAGTTGCGGATAAATTCATTGAATCATCCTATGATGAAAATGGTGTATTTAGCGGCATCAAATTCAAGAACGCAGATTCTTTTAACTTTGCATTTGACTGCGTGGATGCGATTGCCGAAAAGAATCCAGATAAACTCGCTATGATGTGGGTTGCAAATGATAAAACAGACAGACGCTTTACATTTTCCGATATGAAAAAGTATTCTGCAAAGACTGCAAACTACTTTGAATCCCTGGGCATCAAAAAGGGCGACACAGTAATGCTTGTATTAAAGCGCCATTATCAGTTCTGGTTCTCGATGCTCGCACTTCATAAAATCGGTGCTATCGCAATTCCTGCAACAAACCAGCTTGTAGAACACGATTTTGATTACAGATACAAAGCAGCAAAAGTAAAAGCAATTGTTTGTACTGCGGACGGGGATGTATCAACTGAGGCTGAAAAAGCTGCAGTAAACTATCCTGGCATGGTTAAGATATTAGTTGGCGGTAATAAAGAAGGCTGGCACGATTTCAATGTTGAAATGGAACGCTTCAGCACGCACTTTGACCGCACTGAAAACACACCTTGCGGTAACGATCCAATGTTGATGCTCTTCACATCAGGCACAACAGGATATCCGAGAATCGCAACGCACTCATATAAATATGCACTCGGTCATTATCCGACTGCTAAACACTGGCATAATGTAAATCCTGATGGACTTCACTTTACAATCTCCGATACCGGTTGGGGTAAAGCTCTTTGGGGTAAACTCTACGGACAATGGCTTTGTGAAGCAGCGCAGTTCACATATGACTTTGATAGATTCCATTCGGAAGATATCTTACCGATGTTTGCTAAATACCATATCACAACCTTCTGCGCACCGCCTACGATGTATCGTTTCTTTATCAAAGAGGATTTGTCAAAGTATGACCTTTCTTCTATCGAGTATGCGACAACTGCAGGCGAAGCATTAAATCCTGAGGTGTTCAATCAATTCAAAAAAGCAACGGGACTTACGATCATGGAAGGTTTTGGACAGACAGAAACCACACTTTCTATCGCAAACTTTGTTGGCTCTACACCGAAAATCGGTTCTATGGGAAGACCAAGTCCTCTGTACGATGTTGTTGTTTTAGACCCCGATGGCAATGAATGTAAGACCGGCGATGCAGGTGAAATCTGTATCCGTGTAAAAGATGAAATTCCTTGCGGACTCTTTATCGGGTATTATCTTGATGAGGAAAAAACAAACGAGGTATGGCATGACGGATACTATCATACCGGAGACCAGGCGACAATGGACGAAGATGGATACCTTTGGTATGTTGGCAGAATTGATGATGTTATCAAGTCTTCCGGCTACCGTATCGGTCCTTTTGAAATCGAAAGTGTTATCATGGAGCTTCCGTATGTTTTGGAATGTGCAATCACGCCTGTTCCTGATGAGGTTCGCGGTCAGATTGTAAAAGCTACCATCGTACTTGTAAAAGGTAACGAAGGTACGGATGAACTGAAGAAAGAAATTCAGGAATATGTAAAAACGCATACTGCTCCATATAAGTATCCAAGAATCGTTGAATTTGTGGATGAACTTCCCAAAACAATCAGCGGTAAAGTAAGACGCGTTGAAATTCGCAAAAACGATATGGAAAAAATGAATAAATAAGCGTTTTTAAGCCGCAAGGAAATTTGATTCCTTGCGGCTTAATTTAAAATTAAGGAGAAAAAGAAAAGTGTAACTTTTGTGCAAATTCTTATAAAATATAAAATTTTCCAAACTTGTTGACATTTCAACAAGTATATTGGGAGGGTACATTAATGGAAGAGCGATTTGAAATTTTTACGGTTCTGTTAAACCGAATAAACAGAAATATTCGTAAAATTAAGAACGAAGAAATGGCGAATTACGAATTAAGAAGCCCACATATTTCCTGCCTATACTATTTGTATATATCAAAAGAGTTAACATCAAAAGAGCTTTCTTATGGTGGCGGTTGCATCAACGATGTGGTTGTTCACCTTGCAACAAGCGAAATGGGCTTTGGCGGCGTTGGGGAAAGCGGTATGGGTTCCTATCACGGCAAAGACGGATTTGAAGCATTTTCTCACTACAAATCAATCATGGACAAGAAAACCTGGCTTGATTTACCAATGCGTTATCAACCTTATAAAAGTAAGCTATATGAAAAACTTTTACATATGTTTTTGAGATGATAGTACATGGCGAAGGAGAGCACATCTATGAAAGTGAGAATTACAAAAATTTTATGATAAAAATTTTCGTAAAACCATTGACTTTATTGCGCTAATGAGATATAATGTATTATAATTTAATAGTGCAACCCAATTTTAAATGCGATGAGCAGAACTAAGTAAGCTTGGAAAGAGCCCGGAGAGAGTTGCCGGTTGGTGCGAGGCAAAGGTAATGACCAAGACGAATTCCTTCTGTTAGCAGTGCACTGAACAAGAGTAATCTTAAGTAGGAGGCAACGGATGTTCCCGTTATAGAGCTAAGGTATATTCGTACCTGATAAGGTTATTGCTGTGAGGCGGTAACGAACTGAGGTGGTACCACGGAAATGATATTTTCGTCCTCTGTATCCTTTAAATAGGATTGTAGAGGACTTTTTTTTATTCTTTGCCTACTGCAAGCCTGTTTAAACAAAAATTTTAGGTTTATTTGGAAAGGATGAGCAAAAATGACGCAGAGCTACTATCAAAAAGAAATTGAAACCATGTCGACACCCGAAATGAAGAAACTTCAGTCAGAAAAATTGGTGAAACAGGTAAAGCATGTTTACGAAAATGTGCCGTACTACAAAAATCTCATGGATGAAAAAGGTGTTAAACCAGAAGATATTAAAGGCATCGACGATTTACATAAGCTCCCGTTTCTTACAAAAGCAGATTTAAGAGATGCATATCCTTATGGATTACTCGCAAAGCCTCTTGAGGATTGTGTACGCATTCAGTCCACATCAGGAACAACAGGTCGCCGTGTAGTTGCTTTTTATACACAGAAAGATGTTGACTTGTGGGAGGATTGCTGTGCCCGTGCAATTGTTGCAGCAGGCGGCAGTAATAAAGATGTTTGTCAGGTAGCATATGGTTACGGACTTTTCACGGGAGGTCCCGGACTTAACGGAGGTTCTCACAAGGTTGGATGTCTTACCCTTCCAATGTCCTCCGGTAACACAGAGCGTCAGATTCAGTTTATGACAGATTTAAGTGCAACAATCCTTTGCTGTACGCCTTCTTACGCGGCATACATTGGCGAGACATTAAAAGAACAGGGATACAAACCGGAAGATATTCCACTGAAAGCAGGTATCTTTGGTGCAGAACCGTGGACAGAAGAAATGCGTCAGAATATTCAGGAAACACTTGGTATTAAGGCTTATGATATATATGGCCTTACCGAAACAAGCGGTCCTGGAGTTGCTTTCGAATGTAGCGAACAGACAGGTATGCACATCAACGAAGATCACTTCCTTGCAGAGATTATTGATCCCGATACGGGAGAGGTTCTTCCGGAAGGTGAAAAGGGCGAGTTAGTATTCACATCACTTGACAAAGAAGCGTTCCCGCTTTTAAGATACAGGACAAGAGATATTTGTGTTCTTTCGAGAAAGAAATGTTCATGTGGTAGAACACTTATCAAAATGGCAAAACCCATGGGAAGAACAGATGATATGCTCATCATCAGAGGTGTAAATGTGTTCCCAAGCCAGATTGAAACAGTTCTTTTAAGTGAAGGCTATCAGCCGAATTATCAGATTGTTGTTGACAGAGCAAATAATACAGATACCTTTGAGATTAATGTTGAAATGTCTCCCGAACAGTTCACAGACAAGGTAAGTGATGTACTTGCTATGGAAAAAGCACTTGCAAATGCCATGAAGACAATGCTGGGCATCAATCCCACAGTTCACCTGGTTGCTCCAAAGACGATTGCAAGAAGCGAAGGCAAAGCAGTTCGTGTAATTGATAAGCGCAAGTTAATCTAATGAAGGAGGAAGGAAAATGGCCATTAAACAGTTAACAGTATTTGTTCCAAACAGGAAAGGTGCAATTGTTGCAGTAACAGATGTACTTGCTAAAAATAATATCAACATGAGAGCGCTTTCCATTGCGGAAACAGAAGATTTTGGTATTCTTCGCCTTATCGTAAATGATGAAAAGGCTGCAGAGACAGTGCTTGAAAAGCAGGGCTATCTTATTAAGGTGGTTGATGTTGTGGGTGTTAAAATCGGTGACGAACCCGGCAAACTCACAGCAGCACTTGATGTTTTAGATAAGGCAGATATCAATGTTGAATATCTCTATGCATTTATGGTCCGTACAGAAAAGCACGCTTATGTTGTGCTGAGAGTGGAAAACAATTGTGATGCGGAAAGAGCACTCACAGAGGCAGGATTTAAGCTTGTTACAGAAGCAGATGTTTGTAAACTGTAAGACACCTGAATAAACGATAGATTCAGAGGGTATTTATTATGAACTTAACTCTATTCAATACAAGGAAATATTATTACAGTTTTGGCGTAGTCTTTTATTTTGGCTATGCCTGCTTTGCTACCGAAAAAATTGTTGAAAATTAAAGAGTGAGTTTTAGAATTTATTTGAAATTCTACGGGTGAATAATATTTTAAACCTCACTTGTGATATCGATGTGCAAGTGAGGTTTTCTTTGAAAGGAACTATCTGAGATGGCAAGTAAGTTAGATGAAGCAAGAAAAATTATAAACGAAGTGGATACGCAGATGGCGGAGCTGTTCGTCAAAAGAATGCGAGCGGCTGAAATGGTTTTTGAACACAAAAGAGAGTTTGGTCTTCCTATTTTAGACCAAAAACGCGAAGATGCGGTTGTCGAGAAAAACGCGGCAATGATTGAGGATGAGGTAATAAAAGGGTATTACATTGACTATATCAAACATCTCATGTCTGTTTCAAGAGCGTATCAATATCGTATGCAATCAGGACTTAAGGTAGCATATAGCGGTGTCCCTGGCGCATTTGCGCACATTGCTGCAGGAAGAATATTCCCTGACAGTAATAGAGTGTCCTATCGCGATTTTAAATCTGCTTACGATTCAGTTGTAAACGGAGAAAGTGATGTGGCGGTTCTTCCAATTGAAAATAGTTATGCAGGCGAGGTTGGACAGACAATTGACCTGATTTTTTCGGAAGGACTTTTTATTAACGGGATTTATGAACTTGAAATTCATCAGAATTTGCTGGGGACTTCCGATGCAACAGTGGAAGATATCCAAAAGGTAACGAGTCATTCCCAGGCGCTTAGCCAGTGTCATGATTATATTACTCTTCGAGGTTTTGATACAGAGGAAGCAAATAACACGGCTGTTGCTGCCAGAATGGTTGCGGATCGAAATGACAAAACCCTTGCTGCTATTGCAAGCGTGGAGACGGCAGAAATCTACGGACTTAAGGTTTTAGAAGCAAACATCAACAAAAGCGGAGAAAATACAACTCGTTTTGCCGTTCTTTCAAAGGTCAGAGCAAACACACCCTCTTTTTCAAATTCCGTTTTGATGTTTACAGTTAAGAATGAGGCGGGCTCACTTGCAAATGCCATCAGCATTATCGGTAAATATGGATACAACATGACGGCACTGAGAAGCAGGCCACTTAAGAAACACTCGTGGCAATATTATTTTTACATAGAAATTGACGGAACTACCGAAACCGCCGAGGGCAAAAAAATGATTGAAGAATTAAACAAGGTGTGCGATAAACTGAAGGTTGCTGGGACATTTGCACCCCACAGTGAGTTATGAGGGAGTTTGATATGAATATCCATATGAATTTAGAGGAAAACAGTTATGATATCGTCGTGGAAAGAGGAATTCTTGAACGCGCAGGAGAATACTTAAATTTAAAAAGAAGAGTTCTTGTTGTGACGGATTCAGGTGTACCTGAAATTTACGCACAGACAGTTGCAAAGCAGTGTAAAGAGGCTGTTATCTGTACGGTTGCATCGGGAGAAGGCTCAAAAAGTCTTGAGGTGTTTGGAACACTCCTTCAAAAGATGCTTGATAACGGTTTTTCAAGAAAGGATTGTGTAGTAGCTGTTGGTGGTGGAGTTGTAGGCGACCTATCGGGGTTTGCGGCATCTGCATATATGAGAGGGGTTGATTTTTACAATATTCCTACCACGCTTCTTTCACAGATTGATTCCTCTATCGGCGGAAAAACAGCTATCAATTTTGGCAATGTAAAAAACATTGTAGGTGCTTTTTATCAGCCGAAAAAAGTTCTGATAGATTCTAATCTTTTGCATACACTTCCCGAAAGGCAAATTTCAAACGGGCTTGCCGAAGCGATTAAAATGGCACTAACTTCAGACAGAGAGCTTTTTGATATATTTGAAACAAAAGATATTAAAGAAAACATTGACGAAATTATCGTTCGTTCTCTTAATATTAAAAAGAATGTCGTTGAGCAGGATGAAAAGGAATCGGGAATTAGAAAAATACTGAATTTTGGTCATACAATCGGTCACGGCATTGAAAGCAGTGAGAACATGACGGAGCTTTATCACGGTGAATGTGTGGCTCTTGGACTTATACCAATGTGTGACGAAAAAATAAGACCGCGCGTAATAGATGTTCTTAAAAAATGTAATCTGTATAACCTGATTGATTTTGACTGGGACAAGATTACACAGGCAGCATTTCATGATAAAAAAGCAGATGGCGAGTTTGTTACCATTACAACTGTATCGGATGTAGGCAGTTTTGAGCTGAAAACAATGAGATGCAGTGAAGTAATAGAAATGGCAAAAAACTGTTTTGAGGGGTGATATGATGAAAAATACATTTGGAAATAGCGTTGCAGTTACTATTTTTGGCGAAAGTCACGGCGAATATATTGGAGCCGTTATTGACGGGTTAGCGCCCGGAATAGATGTGGATGAAGAATATATTAATCACATGCTTTTCCTCCGAAGACCAGACGGAAAAATTTCAACACCGAGAAAAGAAAAGGACGCGTTTCGAATTGTAAGTGGTGTTATAAATAAAAAGACAACCGGAACACCCATCGCGATTTTGATCCCCAACAAGAATGTAAAAAGTAGTGATTATACGCAAATGAGAACAGTTGCAAGACCTTCTCATGCTGACTATACAGCAGAGTGTAAATATCACGGATTTCAGGATTCCCGCGGCGGCGGACATTTCAGCGGAAGAGTTACGGCAGCATTAGTTGCGGCAGGTGCAATATGCAAGTATGCTTTAGAACAAAAAGGCGTTTATATCGGCACACATGTGAAGAAATGTGCAGGAATTTCCGACAGAGATTTCGGAAATTTATTATCCGATATTAAGGACCTTAATCAAAAAACATTTGCAGTGCTTGATGAACCTCGTATTGAAGAAATGACAAATGCAATTATAGAAGCATCGTCAAGCGGAGACAGTGTTGGCGGTGTTTTGGAAACAGCAATCTGCGGGATGCCTGAAGGAGTAGGTGAGCCGTGGTTCGATTCTGTAGAGAGTCTACTTTCACACATGATGTTTTCCATTCCCGCAGTTAAGGGGATTGAATTTGGTGCAGGATTTGAGATTTGTGACATGAAAGGCAGCAAAGCAAATGACCCAATGAGACTTGAAAATGGGAAAATTGTAACTGCTACAAACAATAATGGGGGCATAAACGGTGGGATTACGAACGGCATGCCGATCATTTTCAGAACCGCTATTAAGCCAACACCTACAATCTTCAAACCGCAAAACACAGTTGATTTTAAAACCATGACCGAAACCGTTTTAGAACCAAAAGGCAGACACGATCCTGCGATTGTTCATAGAGCAAGAGTGGTGCAAGATGCGGCATCTGCAATTGTGATTTGCGATGCTCTTGCCCTAAGGTTTGGAACAGATTGGTTAAGGGGATGAGTGCGTTATGAAACAATATGGCTGCATAGGGAAGAAACTGATACACAGCTTTTCTAAAGAAATTCATGCAAAACTTGCCGATTATGATTATCAGCTTATAGAGCTTTCAGAAGAACAAATCAAGCCGTTTTTCGAAGCAAGAGATTTTGCGGCAATCAATGTTACGATACCATATAAAGAGACTGTCATTCCGTATCTTAATTTTGTAAGTGATGTTGCCAAGCGAATCGGTGCAGTCAATACGATTGTCAACAAAGAGGGTAAACTTTTCGGATACAATACTGATTACTACGGCATGAAGGCACTGATTGAAAGAAATGAAATTGATTTAAAAGGGAAAAAGGTTCTTGTCCTTGGAACAGGTGGAACAAGTAAAACGGCACAGGTTGTGGCAAAGGACTTGGGTGCGCATGATATTTTTGTTGTCAGCAGAAATAAAAAAGATAACTGCATAACTTATGAAGAAGCAATAAGCGATTATTCCGATGCAAATGTGATCATCAACACTACGCCTGCGGGAATGTATCCTGACTGCGATTCTATGCCAATTGATATTTCAGCATTTACTTCTTTGGAAGGGGTCGTTGATGCGGTATACAATCCGCTTTCTACAAATTTTGTATTAAGTGCAAAAAAGAAAGGAATTAAAGCAGAGGGCGGTCTGTATATGCTTGTTATGCAGGCAATTGTTGCTGTTGAAAAATTTCTTGACACAAAAATTCCAAAGGAAACTGCTGACAGCGTGTTTCGGTCTGTTCTTACATCAAAAGAAAATATTGTATTAACGGGTATGCCCGGAAGCGGAAAAAGCACAGTGGGAAAGTTAATTAATATAGAGGGTTTTGAATTTGTTGATACAGACACAGAAATCGAAAAACAATGCGGGTGTACCATTGGGGAATTGATAAGCGCCAAAGGGGAAAAGTATTTTAGAGATTTAGAATCGGAGATTATTTGTGATGTTTCTTCAAAAAGTGCCCGCATTATTTCAACGGGAGGCGGAGCGATTTTGAGAGAGGAAAATGTGAACCGTCTTAAGCGAAACGGCAAGTTATTCTTTATAGATGCAGACATAAAAAGACTCTGTGAAACGAAGGATAGACCGCTGTTTGATACATTGGAAAAATGCAAGAAACTTTATACTGAAAGACATGGGATTTATCAGTCTACGGCAGATGTGATTGTGCCGGATATGATGACTCCCGAAGCAGAGGCAGAATTTATAATGAAAAAACGATTGGAGCTGATGAAATGAAGATTCTCGTTATAAACGGACCAAATCTGAATATGCTGGGAATTCGAGAACCAGACCATTACGGAAGTGAAACATATGAAAGCCTTTGTGAAAAGATACAGACACATTGCAAGCGCAATAATGTGGAAGTGAAGATCTATCAATCCAACCATGAGGGCGACCTTGTGGATGAAATTCAAAACGCATACGGTAAGATGGACGGTATTGTTATCAATCCCGGCGCATATACACATACAAGTATTGCAATTTTAGATGCGGTAAAGTCTGTAAATATTCCTACTGTTGAGGTTCATATTTCAAAGGTGGAGGAAAGAGAAGATTTCAGGCAGGTAAGCTATGTGCGACTTGCTTGTGTAAAAACAATTACAGGTCATGGAACGGATGGGTATATTGAGGCTATTAACTATCTGACAGAAGGTAAATAACATGAAAGCAAAATTTAAACCTTGTAAATTAAGCGGAAAGATAAGTGCGCCGCCATCAAAAAGTATGGCACATAGATATTTGATGGGTAGCGCATTATCAAAAGAGAAGTGCATATTATCAGGCGTTGATTACAGTGAGGACATTTTAGCAAGTATTGATTGCTTACAATCCTTAGGAGCAGAAATAACCACACAAAATGATACTGTAAGCATTATCCCTGATAACTTTATGAAAGCAACAAATACTACATTGGCATGTAGAGAAAGTGGAAGCACATTAAGGTTTTTTATTCCACTTTGCTTGTGCCTGGGCAAGGAAATAACACTAACGGGCAGCACACGCCTTTTTGAAAGACCGCTTGCTGTTTATGAAACGCTTTGCAAAGAGAATGGTTTTCTGTTTAAAAAGACCGAAAATTCAGTAACTGTTTGCGGTAGCCTGAAAAGCGGACAATATAAAATTAGAGGAGATATCAGCAGTCAGTTTATTACAGGACTTATTTTCGCTCTTATCTATTTGGACGGTGATTCTTCTATAGAGATTATCCCGCCCTTTGAAAGTAGGTCTTATATCAACCTCACAATTTCTGCACTTCAATCATTTGGTGCAGAGGTTGCGTTCGTTGATGAATATCATATTGCAATCAGAAAATCGAAAATGCATGCATATTCAGGAAAAATCGAGGGTGATTATTCCAACGCGGCATTCCTGGATGCATTTAACCATATCGGTTCTTTAGTAGACATTCAAAACCTGAATAATGACAGCCTTCAGGGCGATAAGGTGTACAAAGATTACTTTAACAAAATTTCTAGTGGCGTGCCAACGCTTGATATATCGGATTGCCCCGACTTAGGGCCGGTACTTTTTGCACTTGCAGCCTTGAAAAATGGTGCAGTCTTTACAGGTACAGACAGATTAAAAGCAAAAGAAAGTGACAGAGGAATGGCAATGCACGAAGAACTTCAAAAACTTGGCGGCGGGCTTGTTTTCAGTGATAATAAGATAACGGTACCAAAGCAGGAATTAAAGTATGACGGCAGCATTCTTGACGGCCATAATGACCACAGAATTGTTATGGCAATGTCTGTCATACTTTCAAAAATTGGCGGAGAGATTTTTGGAATTGAGGCAGTAAGAAAAAGCTATCCCGGTTTTTTTGAAGAAATACAAAAGCTTGGTGCAGAGGTGGAATTAAGATGATTGTAGATGTAAGTAAAAAAATATTGATTGTAGGTCTCGGACTTTTAGGTGGTAGCTATGCAAGAGTATTGAAACGATTTGGATTTTATATAAGCGCAATTACAAAAGAACAAAGCTCCATAGACTATGCGATCAGTGAAGGGATCATAGATGAAGGAACAACGGAGCTTGATGAACGCATTATCGGCGCAGCCGATCTTGTGATATTTGCACTTTATCCACATGTTTTTGTAGAATGGATTGAGAAAAATCAAAACCTTTTAAAAAGCGGCGCAATCATAACGGATGTAACCGGTGTTAAGGGGAGTATCGTATATAAAATTCAAGATGCCTTACGAGATGATGTGGAATTTATTGCAGCACACCCCATGGCAGGTCGTGAAGTTTCAGGTGTTGAAAATAGCACGGATAAGATGTTTTCCGGTGCAAACTATATTGTTACCCCTACAGAAAAAAACACAACTGAAGCAATCAACACATGTTTAGAGCTTGGAAGACTTCTTGGGTTTTCAAATGTTACAACGCTTTCTCCTGAAGAACATGACGAAATGATCGGTTTTTTGTCACAGCTTACCCACTGCATAGCCATTACGCTTATGACTTGTAATGATAAGAAGGATATGGAGAAATTTACAGGTGACTCGTTCAGAGATCTGACGCGAATCGCCAGAATAAACGATTTGATGTGGAGTGAACTTTTTGTTGCCAACAAAGATGCACTCTTGAATCAAATGGATATGTTTATGGCAAAATTTAGTGAGCTGAAATCAATGCTTCAGGCGGAGGATATAGACGGCATGAGAAAAATGATGCGTCATTCTACAGAACGCAGAGCACTATTCGATAAAAAATAATCAAATTGGAGGATCAAAAAATGAGTATGAATTTCAAACGCAAATTACCAATCCCTATGGAAATAAAGGAACAATACCCATTATCATACAAGAATGAACAATTAAAAGTAAAAAGAGATACAGAGATTAAGTCAATATTCGAGGGAAAAGATGACAGATTCATTCTGATTATTGGTCCTTGTTCGGCAGATCACGATGATAGTGTAATCGATTACATTTCACGGTTAAGAGCAGTTCAGGAAAAAGTGTCAGATAAAATTCTGATTATTCCAAGAATCTACACCAATAAGCCGAGAACCACAGGTGACGGCTATAAGGGGATGCTTCACCAGCCTGATCCGAATAAGAAATCGGATTTGTTAAAAGGCGTTATAGCGATCAGAAATCTGCATATAAGGGCCATCGAAGAAACTGGTTTTACTTGTGCGGATGAAATGCTTTATCCTGAAAATTACAGATACCTTTCGGATGTTTTATCATATGTTGCAATCGGCGCAAGGTCGGTTGAAAACCAAAAGCACCGTCTTACTGCCAGTGGACTCGATATACCCGTCGGTATGAAAAACCCAACAGCCGGAGATATATCGGTTATGATGCATTCCATAACTGCAGCACAACACGGGCACACTTTCATTTACAGAGGATGGGAAGTAGAAAGCCAGGGAAATCCTTTGTCACACGCTATTTTGAGAGGTTATGTAAACAAACACGGTCAGTCAATACCAAACTATCACTATGAAGACCTTATTCATCTTGCGGAAACATATGAAAAATCAGGGCTTAGCAATCCTGCCGTTATCATTGATACCAACCATGCAAATTCAGGCAAGAATTGGATGGAGCAGCCGAGAATTGCAAAGGAGGTTCTTCATAGTTGCCGTCATAGCAATGATGTAAAAAAGATTGTGAAAGGTCTTATGATAGAGAGTTATATTGAAGATGGTGCACAAAAACCTGAGGAATGTATTTACGGAAAATCCATTACTGATCCTTGTCTTGGGTGGCAAAAAACAGAAAAGCTTATCTATGATTTGGCGGATGTTCTTTGATGGGAGTGTAGCATTGTGTTAGGTGTTATTGTAAATGTTGTAACAGTAATACTCGGTTCTTGTATTGGACTGTTGTTTAAAAAAGGTATTCCTGAAAAAGTTAGCTCGGCTGCAATGATTGGCTTGGGTGCGTGTACTTTGTATATTGGAATATCAGGAAGTTTGTGCGGAGAAAATGTCCTTATCGTGATTGCGTCGGTTGTTTTAGGCGTTATATCAGGAACACTTTTAAATATTGACGGTGCTATCAATAAGCTTGCAAGGAATGTGGAAACAAAATTCAAAAAAGAAGGTCAAAGCATTTCAATTGCCGAGGGGCTTGTTACCGCAACGCTTTTATTTTGTGTCGGCTCAATGACTGTTACAGGTTCCATTCAGGCAGGACTAACAGGGGACAATTCTGTGCTTATAACCAAGGCAACACTTGACTTTGTATCTTCCATGATGCTTGCTTCAGGTCTTGGTTTTGGGGTAATGCTTGCATCTGTTTCAGTTTTCATCATTCAGGGTGGACTTGTCCTATTGGCAGGGCTTATCGCTCCTTTTATGGGTACAGGAGCAATCAATGAAATGACCTGTGTAGGTTCCATTCTGATTATTATGATAGGCACAAATTTAATGGGCATTACCAAAATTAAAGTTGCAGACTTCCTGCCTGCAATTATATATGCACCAATCATTTATAACATTGTAAATTTAATATCGAACTTTATATAAGCAAAAAGCCTATACCAAAATATGACATACCCGCAACAAAGAAAAAGGATTTTGTTTCGATTGGAAAGTATTTAATATTGTTCCTGCCGTATTTTCATTTTTTTCCAACTGATAAAACCATAGATGTCATTGAGAAGAAATGCAACGAAACATACAACAACAGAGACATATCGAACACCAAGAATACTTGCCAATATCCATAAAATTATTAAAACAATATCATTTGCAGCGTAGGCAAGTGCAAAGTACGGACTTCTTCTAAATGTAAGATACACTGCAAGAAAACTTGTTGTAACAGAAATTGTACTTGGAATGATATTTGCAGTACCAAAGTGCTTTAATATCAAGTAAAATATAATTGTGATAATTGTCGTGATTACCCACATAAAAACATGCTCGTGTACAGCTAAAGTGTTGACCTTGACTTCAGCTTTGTTTCCGTTGTATGGGTTTTTAAGCCAAGATATAAGCGCAAAAACAGCCATAGGCATTGTCATACCAAGATATGTTATCATTTCTCCATAGTAAGAGAAAGTGTATGAGATGATTCCGTAGAGCATACTGAACATAACCATCAGCACTTGGCCAAAAGGATTTCCCTTTGCGTTGAAGATTAGTGATGTAACCCCAATCAGCGATGCACACAAGGTGAGATAACTTTCTCTATCAAAAATGCAAAAGGAAATAATGATGATAAACACAGAAGATGACCATAAAATAATATCGTTTCTCGAAAAATAAGTTTTCCAATTATTCATATAAACCTCCAAAAAAATAAACATCCGTATGTATATCTTCAAAGACCTAACGATATACAGACGAATGCCTTGATGCATTCACTACCCGATGGCAGTGGCATATTTAACTAAATAGATTATATCACAGGGAATATAAAAAAGCAATATTGCGTTTAATGATTTTTCTTCTATCCACATTTAAAGCCTTTTTAAGTGGTCGAAAATCAGATCATTTCAAACAAAACAAAAACCTGGGGAACCGTCAAGGTTTCCGAGGTTTTTTGGTCGGGATGACAGGGGGCGTCTTGCCTTGCAATTCGCTCTGCTTGGCGACCGTGCGAAAAAACGCACAGTACCCGCCTGCGCACCACTCACTGAAAAAACAGTCCACCGGACTATTTTTCTTTATCGTTCGTGCCTTCTTAAGGTTCAAATCCTTTATAGCAATAAAAAAAGAGCAACGCCTGATGGCATCACTCTTTTTATGGTGCGAGTGTTCATAACGTGTCAAAATTAAAATAACGAAAAAACGGCATCAAATCGCATAATTCAGAGATTGAGAAAGATTCTGTAAAAAGAATTTTTCTCTTTTTTTATCCGTACATTCGTCAAAACAATCTCCTTCTGATAAAATGTAGACATCAAAACAAAGGAGGTATACACTATGAAAGAAAAAATCATTGAAAACGGAATTGAGTATGTAAGGCATGGTGATTATTACATTCCGAACCTAAAAGCACCTGAAGAGACTTACAATATCGGCAGGTATGGAAAGTTGCACTCAATATTTATTAAAGAAAATCGTCCTGCTTTTTACTCAATGAAAATGCTCAACGGAACTTGGCTTGCATATCTCGAAGAAATTGACACAAGTGCAAAGGAAATGGTTGATAGGCTCATAAAAGATATGGCGGTCAAACAAGGTATTACCGAAGAACTCAAAGCAAAAGACCAAATGGCTTGGGTTGGTGCTATGAACAACATTCGCCATTCAGCAGAAGAAATATTATATAAGGACCTTCTTTTTCGCTGAAGTAAGTATTAGCAAGCACGGCATTTGTACTCCCACAAAAGCCCTTGTTAGGACTTTTGTCCTAAAACCTGAATGATAGGAGGAAAAGTTATGAACTTTATTGAGGAACTATACTACGGAAACATCAATCCCAACAAAAAGAGATATGACAAAGACACTCATTATGCCAAAACTATGCGGAGGTTTTGTGATAGTGAGAACGAGCTTGGAAAGATGCTGAAGGGCAAACCTCTGCATCTTGTAAATGACCTTATCAATGCAAGCGATGAGATTGTTGCCATAACAAGCATTGAAAACTTTAAACTCGGATTCCGTCTTGGTGTACAGATGATTTGCGATAGTCTTATCTGCGATGATAGTATATTTAAAGATTTATAGGAGGTTACTATGAAAAAGATTATAATGTGTTTAATACTTGCAATAACAATTACAGCTACAGTAAATGCAGCAGAGGTGCCGAGAGAGTCGGCACCCTGCAATGCCACAAATGAAGCAATAGTCATTGTTGAAAGCTTTATCGGTGATATTTAACCGAAGTGCAGAATGGCTTAGGATATGCTGATGCAAGGGCAAAATCAAACCGCATATTCTTTAATGCTTGGCTCAATGGTCAGATAAACGGTTATAGCTACGGAGAGCTTGTTGACATAGCCAATGCTGCAATATGGCAATACCGGGATATGTATCTGCGACCTGATTTTTATGCAAATAATCTTGAAAAAGTCAGAGTTATCATCGCTCCCGTAATTGAAGATTATAAATCCGGTAAAATCACTTATGCAGAAGCCGAGTTCAATGCTCGAACAAAAATTTATCAGTCGGTAAAACCTGACTTCAATCCCGACGTGGAATATATGAAAGATCCTCTTTCAAGGGATATTCCATCGGTGGATAATAGTTTATTTATACTTGCAAGAAAATTGTTGATTTCACAGATTAGCAATTAGAGGAGTGATAACGAATGAAATATCATGTAGTAGTATATATAAATAATAAGTTTGCAATAATAGAAACTCAAGAAATTGAGTCAAATTTACAAAAAGATTTGATTCTCACAATAAAAAAATTCAAAGAAAATCATAGTGATAAAGATGGCGACTCTTTTTTTCAAGGATTGATTGAGTTTATTTATGATGAATTAAAAGTACATTGTCGTCTAATAGTATAATAAAAAACTGTCCGTATCCCTATGGAACGGACAGTTTTTATTATAACAAGCTAAACAAGTCACTGTTTGCAATAAATCCAAACTTCTTGCCTTGGTTTCCGATGTATGTGGTTGCATACCTCAGAAAATTAGCATATCTCGCATCAGATTTTTTTATTATTCGTAACTCATAGTCGTATTCAGAGACTCTAGTAATTAAGGCGATATCGTCTTTGTCTGCTAATTTAGTATATCTTAATTCACCTGTACCAAGTCTAAAGTCTAAATTATTATCAGCTTCAAATGTAACTTTAGATATAGTCTTTTTATTCAAATCAATGTAATTCATATTAATGTTGCATGAATAAGTGTTTTTGGTACCTCTTTTATTTTTTTCAGTTAATGCAGGGAAAAAATCGAATGTTCCTTTGCTGAGCCAAAAGTATTGTGTTCCTAAACCGGATTTTGCTCCAGGAGAGGCTTGGATTCTTGCTGTATCCGAATGACTCAATGTTACAATCATAGTTACTTCCTGGTCGTCATCTAACTTTGCTACATCTCCGATTTCATCGTATAAAAGTTTCCATCCGGGATCTTTTTTAGAAGCTATATCAGATGCATCCATTTTATATATATCCCAGTTTTGTGCGAAAATGTTTGAAAATAAATCATCCCAAGAAAATTTAATTTTATCTAATTGTTCATCGTCTATATGTATTGCTGCCTCTGCGTTTTGAGACATACCTGGTCCTGTAAAGTTTCCTGATGTAACAATTAGTTCATTTTCATCAGTTGTTGAAAAACCATAACACTTTGCATGTACAAGTCTTTTTCTATTGACAACATATACTTCTGCACCACAATTTAATAGTGCTTCTACTACTTGCTGACTACTTAATCGTTGCGAGGTGCTACCGCCTACCAAAACTTTAACTTTTCCACCATCATGTATATGTTTAGTGAAATGCGGATAAAAGCGAACACCACCATTATAGTTTGCAAAACCAGATATAATAAATAGTGTTCCTTTTCCGGAATCGGTGTTATTAATCCACATATTAGAAAGCATTGATAATAAATTTTTGTTGCTTCCAGTGCTATAAACAGCAGGTTGAAGTAAAAATTCCATAATGTTAACTCCTTTCAAGTATAATTAAACTTTCCTTAGTGATAGCATTTTTATTATTAAGACCATATCTTTTGTATGTCTGTAATGGAAATAACTCTATGGTTTTCCACCCAACACTTTCAGCCAAAACACTTAATAAACGCGGTGTGTCAATTTGATATTCAATACCGCCTAAGGTTGTCTTGTTGTGTCCCACTACCAAAGCAAATTTTCCTTTACATTTTATGAGTTTTCTCGTTTTAACAAACATTTGTTGCATATCACAAAAATATCTATATAATAATACTGGAACTGCTTGCTTTCGAAAACCATCTTTTTCATTGATGGAAGATTTCATTTGAATTATTAGCTCATATATATTATCTGGGAGATTACCTGCATTTTCGTCTAAATCTTTGTTAAGCACAGCCTTTTCGCTATTTAATAGTTCTCGACTCCCGATTAATGTAGACTCAAGTTCTTTGATTTCTGATGCAGAAATCATCCCTAACCACACTAAACTAATTCTTTGTGTGTCAATATATGGCAATGCAGTTGCATATGGAGGACTGGTAATTGCTGCGTCAAATTTAGTGAAATTGTCAACATTAACATTTCTTATATCAATGTTATGGGCAATGTTACATTGATGCGTAGTAATAGCATTATTTACATTGTTGATTCTTTCTAAATATTTAATTGAATTTTTCATCAAAACATCTTCAAATGGAACTGTAGGAAATGGGGAAATTCTTTTTCGAATCCTCAAATCTGAAGGTTCTTGATTTGAATAGTCTCGAATCAAATCACTTGCTAATACTTTGATAAAATCACTTATGGCATCAGGAACAGTATTACAGCTATTTCTAATGAATTCCAATTTCATAAGTGTTTCTTCAGGAATCCAGTGTGAAAGGTAAACCATTCTATCATCGGAATCATATTGGGTGATATGTTTGTTTTGTTTTATTGAGTCTACGATGTTTTTGATGAACTTTAAGGTATATTCAGCATCGATAGATAATGCCTTGATTTTTGTATTAGCTATATATGAAGCTAGAGGATTTATATCTGTACCTTCTGCATGAATTCCCATGTGTTCACACTCTAATAATGTTGTTCCACTTCCGCAAAAAGGATCTAAAACTCGCTCCGAATTTCTAATTTTTAATACATTCAAAATAGCATGAACAATTTGAGGATTAAATTTTCCTTTGTACTCATGAAGTCCGTTTGTTGAGTATCGGGTTGCTTGTTTGCTGTCAGAAATATCTTTGCACGATTCCTCTAATTTTCCTTGTAAAGTTAAATGGTAATCTTTTCCTATAGAATAACCTTTGATATATGTTATTCTGTCTATTAGTGGTAAATCTTCCTGACATATATTTCTTAATACATAGGCATGTCCATCTTTTTCTAAAATTGCATTTGGAATTAGTGATTCAATTTCACGTTTTAACAACTCTTTTTCGTATTCCATATATTTATAATTAAAAAGAAAAATATTAATATCCATTAGTTTTCCTTTCTAAAGATAAGTATGTGCTCTGTTTTTATTTTCCCGTACTTCAAATTAAAGGATTTTTTTGTGGATGATATATTTCGTTCTATATCGGCACATAACTTATACTTGCGAGTATTAAAAATATCTATTATTAATGCTGCGTTGTCGATTTCTTCTCCTTTTATAATAGAACGACCAATTACAATACACACATAGCCGTTTTTGCATAATGTCTTATCTAACAAATCAGCGACACAACTCATTTGTACCTTAAAATCATCTGCCGTCTGTCCGTTCTTTTTTTGATAATGTGGTCGTGCTCCAATTTCATGTGTCCTGACAGATATGGGATTATAACCTAACCACCACATACGATATTTGTGGTATAACCAATATTCATATGCGTTTGGATATGGAGGAGAAGTGATAACGAGACCAATTTTATTAGTTATGTCATCAGGTTTTACGCTTAAAATGTCATTGTTGATGACCTTAAAATCAGCATAGCTCTGTTCTGCATTTCCTGCTTTGAACTTAAGTAATTTTTTACACGAATTTCTAAAACAATTAAACACATCAGAAGCATTATAATTGTTTTGAATAGCGGCATATCGTGTGTCACTTTCTTGATTAGAAACACGAACAATGATGCTCGATAGGGCGAAAAAAAGAGCATCTCTTATTTCATCCTGTTCAATGTTATTAATATTGTTTACAAGAGAGGTTATTGCAAGTTGTATATCTTTTTTAAACCAATGGTCTAGATTGGGTATTGCAGGTACGGGATATTTTAAATCTCCTAAGTCTCGTTGAGCGTTTGTCAGTATATTTTCGTAAATATCCTCAAACTCTTCTTCCAGTCTTTGTAATTTAACTCGACTAATTAAACATGCAATAGGGTTTAAATCTACTCCGGTTGATGATAGTCCTGCTTTTTGAGCCTCATAAAGTGTTGTTCCACTTCCACAGAAAGGATCAAAAACTCCTGTATCCTTTGGAATTTCTAAATTTTTTATTAACTCTTTAGGTATGCTATTTATAAACCTAGCAGGATACGGATGTAAGAGGGAAAGTGGATCGTTAGATACATCTTCAAAATCCCAGTCTATTTGCGCTAACTTTGAAAGTAATTCGTCATATATTTTAATTTCACTCATAAAAACAACCTCTATTTAATTTATTTTGCTTTCAATTTCATGTGAGTAAATTTCATTAATACTACAATTTAATACATTGCAAATTTTTTCCAATATTTCAATAGAGACTGGTTCGTTTTTACCTAATTTTGCCATTGCGTTTGTGCTTATAGAAGCTTTTTGACACAACTGAACTTTGTTGATTTTTTTATCTATCATTAACTTCCATAATTTATCGTAAGATCTACTCATTCATGTACTCTCCATTCATATTAAATAATACTATTATAACACAAAGTCTTTATAAAATCAATGAAAATTTGAAAAAAGCAAATGAAAATTGAGAATTTCAAGAAATGTTTAAGCATCTAATCGTTTTTATACTTGAAGCTAAATAAAAAGCGCCTTGAGATTTGCTCAAAATCTCAAGGCACTTTTACAGATTATTTTACAATATAAAACTTATCACTTATCCAAGTAAATGTATCACCATTTGCATCTCTTACAAAGAATTTAAGGTAATAACCACCCGGACTTAACTTATCAAACTTCATAGCTTTATCAAGTTTATATCCTTGAATTTTGTAATTGCTTGTTGTGCTCGATGCAGGATCTGACTGCATTACAACATTCTTGTTAGCATCCAGCATATAAGCTCTTGCTTCAACTATGGCACTATCTGACCTGAACCATCCTTTTAAACTAAAGGATTTTCCGTAAGGTAAGTTTCCTTTCGGCATTGACTCTATTTCAAATCTTATTGATGTAGATGGTGCCGCAGGTGTAGAATTCTGAGAAGTGCTTGGTTTGGGTGTTGATGATGAAGAAGATGAACTACTGCTTGATGATGTTTTTGTAAAAAACCATTTCTGAGCATCATATGCATCATTTCTATCAAATATCTTTACGTTTGTTCCACTATCTGCATAAGCATTATCAACGTCCAAATAAAGTCCGCTACCTTTTCCGATAATATAGTAACTTCCACCACCTGCACTTACAATTTTCCAAAGCTGTGCATCAGTATTATTTATTTGATATTGCCATACATTTGTTCCGGCTGCAGTATCTCCGTTTTGTACATCAATTGCCTTGCCGGAATTAGTATTTACTATTTGATAATAACCGTTTCCAACGTGTGTCACTTTGAATGTTTGTGCTGATGAACCATTATTTTTCCAAAGTTGTAAATTTGCACCATTATCCTTCGATGCACCCGAAATATCTAACACATAATTAGTATTTAACTTTGTTGCAATTACATATACACCATCAGATATTGTTTTGCCTGAACTTGAATTGCCCGTATTATTATCTTGCACGATGTAAAATTTATCACTGATCCAAGTAGCAGTATCTCCGTCCGCGTCTTTTACAAAATACTTAAGATAGTATCCGCCGGGACTCAACTCATCAAATTTCATTCCCTTATCAAGTTTGTAGCCTTGGATTTTATAGTTGCTTGTTGTACTAGAAGCCTTTGCTTCCATAATAACATTTTTATTGGCATCTAACATATATGCTCTTGCTTCAACAATAGCGCTATCAGATCTAAACCAACCTTTCAAAGTGAATGATTCGCCATATCTTAAGTTTCCTTTCGGTACAGATTCTAACTCGAATTTGATTGGTGTAGAAGGTTTTTCAACCTGTGAATCACTTGTATCGTTTGATGTGTTGGAACTATCTTTTACTATATAGAACTTATCACTCATCCAAGTAGCGGTATCTCCGTCTGCATCTTTAACATAATACTTAAGATAATATGCACCAGGATTCAACTCATCAAATTTCATTCCTTTATCAAGTTTGTAGCCCTGAATTTTATAATTGCTGGTTGTACTAGAAGCCTTTGCTTCCATAACAACATTTTTATTGGCATCCAGCATATATGCTCTTGCTTCAACAATTGCACTATCTGACCTAAACCAACCTTTCAAAGTGAATGATTCGCCATATCTTAAGTTTCCTTTTGGTACAGATTCTAGCTCGAATTTGATTGGCGTAGAAGGTTTTTCAACCTGCGAATCACTTGTGTCGCTTGCTGCAGTATTATTTTTTACAACATAGAACTTATTACTTGTCCAGGTAGCAGTATCTCCATTTGCATCTTTTACATAATATTTAAGATAATATCCACCTGGGTTCAATTTATGAAATTTCATACCTTTATCGAGAGCATAGCCTTCAACATAATAATTACCTGTTGTACTAGATCCTTTTGCTTCCATAATGACATTTTTGTTACTATCAAGCATATAAGCTCTAGCCTCGCTAATTGCACAATCTGATGTAAACTTAGCTGTCAACTTAAAATCTTTACCATATTCTATATTTCCTTTAGGATAAGAATTAGGAGAGATTTTGACCGATGTTGCTCCGGAATTAATTGGTTTTGAACTGTTTGAATTATTAGTAACATTGCTATTCATAGAATTTGTATTATTACTATTCAAATTATGAAGTGCTAATTCTTTGCTCCACTTAATATGATTGTCATAAGTGTATGTATTTTTAATTTCTTCAATTTGTTGCAAACAATCTTTTCCTAAAGAATTCTTGTGCTTTTGCTTGCATATATCGTTGCATAATTCAAGTGTTGCTATATATGACGCCAAATATGAGTGATATAATTTTTCATATTTTTCAATATCAGATATATTCCCTTTTCCTTGCATAAATTTTAATCTATACTGGGACAAGCAAATGTCAATGCTTGAAACAAAGCTTGTGTGCATAGTAGCTTGTGCAATTTTATCTGCTTTTGCATCTTGATATACGTAGTCCGCAAAAAGTTTTGTTGGTACCTTTACAATTGCAACGGTAACTCCACTTGCAAAGCTGAATATAAACTCATCAATATTATCAACTAAAAAGTCTATAGCTTTTTCAGTTCCATATGTTTTTAAAACATATGATGCTACATCTTTTTCGATGTCTTTTTTGAGCAAAGATAAGCCTAAGTACAAGTCGCTTTGTTGTTGTCCTGATTTTTCAAGTTCTTCAATCAGCATATTTAATGTGGTTTTTTCTATTGCATGAATTTCGGTAAGTCCAACTACAACTTTCCATATAGACATAGCCTCATCAGCTGCCTTTATGTAATCGCCCAGCTTTTTATCGTCATAGAGACCATTTACTAATTCATCCATATCGTTCGGAGAAATAGAAATATTATTTTCTTTTGCAATTTGATGTAATTCGTTGGCTATTTTGCTTTTATCCACAGTAGAATTTACAGAATATGCCGTTTTTATCTTCTTAAATGCACTATTTACCTTTGAGGTGGCAATGCTGACGATTTGTTCGTTTTCCATCATAGACTGCATATAATGTGTTGTAGCTTCGCGTGCCCATGTTTCATAAAGTGTCTCGCCAAAACCCAATTTACCAAAAATATCTTTGATAGTTACAGATATACCATCGCTCATACCATTCATATATGCGGCATAGGTTTCGTCACCTTTTGAATATGAATTGAGAACCGCATAATATGCTTTGCTAGCTTTGCTTAAACCATCCTTTGTTTTTGTATCTTTGACAAGATACTGTGGATATTTTAAGAAAAGATCTTCTGTTGTAATCGTGGATATCGTCGTTCCAGTATTAGTGTTAGTATTTGCATTATAAAGCCAAACAGAAGATTTCTCAGAAGATGATATATTATTGTATTTTTTTGCAAAATCAGCATACGTTTTATACACTAACAGAATTTTTTTGCCATAGTTGTCACCATTATAACTAAAGTAATAGAAACCATTATTATCTCCGGAAACAAAGATGACAGAGTGTGTATTATCTATTCTAAGATGTTCACCTGCTTGTGCTTCGCTTAACAGGAAATTTTTTAATCCATTACCTGTTAATTTTTTTGCTTTTTCGGTATGGTATTTTCTCGAACCATTTTTACCATATATTACTGAAGCAACAAATTTGGAATATGCATAGCATCCTTTTGCGTTTATCTCGCTTATAGTATATGTTCCATCGGAAACCGTTCCAACCATTTTTCCGTTATTGGGATGATCAAATTGCTTTCCGTATAATGCAGCATATTTAGAATTGTATGTAAAATGATTTATATAATTTTTTACTTCTGATATAGATGTAGTATTATTGAAATTTTGATTACCTATTAAAGCTAACATTTTATCAACACTTGATGTATCTGTAACTGCGGCATATGCAGGAATAATACTAATAAGCATAGATAATATAATAGCCATACAAGTAATTGCTCTAAATTTACTTCTCATTTTTTCATCTCCTTTTATTCTTGTCCAACATTATTGTTTTTGTCTTCAATAGCATTTGATGTTTTGATATAAACAGCGTAATCGCTATCCGACCAAAAGACTTCACATTCAAAAGCTTCTGCAACAAATCTTACCGGAACGAGAGTTCTTCCATCAACTAACATTGGAGCAACATCCATGGTCTTTTCTATATCATCAACATACATTTTGGTATTTCCTATTGTTGATACAATAGTAACTCCATCTTTAGTTGCAACTATTGTTTGGGTGTCATTTTCCCAATCAACCTCTGCCCCAAGAGCTTCAAATATTGCACGAAGGGGAACCATTGTTCTACTATTGATAAGCTGTGGTTTAACATCAAATTCTACTTGTTTTCCATCAATTGCAACTTTTATATCTCCCTTAGCAAATACAACTGATGACAACATGATTGATGTAGTCAATAAAACTGAACCTAAAACTTTAATTAATTTTCTCATAAAAACGATCCTTTCTTGTAAATAATTATTTTTGTTTATATAAAACAACTCTTTTATCACTTCCCATTTAAATGAAAAATGCGTAGCCCATATCTCAGAGCTACGCACGAAAAACATACAAACTCTGACGATAAGGTTGCTAGACGCTTACTCACTACTTCTCATTACAAAGTTATGATTAGTCAGAGTGTACGCTTTTACCTTATTAGCGTACACTTTGTAACGAGAAATATACTTCACCCATTATAGTGAGTATAGTCTAGCGTAAATATTATAGCATAGTTTTCCAACTTTTACAATATGTTTTGCTAGTTTTCGGCACTTTGCTGATAAAAATATTTATCCTCAACACACTATGAGGATAAATCAGCATAGTAAATTTGTGAGCTAACAACATTTACTATGTAATCATCACAAGGTTCGATACCTATGTGATGATTAGAAAAAAGAGTATATAACTGCGCTGTAATTGCAGATATATACTCTTTTTAGGGAATCCAAAGGGAACATTTGGCACACTTCTTTGCTCTGCAAAGTGTAGTGTGTTACACCTTTGCCGACGGGGCGGGTGTGAAAATATGTTGCTCGCCGCAAATGAGCAATATATTTTCGCAGACGGCAAAATTACAAAGGGGTGGTCGTCTGCCGTATGGTTGGCAGACGGTCAGACCTGCAGTAATTTGTGTAGTCGGTAAACGGTGTATTCCATTGGGAGAATTAGCATCGCTTATCTATGTGATTATCTTCCATAAACTTATTTATGACCTCGCGTTGGTCGAGAAACCAATTATCCAATGCAACATAAGTGAACTCGCCTCTCTCTATATCCTTTTTCATTTTAAGAGAAATGGTTTTGAAATTATCATAGAGTTCATAAACTCGTTCCATTTCTTCTTCAGGCAGCTTATGCCTTTTTGCTTTGTTTATTCGATTACGCCAATATTGCGTTTCATTCTTATAGGCTTTTTCATAATCTATGTCTTTATGGGTTTCATCATATTTTTTCTTATTCACCTTCTGCTGCTTCTCTTTGCATTTATCAGAGCAAATAGTTGTCTTACTATAATCCGGAGGAAAAAACAACTTACCACATACCTTGCAATAGTTGAAATACTTTTTGTGCTCATATATAGTTCTTAAATAATATATAATTAGCGGAAACAATGCAAAATCAGATGCGATATATTCTGTTGTTCCTTTCATTCCGGGAATAACCAACATCAATGTAGGGCACTTATAATATTCAGGAGGCATATCTAAAAGTGGATTGTATGGTTTGTTTTTTTGCCAATCTAATATTTTGTTTATCAAACTGTATCTAAATGGAAGAGTCAAATCTTCTAATCTTTGTCGGACGGGGTAATCCTCGTCCTTTTCTTTGTCCGCTTTTAAGATTCTACAGTATTCGTCCCATAGTTGTAACCCCACATATTTCAATATAGGATTTTCTGCCCCGTATAGTTCTTCAACTATTTTTAAATTTATA
>JAZPYM010000112.1:0-19394 GCA_045544215.1 Congzhengia sp.
CGTTTTCGGAAAAGTGGCAGAAATTGCTTTACAGTCTTTATCTTATGTGCTATAATGTAAAAGAAAAAGAGAGGTTCGTCCATCTTTGTCTAATATATATTACCGAATTGGAGGCATGTATCATGCGTAAAGAAGTTATTATCAGCGATCTTGCCGCTGCTGTGCAGGAAAAGGACAGGCTAGCTGATTTCAGTACTGCAGACCATTGGGAAGTCTCGTCTTATAAAACTGCAGCAGTCTCCGGAAATCTTTTGTTTGCCTCGAAGGAATCCTATCCCGAACCGGTTACCATTGCACCGAAACTTGATGGTTGGTATCGGATATATGTGTGCATGGCAGATACAGGAGGAAATTGTTTTTCCCGTCATGTGCACCTGAAGCTGACAGATGACGAGTTTAGTCGCTGCGTCGGCGCGAGTGACACGGGTTGTTACTGTACCTGGAATCACATGGAAGCAGTAGAAGAAACTTTTTGGAAATGTGCTGATATGACAGGACAGACCATTACCATTGAAAAGATTGATGTCAAATTTCCCCACACCTCCAGTGTGTTGTGGTTTCGATTTGTTCCCATGGAGGAAGCGGAAGTGCAGGAATACCTGGCGAAGAATCACCATCGCACCATGCTTGCGCACTGGGATGGAGATTTTCATGGCTGGGATGGCGCAAAGACAACAAAAGATTACTGCAAGGGCATATATGCCATGAAGGACAGTGATGTAGGCATCATCTGTCAGGAAGTTGCAAACGATCTGGTATCTTATGAGGCGGATCCTGCTTATCGCTATCGGGATGCATGGAGCGAGTATCGGGGAAGTTACATGCGTAAATTAAAAGAAAACCGTAAAGCTGTGTATGCTGAGCAAATCGCTTATGCCCATAAGTATGATATGCAGATGTTTGCCGCGCATCGGATGCAACTTTCTAACTTCTGTTTCCCTATGTCTGAGCCGTTCTTTGATGTGCCCTTCGTGGCTGAAAATCCACATCTGCGGTGTAAAGCCAGAGACGGGCGATATTGTGAATTTCTTTCCTACGGATACAAAGAAGTACAGGATTTTATCATTGATGCGATGCTGGAATCTGCTGAGCTGGGCTTTGATGGCGTAGAACATATCTGGACTCGCGGACAGCACCTGCTCTTTGAAGAGCCGGTAATTGAGCGTTTCCGGGAAAAGTTTGGCGATAGCGTGGACTGCCGCAGACTTCCGGCGGATGATCCCCGCCTTATGGAAACCCGTGCAGACATTATGACGGATTTCTATCGCAGACTGCGTCAGGCGCTGAATGAGTACGCTGCAGAGCACGGCACCAAACCGCTGAAGATATATACAACAGCGTACTTTGACCTGGAGGCCAGCAAGAGAGACAGTTTGGATGTGGAACGCTGGGCAAAAGAAGGGTTGATTGACGGAATTGTGCAGTGTAAGATATGTGTCTGTGAAGAAACAGACGATGTATTGGCGGAAGACGGCCTGATTGATTTGAAAAAATATGAAGAAAAAGCCAACAGCAAATTTATATATGTGCGTCCCCGGAGCAATGACATGGACAGAATTGCCGGTGCGATTCCTGCATATCGTGCTATTACAGACAAATACGGTTTGGATTTTTATTCGGATATACAGTGTGAGGGCGATACACCGGTGGAAATGTATGTAAGTGCGGCAAAACAGATTTACGCTGCCGGTGGCAAGGGACTCGCTCTTTGGGATGCATATCCTATGCGCGCGTATGTTCTTGCAGAATGGAATGCTGTTTCCCGACTTGGAAATCCGGAAGCTGTTGCGAAGATGTCGGATACCACCGAAGCATATCACACCATTCATAAATCGCTGGCTTTTGGCGGACGGGATATGCGGTATGTGCATCCCTGCTGGCGCGGATAAAAAATATATATAGTTTACTTTGAAATAAAAGATCACGACGGACTGGTCGTGATTGCGGCACGAAACAACAAGGGGTTGTAGCACAATGCTACAACCCCTTTATTTTTTATCATCATTAATTATTTTTCAATTCGTATAGCAGGTCTTTGCCGCCCTGAACCAAACGCTCGCCAACACCGGCCTTGAAAATAGATGCGCGTGCCTCGTAGCCGCCCTCGTCATATGCGGACTGCATCGGGAAATAGCCTGCACAGCCATTTGTCAGTGCGCAAGGCATAATCATCGGCCAGCCTTCTGCCTCTTTGATGCCCACGCCAATGTCTGTAAATGGCTCTCCGGGAATGCCTACCATAGCAACGCTGCCAATTTGCACGCCAACTAAATCCATTGTAAAGTTGTCGGGCGCGTCTTCTAAGCTGCACATGCGCAATGCCTCTGCCACAACTGTGGTAAGTTCCATGGCATCGAAGGGAATTTCGTCATCTCTGCCGGCTTCGTGAAGTGCTTTATATTGATGTGCCAAAGGAAGTTCCTCTGCGGTTGCCTTGTTTGTGGGAATCTGTACCTCTTTGTGCAAGATCCTGAGGCAGTTAACTGGCGCATAGTGTACTTTATCAAACACCTGCAAAACTGTGCCTGCCAGCGCACGACCAACAAACCGCGCCATGCCGGGACTCTTCATTTCGTTATCAAAGCTGATTTCTGTATCATTCATATCACCGTCTTTGGGATGAACATTGGTGCTGCCTACATCGCCCTGTGCGCCGGGGATAAACATGCATTTTGTGCCGTCCAAAGCTTTGTCAATGGTCTTACGCATCCAGCTTGGAAAATCTGCAGATATATATTCACCGCCGATGGTATCGGCATGTATGCCATAGTTTACCAAAACAACACTTTCAGCGCCCTCGCGGTCAAAACGGAGCACATTTACACGCTGGTCAAGCTCGCCGATAGGATGGTCAATGTTGGGATCATCAATGGGTGGACAGGTCACGGTGGTGCCGTCCTTCATTTTATAGCGGCGGATATATGCCACACGATCCGGTGCCCAGCCAACGATATAACCCATTTTTGCCGGTTTTAATTCTGCCAGCGCCAGTTTGGCAGCATCTGCCACACGCTGGCTGAGAAATTTGGAATATTCACGAATGGGTTCTTCCGGCGTTTCAAAATAGTCTGTCGTAGTAGATATAAAGGGGCCTGTGTGTGTATGCGTAGCGCAAATCACAATGTTTTCCTTTGGAATTCCCGTTGCATCTGAAACGGCGGTGGCGTAGCAATTAATTTCAGGCGATTCAATTTCGCATATATCCAGAGCAAGTATCATGATGGTGGTTTCGCCCAAAGTAAGTGCCAGAGCCGAAGCCACTAAGTCATCCAAAAAACCTTTGGCAAAACGGGGTACATAATAGCCATACACGCCAATGCCCAGGGGTGGGTTGATATTTACTTCTGCATATCCAACTTGTAAGGTATTCATGTTCATTCCTCCTGTTTTAAAACACACAAATTTCTCCGCCGAGCATCACCTTTTTTACATTAAACATATCGTCAACAAACACCAGGTCTGCCTGCTTACCAACTTCGATTGAGCCAATTTCGTCATCCATGCCGATTGCCTTGGCAGGATTTAACGATGCCATGATAAAGGCCTGACAAATACCGCAGTTTGTGTGTTTCATAATATTGCGGCAAACCATGTCCATGGTGAGTCGGCTGCCGGCAAGTTCGCCATTGTCATCAAAATTTAAATCTGTTACATGTGCAAGCTCGGGCGGTGTCGGCTGATCCAGAAATACCTCATCAATTGCTGCACTGTCCGTAATCAGAACAACGCGGTGCACGCCTTTTGTGTGGAGCAGGAGCCGTTGCATTTCGGCATCGACATGTGCCCCGCAAGAGTCAGAAATCAACTCGCAATATACATCCGGCTCACGGAAGCAATATTCATCCGGACCGAAATCACGGGTACCCTCGTCAAACACGGGCAAACGGCCGGTTGCGCACATGGAGTGCGTCTGCAATGAGGGGCGATATTTGCCCAGCTTGCGAATCTGCTCCGGTGTCGCTTCGCTGTGTCCTACGGCAAAGACTACATCGGGTGCTACTTTTCTGGCATATTCTAAAAACGGCACCAAGCCTTCGCGCTCCGGTGCAATAGTCCATACCTTGGCATCGGTGCCTGCCGCATCTACCAAGGCCTTAAATTCCTCAGGATTGATGGGACCGCGCCAGGGATTTAAATGGGCATAAGCGCCGTATTTTACATTTATGTACGGACCCTCTAAATATAAACCTTTGATCACTTTCGTGCGCTTCATCGCCTCGCGGGATATACGGATAGCATCCAAAAACTCCGACAAGTTCAGCTGATACGGCGGTGTTGCCAATATGGTTGTCGTGCCGCGGGTTAAAAAATAATTGGCCGCTTCTACTGGTTTAAAATAAGTGGAATCATACCCTGCACCATGTACATGCAGGTCTACAAAACCGGGGCCTACATAAGCACCGTCGGCATCAATGCGCTTTGCATCTTCCGGTATCTGTATATTACGAACATCGCCTATCTGGGTGATTTTTTCATTTTCAATCAGGATAACGCCATCCCAAATGATGCCGTTTTCCAAAACAACTTTCGCGTTGATAATTGCTTTTTTTGTACAACTCATTTGTTTCACAACCTTTCTATATATACCATTTTCATTGTATAGAAAATTTCTTTGCATGTCAAGATTTGCCCGAAAATAAATGCCGTTTCTGGTCAAAAAAAGAGCGTATTCATAGAATGACTAAAATTCTATAAAAACGCTCATAATGGTGCGGATGACAGGACTTGAACCTGCACGTCGGAGACACTAGATCCTAATGGTTATATAGCATATGTGAAAGTTTTGTGCGTCCAATAAGGATTAATCCTTTGTTAGCTTGATATCTTTGTTGTGATATTGTTTGTGGATGCGGAGATAAAATACGCGCTTATGGAAGTTCGTAAAATTTTATTCTTCTTCTGGATTACATATCATACATGGTTTATACCCATTATTTATAGCATCGTTTAATTTGATTTCTGTCAAATTGTTTCTATACTTAATGGTAATGCAGTGTTTCAGGTGATATTTTTTGCCAGCTGATGTTACATAATATGTATTGTCAGAATTCACATAGGTTGAGACATCGCCTGTTACAGGTTTTGCTGGCTGTGTTATTAAGGACTTATTCATAACTGATAACCCTAAGACACAAGCTATTAGCACCATTATAGCAACTAATAATTTCCATTTTTTTATTAAAAAAACATAAATCTTTAAGCGAATGCCGGGATTTTTAGTATAACAGGAGAACTCATTTGCAAACTCTTCTCTTTTAATTCTAGTGTTTTGTGGATTACTATTTTTCAAATCAGGATCACAGATGTGTCCAAGTTCATGGCGCAAAAGGGCACACTTGTCCTCGAGGGGAATATTTTCATTTATAAATAAAAATTTTAGGTTGTTATTTATGTATAAGAAAGAGTCGTTTTGCTGGGTTTCATTTTCAACCCTTAACCTTTTTATGAGTTCAGAAACAGGTTCTGAGTTAGTATGTTTTTTATACTCAATAATCGTAAACTGATTAGATTCAAGAATGTGTTGTAAATCCTCATAATCAGTCAATGAGTAAAGTTTGTTTTGAATTAATATTTTGAGTGCCTTTTCTTTTGCTAAATTATTTGCCATTTTTATCCTTTTTTATTTTGTCTATCAGGTCCATAATTGTTTTTTCTTCATCTGTCAGGGGTTTTCCTGAAGTTATGCTTCCGTATGCAGCAATAATAGCTTCTTCTAAAAATTCGGGATGAAGCCGTCTATACTCAGTTTTTGCCACTGAGGTCACAGCGTGCTTACCAATATCGTCAAGCGAACTGTAAATTTTTATAAAATCAAGCAGCTCTTCATCAATGACGACAGGATGTTCATTAATGGGATGGATGTCAAGTTCCTTTAAAATGGTACTCACCATGCCGTAATTAGATACTGACACACCGTTTTTTAAAATAAAATTAATCGTTGTACGCGGAATATTTATATGTTTTGAAAAATTTTCTATCGTATGGAATTTTTCTTTTATTCTTTTGCGAATCAGGTTTTTATACAAATCCAACAAAATCACTTCCTTTGTTTATATATTGTACAACACATTGTCAAATTCGTCAATAAAATTAACAAAAACCGTTGACATTTTACTATATGATGATATAATCATTAGACAGTAAAATATACAATCGTAAAAAGAAAGGCGATACACCATACAAAAGAATCATATTTAAAAATAAATTGTAAATTATTGGCAACTTCATCGAATATTATTATATTTTGTGATACAATATATAAATAAGAAAGGAAGTTGTTGCAATGAATAAAACAATATCCCCGGACTTAATCAAAAACTTTGAAAATTACCTCATTGAAGAAGAAAAGGCCAGTGCTACACAAGAAAAATATATTCGCGATATAACGGCTTTTTCTGACTGGACCAAAGGAGAACACATTGATAAGCGAAAGGTTCTTGCTTACAAAGAGTATTTAAAGGGTATTTTCGCCCCGTCCTCCGTAAACTCTATTCTTTCATCCCTAAACAGTTTTTTTGAATTTAACCGTTGGTATGACCTTAAAGTCAAGACACTAAAAATTCAAAAACAGATTTTTGCACAGAAGGAAAAAGAACTTACTAGGATTGAGTACGAAAGACTTTTAGACGCTGCAAAGAAAAAAAGCAATGAACGGCTATACTTGCTTATGCAAACGATCTGCTCAAGCGGAATCAGAGTATCCGAATTACAGTATATAACAGTTCAAGCTGTAAATGAAAAAAGAGCAAATATTAACCTAAAAGGCAAAGTGCGTATTGTAATTTTACCTAAAAAGCTTTGCAAAACCTTATTGCAGTATGCAAAGGAACAAAAAATAACAAGTGGCTCCATATTTGTGACAAAGACAGGGAAACCGCTTGATAGAAGTACAATATGGAAAATGATGAAGTCCTTATGCGAAAGCGCTAATGTTGATAAGGAAAAAGTATTTCCGCATAACCTCAGACACTTATTTGCTCGCACTTATTATTCAATCCAAAAAGATATTGTGCGCTTGGCTGATATCCTGGGACATTCAAGTGTAAATACGACGCGTATATACACAATGGAAACAGGTGACATACACCGTCGCCAGATTCAAAGTCTCGGGCTTTTAAGGATATAAAACAAAAAACACCACATAATCGAAATTATGTGGCAAGGCAAAAACACTCTGACATAAAAAGGACTAAAATTTCCCATGGCAAACTCTATTTATTTTAAAAAATGCATAACGATAAGACCGGTTTTTGTTTAACCTATAAAATCGGTCTTTTCGTCATGCTGTTTTTTATGTATATATTGATGATTTTTATGAAAAAGTATGTAAATCATTGACAATCTCTCCTGAACATGCTATAATATCTGTGCTGTGAAGTATGACCCAGTTGGATTTCACCACATAATTTCGATTATGTCGCAAGGCTTATTTTTTTGCTGTACTTTGTAATAACCATTACACAAACATTATGAGGCAGCTAAGTAATTTTATAAAGGAGTTGAATTTAAAATGGACATGCAACACTCGTCCGACAAGAAAAAACTTATTATTGCGACCACTTGGGAATATCTTTTGAAAACTGGACTGACAAACGCCTCAATAGGCGATTTGTGCAGAGAAACAAAACTTGCGCAAAGCAGTTTGTATCATTGGTTTGAAAACAAAGACGATATATGGATAAGTGCCGGGAGGTACGGCATTTCAAAAGTCGTTGATGCACTCTTTACTTTTACACTCAACCATACAGATGATGTCCGTAATTATTTTGACACTCTTTTGAGCGAGGTTGAAAAGTATAAGTATGAGCTGCGTCTTGCAATTCAGATTACTACCAGTCCTGTGTTCGGAGAACGTATGAGAGAGAAATCCAAAGACTTCAGGCTGCTCTATGAGAGATATGCCGAGAAGCTTATGGGCATTTTTGGATGTACTCATGGTCAAGCTGAGTATTTTATCTATACAATCATTGCATCTGTAATTGATTATACTATTTGGGATGATGGTGAAAAAACACAAATGCTGCTCGAAAATCTATATACAAGGATTGTGGAAAAGATAGACATTGAGCAGTGAAAGGAGAACCTATGGAGCTACTGGATGCAGTATTGATTGTTACCAAGTGCGAAAGCGCAGAGTAACTAGAGAATTTATCAACAGAAAGAAAACAAAAACTTGCAAGTTCTCTTGAGGAACGTGTTCCAAGCGGTCTTGCTTCTATCGAAGAATGGAACGAACTACTGACGATTTTTATGGATGCCCCTCAGGAAAAAGAAAATCAAACAGCAAAGAAAAAGCTTCTAAGCTATCTACGGGGCGAGGAATATAAAGAAAATTCAGCTACGACTGAAAAGAAAAGTTGTAGCAATTTAAGAATAAACAATAGAAAGCGAGCAAAAACCTTGGACTACAGCACAGACACATTATTTATTGATGAACTTTCACTAATAATACTTGCAATACTTATCGGAGCTTTCCTAATTGCTGCGTTATTCGTAAATTTATTTATCCCCTTTAAGGAAGAAAGAGATTACATAAAAATGGAAATGGCACGCGCATTGGATAAAGAAGAATATGTATATTGGAAAAGTAAGCTTAAAATGCTTTATATCAGCAAAATTCCGATTGTTCGTTCTATTGCCGCCAGACGAAAATACAAACGATAATTATGCTAGCGTATAAAAAACGAAACGGAGGGAAAAGTGTGCACCCACAAAAACACATAAAAAGTTATTCTTTCATGATCTGTTGTATCCTCATACTGAATTTGGTATTAGAGATAATGCCGGTTTACGCTGCGGGAAGTTCCATTGTTTTAAACGGTCCTAATGAAAGTGCAAATAAGATTTTCTCAGCCGAAAACATGTTTCCCGGTGATGAAATTTCACAGGATTATGTTTTAAATATATCCCACAAGGAAAATATTGATATTATGTTTAAGGCCGAAGTGTTAGCTAACTCCGAGAAATTGGCAGAGGTCTTAAAACTAAGGGTTGAGATACTAGGCGAAGAAGAACCCTTATATGACGAGCTGATGAAGGAGATGCCTGACTCAGTTACCTATTCCTTGCCGGGTAACCGGCAAAGCGTAACTTATCGATTAACTGTGTATTTAGAAACATCGGTGGGTAACGACTATCAAAACAAAAGCCTGAGAGCAGATTTCAGTTGGTGGTATATGCCTGAAAGCTCAGGCGGTGGCGGTGGTGGCACCGGAGGCTCAATCAAACCGGGTACCGGCACGACAAAGCTATTAAGACGTGCTTATGTAATTGGCAGACCTAATGATTTGTTTGAACCCGAAGCTCCAATTACAAGAGCTGAAACAGCAACAATCTTTGCGAGAATTTTTGCAGATTATAACGAAGATAACTTAACTTCAACAAAGACAACATTCAAAGATGTTGCAGAAAGCGAATGGTTTGCTAAATATATATCAAGAGCTGAAAAAGGAAACATTATTTTTGGTTATGAAGGTTACTTTAGACCAAGTGATAATATAACAAGAGCTGAATTTGCGGCAATTTGTGTAAGGTTCTTTGAAAAGCGGAGCGGCAGCCCCATTAGCCCTAAGGATATAGCCTTTACAGATTTTGAAAGAAGTCATTGGGCATACGACACCATGAAAAAGGCTTACGCGAATGGATATGTCACCGGATATCCTGACGGTTCGCTTAAGGCAGACAACACCATAACTCGTGCCGAGGCGGTAACAATCGTAAATAGAATGCTTGAACGCATTCCCGATAAAGAATACATAGATAATAATTTGGATAAGCTGATTGATTTTATAGATGTTCGTGATAATGCATACTGGGCTTACTATGAAATCTTTGAAGCAGCAAACACCCATTATATTCGATTTGTAAATAATTTTGCAAAATGGGTTGATTAAAGAATACTCAGCAGAAAGGCGGTTTTGGTTTGAACAAAAATATAAAATACATCATAATCGCCTTTTTTGCGCTTTTGGTAGCGCTCTTTGTCATCTCTATAACTTGTTTCAAATCAGCGGATGTTACGGCAGTTTATACAAGAAATAATTTGTCTTGGAGCAGTGCAGGCGTTTTTGCGGATGGTTCAATAACCCTTAATTTAACGAATGGAAAAACAACCGTCAGGTTAGAGAATGATGTTAAAGGTAACATTGGATATGGCCTCTATTTGTACACAGAAAAAGAAGTTTCAAACGAGGTTAAGCTGCTTGAAAAAGATATGACCGCAATAGACAAAAATGAGTATCCTGATTCCCTGAAAAATAGCGATGTAAAATGTGCGTATCGTGGTTATCTTGAAGGGAATGAAAAAAAGGATTTTGAAATACATTCAACCGGTGATATAAGCGTAAAGCTTCTGGTGATTATAGAGGATAACAATTCTTATCCTAAAGAAGAAGAAAAAAATCTTCCTACTATTGCAAATGTAAAATTCAGTGCAGAGGTGCTGCTTGACGGACAGTACCCCAGAGGAAAGGATTATTCCTTCACTTTAAAAGATGAAGCAGGCGCAGTAATCGAAACAGTGCATAATGACGACGGATATATTTCCTTTTCCAATATTGCCTTAAAGGAAAAAGAAACCTACATATATTATCTCTCTCAAAACGAGGGGAAAGACAAAAAAACAACCTATGATAAATCCATTTATAAAATAACTGTGATTGTAGAAGAAAAAAATATTGCAAAGGTTTTTTATGAAAAAGACGGTATGCCAAAAGAAACCTTGCCGAGATTTTCAAATTATAAGGAGAGCAAATACATCTCCGGTGTAGAAAATATTGTAGAATACCCAAGCAACGAGAAAAAATCCAATGAACAGCCAAATTATTTGCTTATATCAGTACTCACGATTGGTGTTCTCCTGATTATATTCTATATCATTGTTCACAGAAAGAAAGGTTGATGCCAAATATGATAAAAGATAAAAAGCTTCAAATAAACGTCGTAACCCTGATTCTTCTTTGTCTGGGGCTTTGTATAACCAGCTTTGCGCTTTCGTATACAGTGATAAAAATCGAGAACAATTTTTTTAAAACGGGTGAAATTAAAATCAATCTGAATGATGGAAAGGCCATTATAGACGAGAATGATCCTCTGTTTGAACCGGGTATGACGGTTGAAAAGAAATTCTTTATTAAAAACAACGGCAGTGAAGCAATTTATTACAAGCTGAATTTTACAGGTGTTTCGGGTGAACTAAGCAAAGCGATTGTGGTAACGATATTAGATGAAAACCGCCTTGCATTAGTATCAGGCAAGATATATGAGTTTGAAAACGACAAGGAATTGATGGGTTCTTTAAGCAGATATGAAAAACAAGATTTGATTGCACAATTCCATTTCCCTAAAAACGAAGGAAATGAATACAAGGGTGCGTCGCTAGAATTTAAAATGTCTGCCTTAGCAGTCCAGAAAAGAAACAACAATCCGGAAAATCCGGAGTTTGAATAAGGAGAGAGCAAATGAAAGTTTTAAACGTAATAAAAAATGTGTTTACATGGCTACTGGTAGCAGCTGCAGTATGTATGATGGTGTTTACGGTTGTATCTGTAACAACCTTTGACCGAAACGACAGAGCTTTATTTGGCTATAAAGCCTTTATCTGCCGTTCAGACTCCATGAAGGCAACTGATTTTGCATCAGGTGATTTGGTGTTTGTGAAAGAGGTTTCCCCCACTACCATCAAAGAGGGCGATATTATTTCCTATCGTTCAGAAGACCCCGACACGTTCGGAGAAACCTTTACCCATAAGGTACGTTCTCTCACAACAGATGAAGATGGTCAGCCTTGTTTTATTACATATGGTACCACAACAGGTGTTGATGATGAACTGCCTGTAAAATATATGCAGGTGCAAGGTCGTTACGCCTTTGATATACCAAAGATTGGAACGTTTTTCACGTTCTTAAAAACAACACCGGGATATTTTATTTGTATATTCCTTCCATTTATGCTTTTGATTTTAATGCAAGGCTTAAATACGGTGAAATTGTTTAGAAAATATAAAAATGAACAGATGGAAGAACTCCAGACGGAACGCGCAAAAATCGAGGAAGAACGCAAACGGTCAATGGAAATGATGAAAGAGCTGCAGGCACTCAAAGAACAGTTTGCGGCAAAAGACGGGCACGCGCCCGAACTGTAGGTATAGACAGTAAAATGCTGTATATATATATTCGTCTAACGAAAATAACTTAATAGGAGGTAAAACAAAAATGACGAATAGTAAATCAACAAAGAAAGCTTTGCTTACAAGCAGCATGTCAATTCTAATCTGCTTTGCAATGCTTCTCGGAACCACATTTGCGTGGTTCACAGACAGCGCGGTTTCCGCAAACAACGTAATCAAGTCAGGTAACCTGGATGTTGATGTTGAGTACACACTTGGCGACAAGGACACAAGTGGAGAGTTTGTATGGAAATCCCTTGACAGGGCAAATGATTTGTTCCAGAAAGGTCTTTGGGAGCCGGGACACACAGAGGTTGTAGCTCTTAAAATTAAAAACAATGGTACATTGGCTTTAAAATATGCTGCCAATATGAACATTATTAGTGAGACCGTTGGTAAGACAAAGGACAACAAGGACATCGTTCTTTCCGATATTCTTACCGTAAGCACTCTTTCTCAGCAAGCAAATGATGCTATGGGCGTTGGCAATATTCTTCTCAACCTCGCGTTCACGGGCGAAAACGCAGATCGTATTGACTATTCTGATCCGGTCAAATTCAAGTCTGCTAATATTTTAAGTGATACAGATCCGGCTAAGGCCAAGCTGGAAAAAGGTGAAGAACACTATGTTATCATCAAAGTTGACATGGCTGAAACTGTTGGCAACGAGGCTAACCACGATGGCGAAAACATTCCTACCATCGAATTTGGTATCAACGTTCTTGCAACGCAGTATACATCCGAAAGCGACAGTTTCGGCAATCAGTATGATAAGGATGCAACCACTGACTTTATTGTTTCCAATTCTGAAGAATTAAAGGACGCTGTTGCTAACGGCGAAACAAAAATTTACCTTAACGATGGTGAATACAATATCGACAGTTGTGGCGGTAAAACTTTAACATTAACAGGCTCTAAGAACGCTGTTATCAATGTTGTAGGCGGTGGACAAGGTGAAGCAAACGGTCAGCTTGATTACGGTCTGGATGGTTCAAAAGTTACATTTAACGGTGTAACAATCAAGACAAACAACCAAACATACGCTGGCTATGCTCGCTTAAGTGGTGTTTACAATAACTGTACTTTTGAAAATACATACTGCCTGAATGGTACATCTGAATTCAAAAACTGTACCTTTAACATCAGCGGCGACCAGTACAGCATCTGGACTTGGGGTGCTCCTGAGGCAACCTTTAACGGTTGTACATTCAATACCGATGGTAAAGCAGTGCTTCTTTATGGTCCAGCTAATACAAAGTTGACCGTAAACGATTGTGTATTCAATGATAAGGGCGGTCTTACAGCCCTTAAGGCTGCTATCGAAATCGGTAACGATTATAATAAGTCATATGAATTGACAGTGAACAATACAACTGTTCACGGCTATGAAATCAATGACAAGGGTATCAGCACCGGTTCTACTCTTTGGGCTAACAAAAACTCAATGGGGCAAGACAAGCTCAATGTTGTTATTGACGGTGTAGATGTTTACTGATATTTGAACTCTTTTTAAAAGTATTTTATGCCACCACTCCCATTTTACGGAGTGGCGGCAATCAAAGGGTATAAATAATCTTTATGCCTTTTGATTGCCGAAATGGTATATACAGCAAATGGCTGTTTATATATATTCGTCTAACAAAAATATTACATAAGGAGGTAAAACAAAAATGACGAATAGTAAATTAACAAAGAGAGCATTGCTTGCAAGCAGCATGTCACTCCTTCTTTGCTTTGCAATGCTTCTCGGAACCACATTCGCGTGGTTCACAGATTCCGCTGTAAGTGGAAACAACATCATTAAGGCTGGTAACTTAGACATGAAACTGTCTTACAAGCCTTATGGTGCGGAAAACACCGAATGGAAAGAAGTAAAAGAAGACACTGTTCTTTTCGGCGAAGACGCTCTCTATGAGCCCGGTTATACCGAAGCTGTATGGTTAAAGGTTGAAAACCTTGGTTCTTTGGCTTTCCGCTATGACCTTGCAATCAACGTTGCAAACGAAAAGCAGGGCACAAACAAGGCCGGTGAAAAGTTCAGCCTTTCCGACCATTTGGAAGTTAGGTATATGACTACTACTAACACCGATATGGAGCGCAACTTCTACACCACTCGCGAAAGCCTTGATAGCTTTGCATGGGGTAGCGCAGCAAATTCAGGCGTAGCTTCTTTGAAAGATAAAATTGCCGTAATCAATAACGGCGTAGCTTTCTCCAAGGATGATGCTGCAAATGGTGCATACAACTCTGCGTATGTTCTTGTTGTAATCTCTATGCCCACTACTGTTGGAAATGAAGCAAACCACAACGGAAACGACATTCCTGAAATTGACTTCACACTTACTGCAGTTGCTACACAGCTTACTTATGAAAAAGACAGCTTTGGTTCTGACTATGATAAGGATGCTTTCGTAGCTGACTACTTCGTAACTACAGCTGATGAATTGATTGAATCAATCGCAGGTGCTGATAAAGGTGAAACAATTGGTCTTATGAACAACATAAAGATCGATCCTGCAAACATGAGCAATGCTTACGGCACAACAGGTATCAACATTAACGGTCAGATTCTTGACGGTAATGGCAATACTCTTGACATAAAAGGTGCCGGCGGTACATGGGATTCGGGCATTAACACCACCGGTGGTACAATCAGAAATCTGACAGTTACCGGCTCTTTCAGAGGTATCTTTATTAACCACAACAGCCCTGTCAAAGGTCGTGTAATTCTTGAAAATGTTATTATTGATGGTACTGTATACACAATCAGCTGTGACCAGGGTACAGGGAATGGTCTTACAGCTACCAACTGTACATTCAAAGGCTGGACCAGTTTCGCAGGAACACTCGGTGATGCAAAATTTATAAACTGTACATTTGGAGCAGGTTCTGGATATAACTACTCACGTCCTTATGCACCAACTACTTATGTAGGTTGTAATTTTGAAGCAGGTCACAAGATTGATGCACGCGCTGCAGTTATATTAGAAAACTGTACTTTAGACGGTGTTGCACTTACAGATGCAAATCTTGCAAATCTTGTAACAGGCAACATCGCTAACGCAACAGTGAAATAATCTGTTGTCTTGTCTTCATCTCCTATCCCTCATTTTGAGGGATAGGGGGTAATCAAAGGGCATATCGTCGGCACAAGCTATGTATCATTCCTCCCGCCGCAAGCGGCAGGTATCATTCACATCGCTGTGCCTCCTCTCCCCAACAAAACCGCTTTACCGGGTTTTGTCGGGGACCCCATTAACTATGTGCCTTTTGATTGCCGTAAATACCTTGCGGTATCCTTGATAAAAACTCAATCGGAGGTATATTATGAGTTTACTACATAAAACAGAAAATCAAAAAAGGAATAACGACCAGTTAATCAAGCTTATGAGTCCGATGATTGCAGGAATTGTAGCATGCGTATTTTGCCTTGTCAGTATGACATGGGCTTGGTTTACTGCGTCTGTTAATGCCCCGGCACAGACAATACAATCTGCAACACGAATCGCCGCAGTTACGGTATATGAACTTGGTTTACCTGATGACAGTGGCAATAGTGCTAAAACTCTGATAAAGCCTAAAATGGCTCAGACACTTGCTCTTGCTGAAGAAACACAAGCAACAGAAAGCGACGCAAGTGAAATTTTAGCAGGTGATGCGCTTGTCTGGGAATTATCTCCTGAAAAAGAATATGAAATCGTAATGACAGGAAGCGGAACTGCAACAACAGGATATTGCGAAGTTGAATTATCACAAACAGACAGTTTAAGCACGACTCCGCAAATTACCAAATACAAAACCGCTCAGTTCGAAAAAGACCAAGCATTTACATTCACCTATAAAACCGGAGGTTTTGCATCAGCAGAAGGTGTTACGAAAACGAAGTGGAAAGAATATGTGGAAAACACCAATCCAACACTTAAAATCTCTTCCCATTGGGGCAAGCTGGCAGAAGAAGTACCTGAGTCTTCTCTAATGTCTTTACGTGGCAAGGCAAAAGAAAAGATTATGCTTTTGTCTGACGGTGATGTGGTAGGTTTGGCTCCTATCCCTTGTCCTGAAGCAAAAGCCGAAACCGAAGTTGAATTAGAAGGCTTTGAAATGCAAGAGGGGGCAGAAATTTCTGCAGAGGAAGATTACAAAGTATCGCTTACGCTAAAAGAAGGCTTTGAAATGCCAAGTGAAGTGGTAGTGAATATTGGTGGTAAGGATTACGTTGTTTCGACTCAGGGTACTGAGGCAAGCGCTGATACGCCATACTACGATACCCAAACCGGTGTTTTAACAGTCCCCTCTTCTCTCTTAAGTGATGGTGTTACCGTTTCCGTTAAAGCTACTGCAACACAGATTCCTGTAGAAGAACCCAAGGAAGAAAAGACCGAAGAAGAAACAACAGCAAAAAATATGGTAGCTGACAACCCGACTAAAAAAGAAGACGACGAACAAGATAGTGACAAGCCTGAGCAAGTTCCTGCAGGGAACGGCGGAAAAGATGATAACGATGAAGATCATCATTCCGGCGGCTCATCATCCGGTAATGCTTCTTCCACCGGCAATCATGAAGAGAAAACAGAAGAGGAAAAAGCTGATGTTACACTGAATCTGTCACAATTAACAATCAATCTTGAAGAAACGAAGATTCCAACGAATGCAGACCTTGTTCTTTCACTTTCTGCAAAAGAGGATATGGAGCTTCCCAAGCAGATTGTAATTACGCTTGATAAGACAATTCGTGATGAAAATATAGAGGATGATGAAATCACAGAGGATAAAACAGAATATGTGATACATACAGATGGCAAGGATAATCCCGAAGGCTTTGCGTTTGATGTAGAAAGCGGAGCGCTTACCATATCATCAGAATTGCTTGAAGGCGTAAGAGAAATCACAATAGCTGATACCGAACAAAACGAAGCAAACGAGAATGAAAATAAAGCTGCCCTTACCTTTGAGGTTAAAAACCTTACCTTTGATTTCACAGATAATGAAATTGTAACGGATGAGGATGTCGTAATCACCTTTACTGCAGGTGAAGGCTACGCGTTGCCGGAAACCATTATGATTACGATTGACGGCGAGGAATATGTCGTTTACACAAGTGCCGAAGATAGCGATAAAAACCCTGACGGAATTACATTTGATATGGAAACAGGTACACTTACCATATCCAAAAATTTACTCAAAGATGCAGAGGCAATAACCATTGCCGCAGAGGGTGTTAAAAAAGAGGATGAAGAATCCGAGGGCAAAGAAGAAAACCCTGATGCTGATAAAAAGGATGAGTCTGAGGATAAGGATAACAGCGGCAAAGAAAATGAGACTGAATTCGGCGAAACTACTGATAAGGAAACCGAAGCTGGAACAGACACTCCAAATACCGGAGATAAGACCGAACCTGAAGGTGGAACGTGCACTCCGAATACCGAGGATAAAACCGAACCCGAAGGCGGAACGGATGTATCAAACGGAGAAAACACAGAAGGAACCAACCCCGAAACTACTCCCGATGACACTACCGAAGGCGATAACAACGGTGAAGATAACGGGGAAAGCAAAGGCGAAACTGAAACTCTCAAACCCGGCACAGAACCAACTACTCCTACTACACCGGGAACAGAAGATAACACCAATACCGAACAGGGCGATGAAAATGTAGAAACAGAAGAAAAAGGCGAAGGCTCAACCGAGAACGGAGCGGAAGAAACTACTCCCGATACTGAAAGTGGTAACGATGACGAAACTACTACACCAACAGAGCCGACAACGCCCTCTACTGTGCCAAGTGAGCCTGTTGTAACACCTGAAACACCAAAAACAGATAACCCTGGTACAAGCGAGTCTACAACAGGTGGAAACGATGGTGATGATAACAGCGGAACAGGAAGTAACGTCAACGATTCAACGGAAAGTAACAGCAATAGCGGAAATGACAGTGCTGAGAGCAATGCGTCAGGCGAAAGCACAACGGTTTCCTCGCCGAGTGTAGCACCGACTGCACCGACAACCTCCGCACCTGCTTCAAGCGAAACAAATACACCGAGTACGAACATCAATGCGACCGGAGCAAGTCAATCATCCGGCACGACAACGTCTTCAGAAAGCCAGAATACATCTTCTGAAGAATAATGGAAAGCGTGGCATGCTGGAAGCAATGAGCGCACATGTCTGGGAGAATGGGTGTATTCTCTCAGCCGCATGCATGACAAAAACCAAAGGAGAAATACATGGAAAAAATACTACTAATCATTATATGGCCCCTTATATTAGCAGTTGTTTTAGTGGTAATATACTGCGCAGTTGTGGTTGCAGGGCGCTCTGATGAGCGCGGGAACAATGTGAATAACAGCAATGGATATGACAACATGTTTTTGAAAAAGAAAATATGTCCAAAATGCAAGACGGGAAAAGATAGTTACGAGCTGGATAAGCACTCGGAAACATGTCCATATATAGATTGTTGGAAAAACGGGAAATGCTACTTTTTTGTACCGCTTGAAAACACACCGAAAAAGGATGTTGTCAGCGAGTCAACAAAGGGGAAAATGGTGATTCCCCCGAAAGGATAAGTGTTGTATAACGATTTAGAGCTTTGTGCGGTGATTCATTCTTACCGGCAAAGCTCTTTTGCTTTATCAAAATATGATACGCCTTAAAATAAGAATGGAAGAGAGAAAAGTGAAACGATAAGCGTATAAAAAAACGAGCTAGGCCATAAAGGCATTGCTCTTAAGGGCTCCCGCAAAAGCCTGCTTTTGTGGGAATAAGGAGAAGCAGAGCGAACTTTGCTTCGACGTGGTGCGGATGAAAACGAGGCGTCGCAAAACAATTCACAGAATTGTTTTGTAGCCGAGAGTCCCTTCCAAAGAATACGAGCCATAGGGCGAAGTATGATTGGAACGTTAGATTATGCGCAAAACAAAAAGCTTGTAGGATACTTCCTACAAGCTATCATGTAACGGTGTGGATGAAGGGACTTGCCCGCCTGCGGGCGGAGCTGTGGTCGGCTCTGAATGCCACCGGCAATCATTCACTACCGACTGGTGCGGATGACAGGACTTGAACCTGCACGTCGGAGACACTAGATCCTAAGTCTAGCGCGTCTGCCAATTCCGCCACATCCGCATTGTTTCTACAACAACATGCATTATAGCACAAGATTAAGGGTTATGTCAAGTCTAACTTTGTTTGTTTTTATATTTTGGGAATACGATAAAATCTATTAAAAGC
>JAZPYM010000113.1:0-25762 GCA_045544215.1 Congzhengia sp.
CTGATGATGCAAAAGCATCAGAAGGCAACAGAAAGCTTACCATTATCGGTAAGGTTACAGGTGAAGCTACAGGAGCAGAGTATGGTGTCATTGTTGCACCTACAATCGATGCAAATGCTACAGAATTGCCGGCAGGCGCATTTAAAGCACTTGCTAAGCGTGACGATGGCTACTTTGCTGTTCAGTTGATTGACGACTCTGACAATGCAACATCTGAATTTATCACAGCAGGCGAAACATATGAGACTGCTATTTATGTAAAAGTAGGCGATACCTGCAAAATCATAAAGGGCAAAACTGTTTCAATCGCTGCAAACTAATCGGGAGGTAGAGATATCGTGAAAATGTATGAGAAACCAAGTATTCAAGTAATTGAATTACAATCAAAAGAAAATATCGCTGCTGTTCCGACAACGGTTTATAAAGGCAAAAATGTAGCAGCAAGTGGTGGTCGCGCATTTAATATGGCACTGTCAAAAGGCAACATTGGCTTTTCTGCTGCAGAGGCTGGCGTTGATAGCAGCCTTGACCTTATTATAGGTTAAACCGATGTTGTATAACATTGCAGGATTTTCTTTAAAGCTCGAAGGACCGCATTGTCCTTATCTTGAGCACAGAATGAAAGCGTATATACAGAAGGACGGCGGGCAAAATTCTGCCGACCTCTGTATCTCTTTCAAAGAAAACAATGCTATCGTTGTGCCGGCGGGAAGAGATTTCCGCCGGCTTGGTGCATGGTATTGGATAGACCGCGGGGAAGAGGGATACACCGGTATAAAACAGGTGTCTGTAAACCGCGTTAATTTGGTGCGGGCAGATATTGATAAGTGTTGCAGAAATGCCACGGTGGATTATATTGATGTTACCGGCAGGGCAGAGTTTACAACGGAATATTTGCTGCACTTTGTTTTTGGCGATATTTTCGCCTTTTGCCAGACGCAAAGGGGAGCCACAGTGCTTCATTCTGCGGCAATGGCATATCGAGGACGGGCGGTTTTGTTTTCTGCTCCGTCTGAAACTGGAAAATCCACCCATTCCGGACTGTGGAAAAAGTTCTATCCGGAGGATGTGGTACTTTTTAATGATGATACACCGGTTATTCGTCCCGTGGAAGACACGTTCTATGCTTGTGGAACGCCCTGGAGCGGAAAAACTGAAATCAATGAAAATCGCGAATTTCCCTTGGCGGGAATTGTGTTTTTAAAGCAGGCACCTACCAACCAAATCCGCAAGCTTTCCCCCATTGAGGCGGTAGTGAATCTGTTAAACGAAACCAGAAAACCGGTTTTTGCGGATTTGATGGACAAACATATGGATAATTTGCAGGAAATTTTACGAAAAGTGCCTGTCTATGAGCTTGGCTGCACCATTTCCCGTGAGGCAGTCGATTTGGTAAAAGATACTTTATTTCAGGAGTGATTTTTGTGCTGAAGAAGTTACTTTCATTGTGCATTTGCACCATGATGCTGTTGTCCTTTGGAATTGGCGTGCAGGCAGCCGGCTTTTCCGATTTGGCAACAAATCATTGGGCTTATCAGAATATTATGACATTGGTTGAGGAAGGAACCATCAATGGCTATGAGGATGGAACTTTTCGTCCTTCCAAAACAGTAACCCGTGCTGAATTTGTAAAAATGATTGGAAAATGGGACCGCGTATATGAAGGTGCTTTTTCCGATTTGGCAACAAACCACTGGGGTTATGATTACTTGATGTGGTCAGGACTTGACCCTATTGGAACCAACATTTATCCAGACAAAGAAATGTTGCGTGCTGATGTAATTAACTTAATTTGGAAACGAAATGGCTCGCCGGCACATAACGACGCGCCATATGCAATATCAAACCAGGGGACAAACAAAGATGCTACCTCCTGGGCTTACACAATTGGTCTTGTGCAGGGAGATGACGGCTTTAATCTGCATTTGGACAGAGCGCTGACCCGCGCAGAAGCTGCAACCTTGATTGTACGCGCAAGAACACTTGTTGCAGAAAACAAAACTTTTCATTTTCAGGATGTGGTAAGTGACGAATTGCTTGCCCGCGTCATTAAAGACACTGCTGTGTTCCCTGAAAAGGCTTACGACAAAAATGCAACTGTTACATATGGAGAGCTTTCAAGAGCAGCCATCCTTTTAGGGTTGAGCGGAAAGTATCTTTCGTACGGCTACAGCGTGGATACAGACCAGTTGTTTACACATAAGTATACGAAGGATTTGTATGTTACTGCCAGCAAGCTTTGGGGTATGGACTACTATTCTGAATCCGTTGCAGATAAGCCCGCGCTACTACAGGATTGCGTGTCCGGCTTGGTCTATGGTCTTGTAAGACGCGGTGGAAAGACTGTAAATGTAGGGACCATGAATCGTTATTATAACGATGCAGTTGATGCAAACAGTACCAATTTAGAAAATTTATGTTTAAGCTATGCCGCAATGAACGGCATTAAGCTTGTTGCGGGCGATACCCTGCAGGGACAAAGAGAAGCAACCATGGGCGATGTTGCGCTACTATTGCTTCAGCTTAATGCGGTGTCCGGTCTTGGTGTTGGCTACGTAGACTTTTCCGTTAACACACCGTTGAACATGGATTTGGCAAGTTATCCTGCAAACAGTGCAGATTTTCATGATGTGCTTGCAGGCGTACCCAATGCAGTTTATGCACTGAAAAAGGACGCTACAAAACCCGCTGCTTTTTATCAAACAGCAAGTGAACTTTCCTTTGTGTTTACCGGATTTTTAAATGAGGTTAGAAACGTGGTGCGGAATAACGAAGGCGTAGACTTGAAATTTGTGTTCTATCCGTCCTTGACATATACAGAGGGAAGAGGCATGACCATTGTTGCAGAATGTGTTTCACCTGACACAGAAATTGTGGCAGACAAGGTATTTCAGAAATGGTTGAAACAGAAAACAGGTCTTACCATTGAAGCAAACCAGCCCTTCTTTGTTGTTTTTGAAACCTATGAGCCGTTGATGGATATTTATCTTCCTCATACAGGTGGTTATATTAAAACAATTATTTTACCGAATTAAGGAGAAAGTAAAGTGGAAAAGCAAATTAATTTAATGGATTTAATGCGGTTATATTTACATCGTTGGTGGGCACTTGTAATCGGTTTTGTGGTTGGTGCAATGCTTGCAGGCACATTTACAATCTTCTTTATTACACCAAAATATACCGCCACAGGCACCCTGTATGCAGAAAATAGCAGCGATGCAATAGAGCAGGGTGTACAGAATGTTGATTTGAATGCCATTGTTGTTCGTAAGGAATTGGTTAGCACTTATGCCGAGGTTTTATCCAGCAATGTATTTTTAAAGACGGTTGCTGAAGAAAGCGGACTGGATTATACCTACGGTGAATTATTGAGAATGATTTCCATAGAATCTAAAAATGGTACAGAAATTATGGAAATCAGCGTGGAAAACGAAGACCCGCAGCATGCATATATTATTGCCCAAAAAATTATGAATATGGCAGACGAGCAGATTAGCTATGTTGTTAATGGCGGCAGTGTTAAAATATTGGATGAGCCGGAGCTCCCCACAGTTGCTTCCTCACCTAATGTTATTGGAAATATTAAGGTTGGTGCACTTATCGGTCTTGCTCTAAGCTTATTGATTGTGTTCTTAATTGATAAACTTGATACAAAAGTAGAGGATGCAGAGCAATTGGCTGAATATTTTAAATACCCTGTATTGGGTGAAATCCCGTTCTTGAGCCCCAACAAGGAACTTATAATAAAAGGAAATTCTAAAATATCGGAAAAAGTCGTTCGGAATGCATAAATTCTGAGAATTTAGGAGTTGTAATTATGTATTTTAGAAAAATGCCTGACAAGAAAGGTTTGACACTGGAAGAACGGCAACAAAAAAACCGCTTGTCATATGTATTAGAATCATATAAAAATATTAGAGCGAATATTATGTTTTCCATGGCAGGAAAAAAGTCTGATAATGCAAATATCATTTTATTTACCAGCGCAGAGCAGGGTGCAGGTAAAACAACCACCTGTATCAATGTTGCAGAGGCCTTTGCAGAAACAAACGCCAAGGTTTTGGTCATTGATGCCGATTTGAGACGCCCCAGTGTGGAAAAATATATTACAGGCAAAATGGCACAGAAGGGCTTATCTGATTTTATTGGTGGTTTTTGTAAATTAGATGATGTTATTCAAAAACCGGACGATTGTGAATTTGATTGCTTGTTTTCCGGCAGAACGCCTCCGAACCCATCTGAATTATTAATGCTGGATGAGGTGAAAGAGTTACTTCAAACTTTATCGGAACAGTATGACTATATTTTTGTGGATGCTCCGCCTGTTGGCATTGTATCAGAGACATTGTACTTAACCCAGCTTGTAAATGGAGTTGTTCTGGTTGCGAAAAACCACAGCACCTACTATAACAAACTGCAAAACACAATCAGAGGGTTAAAGTTTGCAAATGCCAATGTTTTGGGCTTTATACTCAATGGCGTGACGGATCATCAGAAACGCAAATACTACAAGCGAGAGAGATATTATTACCATTACTATTATTAATTCGTTTGTTAACAGACCATTCCATTGGAGTGGTCTGTTTTTTGTCGAAAAAAATCTAAAAAAATATATTTTTGTTTTAGAATTTTAACATTTTGTTCATACCAGTGTCAAAAACATAGTTTATGATATAATTATCAGGTAAAAATATCAATATGAAATTGTTGTGGAGGGAAACTATGAAAGAATATAATCACTATGAACATGACAGTAAAAAAAATCATGTCACATCCTATGAAAATAAAACATATGAAGAGCAGTTACATCCAGAAGCGTCTTTCAATCATAATGTGGAGGAAGAAAACTTATGTTGGCATAACGACGATTTTGAGCCTGCTATGAGCGGTGTCGTTTCTGAAAAAAATGCCTTATCTATTTACAAACCCCGTCTTAAAAGGCGTTTTGATAAGCGTCCCATCTTTGCTGCGGTTATCAGTGGTGTGTTGACCTCTGTTTTATGCTTTGGCATCTTTGCGGGCGCTATGGGCGTGTTTTCTAATAAACAAGACAGCCAAAGACCTGCAAGCAGCACCTTTTCTCTTGGGGATGGGTCAGAGACGATAAAACCGGTGGTAAATACCACCGGCGGACAGATGACCATTCCTGATATTTATGATAAAGTTTCTCCGGCAGTTGTAAGCATTATTTCCACCATGCAGTCTGGCAACTCCTATTTGCAGAATTCTACTGCCACAGGCAGTGGTTCAGGTGTCATTTTAACGGCGGATGGCTATATTGTAACCAACAATCATGTTGTGGATGGCGCATCCATTATCACAGTTAAAACGACAGCAAATCAATCTTTTGATGCGCAGGTAGTGGGAAAGGATGCAAGAACCGACTTGGCGGTTTTAAAGGTGGAAAGTGATAAAGGACTTCCTTTTGCAGAATTGGGCGATTCTTCGCTTTTGCGCGTAGGTGATATGGCGCTTGCTATCGGAAATCCGTTGCAAGAGGCGCTTGCAAGCACGCTTACCGTTGGTTATATCAGTGCTATTAACAGAACAATGGTTATTGAGGACAGACAGATGACGATGCTGCAAACAGATGCAGCCATTAATCCCGGAAACTCCGGTGGCGCGCTGATCAATATGTTTGGTCAGGTGATCGGTATTAATACTGCAAAATCCACCGGCTACGACATAGAGGGATTGGGCTTTGCCATTCCTATTAATGAAGCCATTCCTGTTGTAGAGTCCATTATTGAACATGGTTATGTCAAAGGTCGTCCCTTAGTAGGCATTACTGGTATAGATGTAACAGAGCGCATTGCAAAAGCAAATAATTTGCCCATAGGCGTTTATGTGGATTCTGTGCAGGAGGGCGGTGCTGCTGATAAAGGTGGCATAAAAGCAGGGGATGTTATATTAAAATTTGACGGAAAAGAAATTACAAGCATTGATGAAATCAATAAAATTCGTGACGATCACAAGGTTGGAGATACAATTGAAATCTTAATTTCTCGCAACGGCACCAAAAAGACCGTCACCATAAAATTGCAAGAGGAACAACCCATGGAGGAGGATACAAAGCAGCAGGAGACGCAGCAATCTACTGAAAGACCGGATGTAAAGCAGTTTCCGTCTGATTTCTTCTCCTGGTTTGGATGGTAAAAAAATGAATTGTTTCATTTTCAAAATATAACCCTCTTTTCCTCGCTTGTAAACTTTCGGGCGATACTGAAAGAAGTGTAATATCAATTTGATATTACACTTCTTTCATTTTTAAGAATATAGCTTGACAAAGGATTTTGAGTTGTATATAATGATGCGTATAGGAAGTGAATATAAAATTTTCATTGCATCAACGACTGGTTCGTTGGCGTTTCTTATTTTAACGACTTTTATGGAGGCATGTACATGTCAACAATAGAACAAAAGATGGATAATAGTTTGAAAATTATTCTTGTGGGATGTGGCAAAGTGGGCAGCACCTTGGTTGCGCGCCTTTGTGATGAAAATCACAATGTTACCGTAATCGACAAGGATGCTTCTGTTGTGCAGGGGATCTGTGAAACCTATGATGTTTTGGGTATTGTCGGCAACGGAGCAAGCTATCATGTTCAAATGGAGGCAGGAATAGAGGATGCAGATTTAATGATTGCCGTTACCGGCTCGGACGAACTGAATCTGCTTTGCTGCACTGTGGCAAAAAAAGTAGGCAGCTGTTCTGCCATTGCCAGAGTCAGGAACCCTGATTATAGTGAAGAGCTGCACTATCTGCGGGACAAATTGGGTATTTCCATTATCATTAACCCCGACCTTGAGGCGTCTAATGAAATTGCCCGCCTGCTTCGTTTTCCTGCGGCGATTTCCATTAATTCCTTTGCAAAAGGGCAGGTAGAGATGATAACCTTTAAGCTGCCGGAGGATAATTTTTTGGCAGGAAAAGCACTGTGTTCCCTTACCCAAAAGGATGAAATTTTGGTTTGTGCAGTGGAACGAGAGGGAGAGCTTTTCATTCCGGACGGTAATTTTGTGCTGGAGGGCGGGGACATTGTTTCTTTTGTTTCCACTGTAAAACATGCCCATGCGTTTTTTAAGAAAATTGGTTTAAAGACACACCATGTTGCAAACAGTATGATTATTGGTGGCGGAAGAACCTCCTATTACCTGGCAAAACAGCTTCTTGAAATGGGTATAGAGGTTAAAATTATTGAAATGGATATGAAACGCTGTGAGGAATTAAGCGGGCTATTGGACAATGCCATGATCATCTGCGGCGACGGAACAGATGAAAAGCTTTTGACCCGGGAGGGCATTGACCAGGTGGAATCCTTTATTCCCCTTACCGGTATGGACGAAGAAAATATTCTTTTAACCCTTCGTGCAAAAAGAAATCCTGCTACAAAGGTTATCACAAAGGTAAACCGAATTGCCTTTGACAGCGTGATTGAAAGCTTGGAGCTTGGCAGCGTGGTGTACCCCAAATATATTACTGCAGAAACCATTATCGCATATGTGCGTGCAAAACAAAATTCCATCGGCAGTAACATTGAAACACTGTATCATATTTTTGAAGACCGCGCAGAAGCCATTGGTTTTCGTATTGAAAAGGATTCTCCTGTTGCAGGAATTCCGCTGAAGAAACTGAATTTGAAGAAAAATCTTTTGGTTGCATGCATTGCGAGGAAAGATAGGGTCATCATTCCAAAGGGTGATGACACCATTCAAATTGGGGACAAGGTCATTGTTGTTACTATGCAGACAGGATTTCGTGACATTCGTGACATTATTCAAAATTGAGGGTAGCGTATGAATCTTAGAGTAATTCTATATATTTTAGGCTGGATATTAGGGATTGAAGGAGCACTGATGCTGTTTCCGTTTTTGGTATCCTTAATCTATCAGGAGCCGCAGGGGACAGCGTTTGCGATTGTTGCGGTGCTGTGCCTGCTAATCGGAACATTGCTTATTGTGAAAAAACCAAGGAACATGGTATTTTTTGAAAAAGAGGGTTTTGTCACAGTGGCGCTTGGCTGGATGATGATGAGTTTCTTTGGGGCGTTGCCATTTTATTTTAGTGGCGATATCCCGTGCTTTACAGATGCCTTATTTGAAACGGTATCGGGTTTTAGCACCACGGGTGCCAGTATCTTAGCAAGACCTGAGGAATTGTCATACACAAGCCTTTTTTGGCGCAGTTTTACCCATTGGATTGGCGGTATGGGTGTTTTGGTATTCCTGCTTGCGCTCACCCCGGTAACAAAAGGCGGAGCCACCATTCATCTGATGCGGGCAGAAAGCCCGGGCCCCTCTGTGGAACGCATGTTGCCGAAACTGCAAAATACGGCGCTGATTCTTTATGCAACCTATCTTGTGCTTTCCTTTTTGGAATTCATTTTCTTAATCCTTGGAAAAATGCCGGTGTTTGATGCAGTTACTACAATGTTTGCAACAGCCGGCACCGGTGGTTTTGCAATTACAAGCGCCGGTATGGCAGCATATTCTCCCTATATTCAATGGGTGGTTGCAATTTTTATGACGCTTTTTGGTGTAAACTTTGGCGTATACTTCTTTATGATTTTCAGAAAATGGGGCAAGGCATTTCGATTTGAGGAAGTTCGGCATTATTTACTCATAATTTTAGGCGCAACAGCAATTATTTTCTTTAACATATATTCTGCTGAGAGCGGCGTCCTTACAACACTGCGACATGCTTTTTTTCAAGTGTCATCTATCATTACAACAACCGGCTTTTCAACGGTAGATTTTAATTTGTGGCCGACAGTGGCAAAAACAATTCTGGTCATTTTGACATTTGTGGGTGCGTGTGCAGGCAGTACAGGCGGCGGAATGAAGGTTTCCAGAATTTCGGTTTTGTTTAAGACCGTACGAAAAGAGTTAATGATTGCCATTCATCCCGGAAGCGTAAAGAAGATTAAATCAGACGGAAAAATGATTAACCATGAGGTGCAGCGCTCCATTAATGTATTTTTTGTGGCGAACATTATCATTTTTGTTATATCGGCATTGATTCTTTCGCTTGAAAACCTGGATATGACCACGACTTTTACAGCGATTGCTACGACGCTGAATAATGTGGGACCGGGACTCTCGCTGGTTGGCCCTACGGGAAACTTCTCATTTTTTTCTCCGTTATCAAAATATGTTTTAATGTTTGATATGTTGGCAGGCAGATTGGAGATCTACCCCATGCTGATTATTTTCCATTTTGGTATGTGGAAATCAAGTTTAGCACCAATTATCAAGCGTCGATTCAAAAAATAATAAAAAAAACGGATGTGGAACGCGTTCCACAGCCGTTTTTTTATATCGTTACTATTCTTGTCTTGATAAAAATGCAATTGCCAAAAAACCGATACAAAACATCAAAATACCGATGCCCCATTCAGTATAAGAAAGCGGCATGCCGGGGAAAATTTCTGCTAAAGAACCAAGGATAAAGCCCAAAATCACCATGTAGGTGGGTTTTGGATGCCGGGCAAGCAAATATGCCAAAAGTTTGATGCATGCGGCAATACCGATTAAAAGACCAACCAAAAATGGCAGAAGTGCCAAAATGTCAAAGGTGGAAATGGCAGATAAAATCGGTTCGTAAATTCCCATAACAACTAAAAGGTAGGATACGCTGATGCCGGGCAGTACCAATGCGGAGGAGGCAAGCAGTCCGCCGGATGCCTGGGCAAGCATGCCATAAATGCCATTTGTTGCCCGAAACATATTGGCAGGAATCTGGCCAATCAGCCACATGATAAATAGCCCTGCTGCCACATATAACACAGAGCGAAGCTCTACTTTGTGGGCTCTTGCTTTTCGAAATATCATGGGAACGCTGCCAGCAACGGCACCAATAAAAAAGTACATGACTAACTTTTCGTTCCATGCAAGCAGGTGTTTTAACGGATTTGCAATTACCACAAAGCCCAACACGCTGCCCAGAATAAACCAAAGCAAAAAGGAAAGGGATTTTTTTGGTTTTTTAAGCAGGTTACTGGTGGAATAAATCAAGTCGTCATACACGCCCAGAATAATTGCCATAGAGCCGCCGCTCACACCGGGAACCAGCATGGAGCCGCCTACGCAAAAGCCTTTTAAAAACAGCATTAACTTACTTTTTATCATGAGAATCCTCCATGTTGTTTCCTAATCGTTTTTTTCTTCCTGCATACCGGAAATCCAGCCGGTAAGTAGTTTAAAAATGTTTGCAGAGCTTGCAACCTGCAACACCAAATCGTTCATTCTGTCCTGATTGCTTTCTGAAAGAGAAAGAATGGGTTGCGCCACCGCAGTAACCTGCTCTGTTACATAGGTAAACGCCTTTGCCTGATTCTTAACAAAAGAGGAATAAACGGTGCAAACCTCTTCTTCGTTTAAATCGGGAGGAATGATTTTTGATATGGTGGAAATGCTTAAGGTTTGCTTTAAAATACAAATAATAATCAGGTATGCAAGATGTATTTTTGAATAGCGCTTTTTCACAGGCGCAGGAATTGTTTTCTGTTTTACATAGTTATTTATCATGGTAGGGGTAATCAATTTATCGTCGTTAGATACAACAGAAAAAATACCCAGATAGTTTGTCAGCAAAATAATGACCTGGTCCATGTAAAGCTCAATGGCAGGGAGTTCGTCCCAGGTGGGCAGATGATATTCCTTTAAAAGTCGTTCGCTTTTGGAGAAAATTTCTGCCAATCGTTCCTTGCTGTATTTCATATCCATCACCTCTTTCTTTAGTTTAGCATAGCAGACGAAAAAAAGCAAGAGGATACACCGTGAATTATCTGAAAAAATGACATAAAACTACTTGACAAGGTATGTGATATATGATAACATAGTATCAAATACTACATAGTTGGAGGAGAATACAAATGGCATTTGATATTATTACAGATTCCTCGATGAATTTAAGCAAAAGTATGGCGAAAGAGCTGGATGTTCGCGTGCTTTCGCTTTCTATCCTATTTGGCGATGAAGAATGTAAAAGCTATAAAGAGGATGCTGAATTTGATTATTCCAATTTTTATGATAGATTACGGAACAAGGAGCATGCAAAAACATCTTTGGTTAATTCCGACGAATTTGTGCAGGCGTTTGAGGAAAGCTTAAATGCCGGAAAGGATGTTTTGGCAATTATTCTGTCCAGCGGCATCAGTGGCACATTCCAGGCGGCAAAAATTGCTGCAGAAATGGTGCAGGAGCGTTTTCCGGAGCGCAAGGTAATTGTCATTGACTCGCTTTCTGCATCCATCGGGCAAGGGCTTTTGGTTTATTATGCCGCACAGCTTCGCAGCGAGGGTAAAACCCTTGAAGAAACAGCAGAGTGGGTAATCGATAACCGCCTGAACATGGTGCATCAGTTTACGGTGGACGATTTGTTTTTCTTAAAGCGTGGCGGACGGCTTTCCGGCGGGGTAGCCATTGTGGGAACCATCCTGCAGATTAAGCCGGTGCTTCATGTGGATGATGAAGGTCATCTTGTGATACAAGACAAGGTAAACGGTAGAAAAAAATCTATAAATGCCATTGTTGAAATTTTTAAAGAGAACGCCATTGACCCGGAAAATCAGGTGCTTGCTATTTGCCATGGTGATTGCTTAAAGGATGCAGAATACCTGGCAAAGAAAATAAAAGAAACGGTAAATGTTAAGGATATTATCATTAATTTTTGCGACCCTGTCCTTGGCGCACATGCTGGTCCCGGCGTTTTGGCATTGTTTTATCTGGGCAAAAAAAGGTAGTTTACAAAAAGCAGACAGTTTTGTCTGCTTTTTTTATTTTTTGAGGCGAAATATGAATAATTTTTAGCTTTCGGAAAAAAACACTTTACAAAGTGGCAAATTTGTAGTAAGTTAATATAGGAAGAAAAAAACTACAAGATGCGGAGTGACAGATGTGACAGAACTGGATTATTGGCTTTGGCTTTCGCTGAAAGAAGGCTTAGGACACAAAAAGCAAACACATCTGCTGGAACACTTTGGGTCTCCGAAGGCGATTTTTCGTTGCGATTATGATAAACTGCGAGAACTTTATTGGCTGAATCCGGATGATTTGCGTAGGTTATCTGATAAAAGCTTTGATCGTGTTCATCTTGTAAAGAAACAGTGTCAGGAGCATGGCATTCGCATTTTAACCTACGATAGTCCTTTTTATCCTGAAAAGCTGAAGCATATTCCGGATCCGCCCCATGTGCTTTATGTTTTGTGTAAGGATCGTATAAATTTAAACGACCACTTATGCATTGCCATGGTGGGCAACCGACTTATGACGGAATATGGCCGTTGTGCAGCAAACGATATTGCAACGGGACTTGCTCAGGCAGGCGTTGTTGTGATAAGTGGCATGGCAAGAGGAATTGACGGCGCATCCCACACCGCTGTTCTTCGCAGTGGTGGTATTACGGTTGCCGTTGTAGGCTGTGGACTTGATATTGCGTATCCTCCGGAGCATGAAGAGATGATGGAGACAATATCTCAAACCGGTATGGTTATTTCTGAATATCCGCCCGGCACACCGCCGGCGGCAAATCATTTTCCCATTCGCAATCGCATTATCGCCGGCATGTCAGATGGCGTTATAGTTGTAGAGGCACCGGAAGAAAGTGGGGCGCTTATTACAGCAGAAATTGCGATTCAACAAGGCAGAGATGTGTTTGCAGTTCCCGGAGATATTACCCGCGGACATAGTGTGGGAACCAACAACCTGATTCGTCAGGGTGCCGTTTTGGTTTCATCTGCGGTCGATGTACTGCGCGAATATGAACCAGTTTACAGGAACATATTAAAGCAGTATAGACAAACAAACGCAGCAATTGATGAAAGGCCTGCAGAGGATGTACAGCCCTTTTCTTTGCCCGAAGATGGCAGATATGATGGGCTTTCGGATACTGCCATGCAGATTGTATCCAGATTGTCTCTTGCGCCCGTTCATTTTGATACGCTTTTGCGCCAGACAGGGCTTTTGGCAGACGAACTTTCTGCGGAGCTGATGATGCTGGAAATTGGCGGTTTTGTGAAAACACTGCCGGGGAAACATTTTGTATTAGATGTGTGAAAATAAATAGAGGAGGCCGAACATGGCAAATAATTTGGTGATTGTGGAGTCGCCTGCCAAGGCAAAAACAATCAAACAATATTTGGGAAAATCCTATAGCGTTATTGCGTCCATGGGACATGTACGGGATTTGCCCAAAAGTCAGCTGGGTGTGGATTTAGAGCATCAATTTGCGCCAAAATACATTACCATTCGCGGCAAAGGGGACCTTTTGTCCAAACTGAAAAAAGAGGCAAAGGCAGCCAAAAAAATCTATCTGGCAACCGACCCTGACCGTGAGGGAGAAGCAATTTCGTGGCACTTGGCACAACTTTTAAATATAGACGAGACATCCAATTGTCGAATTGCGTTTAATGAAATTACAAAAAATGCGGTGCAGGCAGCCATAAAAGAGCCGCGCCCCATTGATATGGATTTGGTCAATGCCCAGCAGGCAAGACGCGTACTAGACAGAATTGTGGGCTACAAAATCAGTCCGATTTTGTGGCGCAAAGTAAAAAAGGGCTTAAGCGCAGGACGGGTGCAGTCGGTTGCAACAAGGCTGATTGTAGACCGTGAACGCGAAATCGACGCTTTCGTTCCGGAGGAATATTGGACCGTAGTTGCAAAGCTTAAGACACAGGATGGCACTTTGTTTGAATCCTCTCTTTCCGGAAAGAATGGGAAAAGCATAAAGCCAAAAACGGCACAAGAGGTAGATGCTATTTCAGCGGAATTAAAGGCACAGGAGTTTTTTGTTGCGAATACAAAAAAGAGCGAGAAAAAAAGAAACCCCGCACCGCCGTTTACCACCAGCACGCTGCAGCAGGAGGCGTCCCGCAAACTGAATTTTACCGTTAAGAAAACCATGCTTGCAGCCCAAAAACTATACGAAGGTGTTGCCATTCCGGGCCACGGCACAGTGGGCTTGATTACTTATATGAGAACGGATTCCCTGCGACTTTCTGCAGATGCAATTGCAGATGCCCGGGAGCAGATTCAGGCAAAATACGGAGAAGCTCAGCTTCCTTTAAAACCAAATGTATATAAAACAAAAAACAATGCCCAGGATGCCCACGAGGCAATTCGTCCCACATACGCATCCATTAAACCTGCGGATGTAAAGGATGTTCTCCCCGGGGATATGTATAAGCTTTATAAGCTGATTTGGGAGCGATTTATCGCATGCCAGATGAAACCGGCAGTTTACGAAACAGTAAGCGCGGACATCAAGGCAGGCGCTTATGAGCTGAAAGCAAGCGGTTCAAAGCTTGTATCGAAAGGATACATGAGCGTGTATGTAGAGGGACGGGATGATGATGAAACGGAAAAAGACCATGTACTTCCGTCTTTGAAGAAAGGGGAAAAGCTGACGCTTTCTGCGATTTCTACAGACCAGCACTTTACCCAGCCGCCCCAACGATATACAGAGGCAACTTTGATTAAAATTTTGGAAGAAAAGGGAATCGGGCGCCCCAGTACCTACGCACCAACCATCACCACAATCACGGCAAGAGGCTATGTGACAAGGGAGAAAAAGCAGCTTTTGCCCACAGAATTGGGCACGGTTGTAACCGACATTATGACGGAGCATTTTCCGAACATTGTTGGCGTGGCATTTACCGCTGAAATGGAAAAGGAATTGGATGGGGTAGAGGAAGGTTCTGTGGATTGGGTTCAAATCCTGGATGCCTTTTACGGACCCTTTGCAAGCACTTTGGAAATTGCAGATGAAAAAATTGGCAAGGTCAAAATCGAAGACGAAAAATCAGATGTTGTTTGCGACAAATGCGGACGCATTATGGTTTACAAAATGGGCAGGTTTGGAAAATTTTTGGCATGCCCCGGATTTCCGGAGTGCCGCAATGCAAAACCCATTGTGAAAGAAACCGGCGCAAATTGTCCCAAATGCGGCAAACGAATTTTAGAGAAAAAGTCTAAAACAGGTAAAATATATTTTGGCTGTGAGGACAACCCCAAGTGTGATTTTATGACATGGGATGTGCCTGTAGCAGACAAGCAATGCCCGGAATGTGGCGGACTGCTGCTGCAAAAAAAAGGTAGAAAAAAACAACTGGTTTGTGCAAACGACTCCTGCAATTATGGAAAATAAAAAGGGGCTGTAGCAAAATACGCAGACCACACAAGGCAATGAAAAGTGCATTACAAAGCCATATTGCTTATTGATAATAGAAAATACTGTGAAATTTAAGGAAGGAATTCGCATGTTGCGAATTCCTTCTGTTTTTTGTTGCCTTGTGTTTTGAACAAACTTCGCCTCTCGACGTACCCTCGTACGCCTTCGGGGAACCGAAAACAAGGTGATACCTTGTTTTCGCTCAGTTTGTCCAATCTGTGCTATTTTCCGTCCAGCCCAAAAAAGAGGCTGTGACTCTCGTCGCAGCCTCTTTTTTATTTAAAACAGCAATTGCAAAGCGGAGGAAACATTTTTTGCATAGAAAATATTCAAATCCTCAGGAGGTACCAATCCCCGTTTATTTGCTTCGGGAATCATACATTTTGAAAAGCCGAGCTTTTTTATTTCGTTCAGCCGTTTTTCAACCTGGTTTACGGCTCGTAATTCTCCTGTGAGTCCCACTTCGCCCAAAAAGGCAATATCCGGGTCGATGTCTTTATTTTTAAAGGCGGAGGCCACTGCACAGATAATTCCCAGATCCACAGCAGGCTCATCAATGCGCATGCCGCCAATGATGTTTACATACACATCCTGGTTTGCCAGGTTCATCCCCACCCGTTTTTCCAAAACTGCAATCAATAAATTGACGCGGTTATAATCTGCTCCTGTTGTCATACGACGGGGCGCCGGAAAAGTAGTGGGAGCAACTAAAGATTGTACCTCAGCCAAAAGGGGTCTTGTGCCCTCCAGCGTGCAAATTACAGTGGAACCGGAGGTTTTATCGGGTCGTCCCTCCAACATCATGGAGGAGGGATTTTTCACTTCTTTTAGTCCTGCTCCCGTCATTTCAAATACACCAATTTCGTTGGTAGAACCAAAACGATTTTTCACTGCCCGCAAAATTCTGTGGCTTTGGTGCCGCTCACCTTCAAAGTACAGTACACAGTCCACCATGTGTTCTAACACCTTAGGACCTGCCAATGCACCGTCCTTTGTCACATGGCCAACCACAAACACGCAAATGTTTTTTTCCTTTGCCAGTTTCATTAAAGAAAGGGTTACATCCCGCACCTGACTCACTGTGCCCGGTGCGGAGGTGATTTCGGGATTATACATAGTCTGAATGGAATCCACAATCAAAATATCCGGCAGGATGGTTTCTGCGTGTTTCATCACCGCATTAATATCTGTTTCTGTTAAAACATAAAGGTCCTGGGAAATTCCAAGCCGTGTGGCGCGCATTTTCAGCTGCTTTTCAGATTCCTCTCCGGAAACATAGAAAAAGCTGGTGTCTTTCTCAAGGGACTGAATCAGTTGCAACAAAATGGTGGATTTGCCGATTCCCGGCTCGCCGCCTACCAATACTAAAGAGCCACGCACAATGCCTCCGCCCAACACGCGGTCCAATTCGTTGATGCCGCACACAATTCTGGGATCCTTTGTGGTATCAATGGAGGAAAGCTTTTTCGGGGAGGCGTAGGATTGCGCCACCTTTTTTGATGTGGCGTTTACGGTTACAACATCCTCTGCAAAGGTGTTCCAACCGCCACAATCCGGGCATTTTCCAATCCATTTTGCCGATTCATAGCCACATTCTGAACAGATATATACAACTTTTGATTTCATTTGTATCAACTCCCAATTTTACTTATGGATGCATGATCTCCGGTTCTGATGGCGCATCAGATGGAACAGCAGATGGTGCGGGGGAGGGAGAGACAGGAGTATCCTTTGGTGGCTCATCAGCAGGCGGTGTATCAATGGGTTCCTGAGATGGTTCAGGCATCTTCATTGTGCCAACCAGCTCCACGCGGTCCTTGCCGGCATAGGTGCTTTTGCATAGCACTTTGCTTGAGACTTTTACGCCATTTTCGTAAACAACCTTATATGCGATATAAGAGCTTCCATTTGTTCCGGCACTTTCTACCTTTATGGTTCCTTCCGGCAGCGTTGCATCCTCTTTCTTTACCACCTTGGGAGAGGAAGTACCGGTTCTCTGGGTTTCGATTTTAATTTCCTGGCCGGGACGCTCGTTGGTGCCGTAGATTGTAATCACATTTTTTCTGCCGATACATTCTGCCCGCACTAAAATGGGTGTTTCGTAGTTGTTTTTAAATTTAAAATCCGTAGCACCGTAAGAAACGGTTGCATCTCTGCCCATGGGAACATAGTCCACAGGCAGGGTATGATTTCTTCTTGCGGTAATTTCCAAATCTGCATAAACAGCCGCGTTAAACATGGTGGAGGATACCTGGCAGATACCACCGCCAATGCCGGGTTGCACCGTATTTCCTACATAGACATTTGCCATACGAAAGCCGTGGGCTGTTGTACGGGGACCAACCACATCATTATAGGAAAACTCCTCGCCGGGCGCCAGCACATAACCGTCAATCTTGCTGCAGGCAAGTTGAATGTTGTGGGCACGGTCTGCGCTGGAAGAAGAAAAATCAGAAGAATATGTACCCAATTTTTCAGAAAGCAGTGTTGCCTTTAACTGTTCTGTGGTAACGGTGGGGTGTGTAACGCGGGCAGGAACGGTGATAACACTTTCTCCTGCTGCATTTTTAATCGCTTCTTTTCCGTCCTTTTCATCGATGATAACACCGGGGTTGCTTTGGGTAATTACAAGACGATGGTCTACAACGCTGTAGGTTGCCTCTTTTGGCTCTTGTTTTGTGTGGCGGTTAATAAAATCAACGGTAATTTCCTCCGGGTCAATTTCCTCAACCTGCAGGGAAACTGTTGTTTTATCAGAAAGCAAGCAATCGGTTATGTGACTTTTTGCTTTTTGATAATCAATACCGCGTCCCGGTGTTCCGCGGGTAACGGTTACAGAATTTTCACCGATTTCAATTTTATTATCGATGGCGGTAATATTCAGGTCTGCAGATAAACTGTCAATGGTTTCTTGCAGCATAAATTCGTCATAGGAAAGCATCAGGGGAACAGTAACGGGATTTTTTGCAAGACCTGCAATTTCAAAAAGTCGCGCAAAACCGCTTTTTGTGCGACCTGCTGCCATGGCTTGCTCTGTCATCTGCTCAAAGTCCCAGACAGGAGACAGGGAAGATACCGATACTGCCTTTTCGATACCGCCGATTTGAATCACAATTTCTCCGTCAGTTTGTACCTTTGCCAGTGAGGGAATGACTTTGATAAGCTCCTCCTGTGACATTCCGCCCACAGCGGTTTCTCCAATGTATACACCTTCGTAAACATTGGGATAAGCCAGTGTCTTTGTTACATGCACAGAGGCAGCTATTACAGAAATTGCGGCAAGTGCCACAATCAGTACCCATAAAATGCGTTTTTTGTTTACCTTTAATGTTTGTCGCTTATTTACAGCGGACATACTATCACCCCGTAAAAAATTACATATTCAGATACCAAATTGCAAAATTTAAGTATCCGGCATAAATAACATAAAATAAATATGGCAACATGAGAATGCCCGCAAGCTTTCGGGTTTGATAAAATTTCACAGTTGTCAAAACAATAAATATCAATAATAAAATTAATTCAAAAAAAGCAGCCAGTGGCATGCCAAAACGGAAGAAAATAATTGGCCACAAGAAATTGAGGAACAGCTGAATATAAAACAGCAGATTCCCTTCTTTTAGCGTTTCTTCCGAGTCTGCCCCTTGACGAAATAAAAACAGCGCAATACCCATTAAAACATAAAGCGTTGCCCATGCAATGCCAAACAGATTTCCCGGCAGAGCAAAGGGAGGCTTAATGAAGACCTGGTACACATCTGTGCTGTCTGCAATTAAGAGACTTGCCAAAATTCCGGTGAGCACCGGAAGCAGAATGGATCGAATTGCGAGTTTCCATGTTTTCATAAAAAATACCACCTATTTTAATAAGATATGGTACAGTATATGAAAAAAACATGAGATTATACGAAAGATGCAATTTTAAAATAAAGGCACGGAAAGTGTTTCCGTACCTTTATTTCATCCATAGACTTATATGTACTATCTGGAACCGTTTCTGTTTGCGCGGATGGTGTCTGCTGTTTTAATCAGTTCTTCCTCTAATGCGCGCAGCACATCATCGGCATACTGGTTTGCGCCCACGCGAATGTCGTGTGCATTCTTTTGCGCACTGTCAACTAGCTGGTTTGCCTTTTCGTATGCCTGCTGGGTAATGTCGTGCTCGTTAATCATCATGGCAATCTTTTCTTCTGCTGCCTTAATGATAGACGCTGCTTCTTTTTGTGCGTCGCTGATAATTCTCTGACGCTCGTCCTTTACCCATTTTGCTTGCTTCATCTCGTCTGGAAATTTCACACGGATATCAGCAATCATTTCTAAAAGCTCGTCCTTGTCAATTATGCCCTTTTTCCAAATCGGAATCGTGGTACAACTATCAATTTTGTCCTCCAAAGTGTCAATCAACTGTTCAATGTCCATATTCAGCACTCCTTTTCCATCTTGTATTTCACATCATTTATAATTTCATCAGGTATTAAGCCCTGTGTATTACCACCATAAGAACAAATTTCTTTTACAACGCTGGAGCTGATGTATAAACAGTTTAGATTTGTGACCATAAATACGGTCTCAACCTCGGGGTTTAATTTTTTATTCAAAAGTGCCATTTGAAATTCATATTCAAAATCGGAAATCGCCCGCAAACCACGAATGATGGTGCCGGCGTTGTTTTTTTTAGCAAAGTCCACCAACAGACCCTCAAAGCTGTCCACACAGCAATTGGGCAGATTCTTTGTGCATGCAGAAATCATGTCCATGCGTTCTTTGACAGTAAACAGCGGCCGTTTTGCAGAATTGTTAAGCACTGCAACAATCACCTTATCAAACACCTTGCAGCTACGCTGAATAATATCTAAATGTCCGCAGGTAATGGGATCGAAACTTCCGGGATATACTGCAACTTTCACTGGCGTCACACTTTCATAATCAGAATTTTGACTCTGCCGTAATTTTTTTCCCGCACAATGGAAAAACCGCTGGTTTCAAAGGGTGGCGTTATAATCTTATCGCACTCTAAAACAATTTGTCCATCCGGGGTTAGTAGCTGGCGGCGGGAAATTTCACCAAGCGCAAGCGTGTAAAGGGAAGAGTCATATGGTGGGTCTAATAAAATGATATCAAACTGTTTTTCTGTGGTTTTTAAAAAGGATATACTGTCTGACAGCACCAACGACGCGCGCGCCTCAAGGTGTGTCTTTGCCAGGTTTTGTCGGGTAACAGAAAGTGCAGGGGCGTGGCTGTCCACAAAGGTTACATGGTCAGCACCACGGCTTAAAGACTCAATTCCCAGTCCGCCGCTGCCGCAAAACAAGTCAAGCACATCAGCGCCCGGCAGGTCAAAAGCAATCATGTTAAAAATCGACTCTTTTACACGGTCTAAGGTGGGACGGATGTCCTGTCCCTCTAAAGTAGAAAGCTTTGTTCCTCGTGCGCTGCCTGCAATAACCCGCAAAATCGTTCCTCCACAAAAAAATATCTCATTTTTAGACATACTATCATCTTATATTGTATTATAATTCAAAGGAAAGTCAATGCCCTTTTATAAAATGTCAACTAAATGTAATGTTTGTGTCAAAAAACCTTAACAAAGCGTCGGAAATTGGTTGATTTTCGGGACTTTTGAGTCCTTTGTCCTGTGCGATCAACTGTTTTGCTGCCCTGGTGGTTTCCGCTAAAATATCCATGTCGCAATAAAGGTTTGCAATTTTAAAGCAGGGGAGACCATGCTGGCGCCCACCGAAAAAGTCCCCGGGGCCTCGCAGTTTTAAATCCTGTTCTGCAATCTCAAAGCCATTTTTGCATTCTTTCATAATTTTCATTCGGGGAATATCTGCAGGCACAGTTTCGCCGGGGAATAAAATGCAATATGCCTTGTCGCTGCCTCTTCCTACACGGCCTCTTAATTGGTGCAGCTGGGAAAGACCAAACCGTGCAGCGTTTTCGATGACCATTAAGGAAGCGTTGGGCACATTAACGCCCACCTCAATCACACTGGTAGCAACTAAAATTTTGATTTCCCCGTTCTTAAACCGCCGCATAATGTCATCCTTTTCGGCTGGCTTCATTTTGCCGTGAATAAAGGAAACACAATCGCCAAATTGCGATTTTAGCGCATCACTGTGGGTTAAAACATCCTTGATACCAGGGATTTCCGATGGCTGAACTGCCGGACAAACTACATAAATCTGTCTGCCTGCATCCATTTCCCTTTGCATAAAGGTATAAATCCGTTGGCGCATATCCTCTGAAACTACAAAGGTATCCACAGTTTTTCTTCCGGGGGGAAGCTGGTCAATGACGGAAATATCCAAATCCCCATAAACCATTAAAGCCAGCGTTCTGGGGATAGGTGTTGCGGTCATAATCAGCGTGTGCGGGTGGTTTCCTTTGTTTTCCAGCTGTTTTCTTTGCGCCACGCCAAAACGGTGTTGTTCATCGGTAATGATAAGCCCTAAATTTCCCAGTTCCGTCTGGTCGCTGATCAGTGCGTGGGTACCAACAATGATTTTTGCCTTACCGCTTTTTATGTCTTTTGCGGCGGATTCTCGTTCTTTTTTTGTCATAGAGCCAGTCAAAAGGCACACCGTTATCCCAAAGGGAGCAAACAGAGCAGAAAGGGTTTCAAAATGCTGGGTTGCCAAAATTTCCGTAGGAGCCATCATGGCAGCGGAAAAACCGTTTTTTGCACAGACAAACATTGCAATGGCGGCAACCAGAGTTTTACCGCAACCAACATCGCCCTGCACCAGTCGGCACATGGGGACATGTTTTTCCATATCACCGCATATTTCTTGTGTGACGCGGGCTTGCGCATCTGTCAGGGGGTAGGGAAGTGTAGCTATAAATTGGGAAACAGAATCGTTTTCCTTTAAAGAAACGCTTTTGTGCGTTGCACGGTCCTCCCGCAAAGAAAACAATGCCGTCTGAAATAAAAATAATTCTTCAAAAACCAATCGCCTGCGTGCAATTTCCAGTGCTTTGTGGTCTTTGGGAAAGTGAATATTCTCCAAAGCAAAGGCTGCAGAACACAGCTGATGCTGTGTTCGTATCTGCTCCGGAAGAATTTCAGGAATGGAATCAAATGCAAAGGAAAGCGCAGATGCCACTGCATCTGTTACAATTTTCGTTGTCAGCCCTGCGCACAGGGGATAAACAGGCACAATTTTTCCTGTTACCCGTTTTGTATCCGGGGTTTCAAACAAAGGAGACTGCATTTGCCGTTTTTGCCCGAAAGTGACCTTTCCATAGAAAATATATTCATTGTCAAGGCGCAGCATTTGTTTGATAAACCGGTTGTTAAACCAGACCAATTCCAAAAAGGAAGTGCCGTCAGAGATTTTTAAAGAGCAGACATACATGTTTTTGCGAATTCTGTTTTCTTTTAAAGGAGATACTGCACGCCCTTTTACGCAAACTGTTTCTCCGTCTGTCAGCTCTGCTATTTTTTTGATTTTTGTGCGGTCCTCATACCCTCTGGGATAGTAAGAGAGCAAATCTCCCACCGTAAAAAGACCAAGCGTGCGGAACAATTCCGCACGCTTTGGTCCAATTCCGTGTAACACGGAGATATTTTCGTTTAAACGGTTTTCTCTATGCAAGAAAATCACACCTATTCAACAGAAAAGATAAAATCATAAAGGGGCTGCCCGCCCGGATAAACCAAAACATCACAATCCTCATACTTTTCTTCCAGTGCTTCTTCAATCTGCTCTTTTTGGTCTTCTGTGATATTGCCACCAAAATAGATGCTGATGATATCGCTGTTTTCATCTATAACGCTGTCAATCAGTTCCTGCAGCACGGCAAAGGAATCATCACCAACAGCCTGAATTTTGCCGCCGGTAAGACCAATGATTTTATTTTCCGGATATTCCGTGTCGTTAAATGTAAAATTGCGGACAGAATATGTCACCATACCGGTTTTAATGTTTGCAATCGCCTGATTCATAGCGGCAATGTTTGCATCCAAATCGGTAGCGGGGTCAAAAGCAAGCTTTGCTGCAATGCCTTCAGGTACGGAACGGGTTTCTAATACAATTACATTTTTCTCTGTCAGTTCCGGTACTTGTTTTGCAGCCATAATGATATTTTTGTTGTTGGGCAGAATAATAACTGTTTTTGCGTTTATTTCATTCACCGCGGACAAAATATCGTCGGTACTGGGGTTCATGGTCTGTCCACCCTCAATCACCTTGTCAACACCCATGTCTTTGAAAATGCTTTCAAGACCTGCGCCAGCTGCAACAGAGGCAAACCCAATTTCTTTTTCCGGTTCTTTGGGAGCAGGGGTTGATGCAACGCCCTCGTCATGCTGATACTTCATGTTATCAATTTTAATATTCACCAGTTCGCCAACTTTAATGGCTTCCTGAATCACATAGCCGGGTTCGTTGGTGTGAATGTGCACCTTTACCACATCATCATCGTCGATTACAACCATGCAATCGCCTTTTTTGGAGATGCGGTCGCGGAACAAACCAACAGGAGAGGATTGCGGAGTTTTGTTAATTAAAAATTCGGTGCAATAAATAAATTTAATATTTGCATCAATCACTTTTTTATCTAAAGTGGTATTCACGCTGATTTCGGCATCTGTGAGTTCAATCATCTTGCCGGTTTCTAAAAAGGCAAGCGCACCTTCTAATAAGTATACAAGACCCTGACCACCGGAATCCACCACCCCTGCCTGCTTCAGCTGGGGCAAAAGTTCAGGTGTGCGTGCCAGACTCTCTTGTGCAGCGACAACGGTTGCCTTCAGGATAACACCAATATCGTTGCTGGTTTCAAGCGCAGCCATTGCAGCATCGGCAGCATCTCTTGAAACAGAAAGAACTGTGCCTTCCATAGGCTTCATAACCGCTTTATAAGCAGCGGCAACGCCCTCTTTAAAGCACTCTGCAATCGCTCTGGCATCTGCGGTTTCCAAATTTGCAAGGCGTCTTGACATACCGCGGAACAGCTGAGACAGAATAACGCCGGAGTTTCCGCGTGCGCCACGCAGGGAAGCAGAAGCAATGCCATTCATAACCTTGCCGACAGTGTTATAATCATTTTTCAGCAAATCCTTTGCGGCAGCGGTAACCGTCATAGACATGTTAGAGCCAGTATCGCCGTCCGGAACAGGAAATACATTTAAATCATTTAAAATAAGTTTATTGTTACAAAGCTTGTTTGTACCGGATAAAAAGGCACGGCACAAGCTTTCGGAATCAACTGTTAAAAACAAAGGGGTACACCTCCGACTATTCTCAATTAATCAATTCGAACGCCTTCGACATGGACGGTTACTTTGCCAACTTTAAAGCCTGTCGCACTTTCAACGGCGTATGTTACATTTTCAATAATACTTTCACAGATGACCTTAATGTTTACGCCATACTCCACAATCACATGCAGGTCAATACTGATTTTTTCTTCTTCTGTATTTACTTTGATACCTTTGGTAATTGCATCCCATTTCAAAAGTGCAGCAATGCTGTCAGATGTACTTTTGTATGCCATACCAACGACGCCGTAGCAGGTTGAGGTTGCAACACCGGCAATGCGGGCGATAACATTTTCAGATACAACGATTGCACCATGATCATTTTCGGTTTTTATTGCCATATTCAATCCCTCCGAATTCATTTTCAGTGATAAAATTGTGCTGCAAAATATATATTTGCAGACAACAATACAACTATAGTATAACATATCTTTTCCAAAAATGGAAGAGTTATTTTAATTTATTTTACAATTTTATTTCAAAACAATTACGGCGCGAAAAGGCTTAAACCAATTTCGCGCCGTAGGGCATGTTCAGGTTTTGCTTAACGAGAATTTGCCGGAACCTTATCCTTAAACAAAAGTGTGATGGACCAAAGTCCTGCCAGCCCCACCAAAGAGAAGATAATACGGCTTGCAACCGCCATTTGACCGCCAAACAAAAAGCCTACAACATCCAGGCCAAAAAGACCGATGGAGCCCCAGTTTAAAGCGCCGATGATGACCAAAATCAAACTAATGTTATCCAGTGTGTTCATAAATAAAATTCACCTTTCTTCCCGCAATTTTTTACAAAAGGATATGTTGCACCTGCGGGACGATACAAAATATAAAGCTTCCTTTTGCCATTATGTATCCGTATTTTTTGCAAAAACGATTGTTTTATGCAATTCTTTCAAAATCATTTCATAATATAAAATGAAAAAAGGAGGGATTTTTATGTATCGTGCCGGCGAATTGCGACAAAAAGAGGTCGTGAATATCAACGATGCATCGCGTTTGGGCTATGTATCTGATGTGGAAGTTAATTTAAGTCATGGAGAGATTGAGGCCATTGTTGTTCCCGGGAAAATGAAATTGTTTCACCTTGGCAAAAATGATGATTTTGTTATTGCATGGGAAAATATAAAAATGATAGGTGATGACATTATATTAGTAGATATTCCTCCCTTGGAAAGAAAAAATGAAAAATATTCAAAAAAGTTTAAAAAAGGGGTTGACAAGGGTGTAGGAATGTGGTATTCTAAATAAGCTGTCGCTTTTGGGGAGCGATTGAGAAAGAAATTTTGAAAAAAGTTCTTGACAAAAGGAAAGGCAGCGTGGTATA
>JAZPYM010000114.1:0-13595 GCA_045544215.1 Congzhengia sp.
CTGACGCCGTGATATATGGTAGGGTGTTGTTCTGCCAAAGGATAACCCTTACCTTTTTTTGTAATTGCATGAACAAGTACAGGGCCTTGTACCCGTTTTGCACGCTCTAAAATCAGCGTAAGCAGCTTGATGTCATGCCCGTCAATGGGACCAAAATATGTATAGCCCATATCTTCAAACATGGTGTTTCCAAGCATGCTAAGCTTTAACACATCTTTTATTTTCTTCAAAAACAGTGCAATTTTATCGCCGCCCGGAAGATAGGAAAGTCCGGATCCAATGCGGGATTTCATGGTGAAATATGCCGGCGCGGAACGAAGTTTTGTCAGGTGCTTGGAGTAGCCGCCTACACTTTTTGAAATGGACATATTATTATCGTTTAATAAAACAATAAAATTTTTGTTCAAATTACCGGCGTCACAAAGTGCCTCTGTCGCCATACCGCCTGACAATGCGCCGTCGCCAATTACTGCGATGGTGTGGCCGTCGTTTCCATTTAGGATATTGGCGTTTGCAAGCCCCAAAGCAGCAGAAACAGAGGTGCTGGAATGACCGGTATTAAAAAAATCATAGTTGCTTTCATTGGTTTTGGGAAAACCGGAAAGACCACCAAATTGGCGCAAAGTGGAAAACTGCTCCTTGCGACCCGTTAAAAGCTTATACACATAGCTTTGGTGTCCCACATCCCAAACAACCTTGTCCTTAGAAAAATCAAATGCGCAAAAAAGCGCAAGCGTTAATTCCACAACGCCCAGATTGGATGCTAAATGTCCACCGGTTTTGGAAACGGAGTCAATTAAAAATTGGCGCACTTCTTCCGCCAGGGTATATAGCTGCGTTTCATTCAGTTTTTTTACATCCAGGGGACTTTTTATTTCATCCAGGTATTGATACATATTATCACTCTTTTGACATTTTTGATTTAATAAAGCCCTCGAAAAAGCGTTTGATATAAAAGAACGCATTTTCGAATTGCTCAATCGGCTCTGTTAGTATGGTTACCAGTCCCATGCGGTTCGCACCCCAGACATCTGTAAAAATCTGGTCACCAATAAACGCAGTGCAATCCGGTGACGAATTTAAAAGATGCAATGCTTTTTGGTAGCTTTTTTTCAAAGGCTTTCCGGCGTTTGCCACATAGGGAATGGCAAGGTTTTGTAAGTAAGTGTTTACCCGTGCTTCCTTTCCGTTTGAAATCACGCAAACAGAAAAGCCGCAGGAGGAAAGACTGCTTAAAAAGGCTTGTGCACGAACAGACGGCGTTTTTGTGTGATGACTGTCTAATGTGTTATCCAAATCCAAAATTACTGCGGTAATACCGCGGTTTTTTAACACATCAAGGTCAATATCTGTGATGCATGGTACGAAAAAGTCGGGCACCAATTTTTTAAACATACGATCACCTCAAACATAATACGCCAGTATATTCCACTTTATCTACATTATCATACCACATTTTCCATGGCGCGTAAATAGAAAAAGAAGATTTTTTTGAACTTTTTTCAAAAAAATCTTCTTTTAATCGGCATGTTTTGACTGAAATCCCTTATAGATTTCATAACTCCCCATAAAAAATAAAAAAATACCAAACAGACGGCGGAGCAGGGATTGGTCCAACTTTAATGCGATAAAAGCGCCCAAAGCAGCGCCGCCAACGCCAAATAATATAATTGGTATTGCCATTTTCAGTTCCAGCACCTTGTTTTTCTTGTGGATAAGCAAGGCAACGATTGCAGTCGGGAGGAAATAAAGGAGATTCACCCCCTGGGCAATATGCTGGTTTGTGCCAAGAAGCATAGTGAGTGCCGGAATTAAAATAGTGCCTCCGCCAATACCCATGCCACTGATAATGCCGGAGCATAAACCGGCGATTATTGCGAGAAACAAATTAAAAAAACACCATCCTTACTGCAGCTGCAATCATAAACAGGCCAAAAATTTTGTGGATTGCACCAAACGACAGGCGATTGAGCAGCTTTGCACCAATTGTGCCGCCTGCCACACCGCCAATGGACACCTTCAGCGCCAAGGGAAAATCCAATGCATTGGAAAACCCATAAAAGATTAGGCTGACCAGCGTAAATCCTAAAATAATTAAAATTGCGGTCGCATGGCTTTTCTTAGGGTCTAATTTTAAAAATTTTTCCAAAAAGGGAACAACAATTGTACCGCCGCCGCTGCCGAACAATCCGTTGAAGAAACCGGAAACAATTCCACCTATGGCACATAAAAACAACTTTTTTTTGGGCATTTTTTGTGCATTTTCCATGCAATCAACTCCTGATAATCCTATTTTATCCACTGTTTCAAAAAATACACATTGATTTTTTTTTGCATTTGGTGTATAGTTATAAATAGGATAAAATGCGGTCTTTAGGGCTGCTTTGATAGCAAGGAGAGCAAATTTATGCAAGAAAAATCCATTCACATAAAGGGTGCAAAAGAACACAATTTAAAAAATGTAGATTTAACCATTCCAAGAGATAAGTTTGTGGTATTTACAGGCATATCCGGCTCGGGTAAATCCTCTCTGGCATTTGACACACTTTATGCCGAGGGGCAACGGCGGTATGTGGAGTCGTTGTCGTCTTATGCCCGCATGTTTTTGGGACAGATGGAAAAACCGGATGTGGAGTATATTGAAGGACTGTCTCCTGCTATCAGCATTGACCAGAAAACCACTTCCAAAAACCCCCGTTCTACTGTAGGTACAGTGACCGAAATTTATGATTATCTGCGGCTTTTATACGCGCGGGTAGGAATTCCCCATTGTCCGAAATGTGGCAAAGAAATCAAAAAGCAAACAGTGGACCAGATTGTAGACCATGTGATGGAGCTGCCAAGAGAGACGAAATTTCAAATTTTAGCGCCTGTCATCCGTGGGAAAAAAGGGGAGCATGCAAAGCTTTTTGAGGATGCCAAGAAAAACGGATTTGTGCGCGTGCGGGTGGACGGATTGGTTTATGATGTGGCAGAAGAAATCAAGCTGGAAAAAAATAAAAAGCACACCATTGAAATCGTGATTGACCGCCTTGTTATGAAGGAAGGTATCGAAAAGCGTTTGACCGATTCTGTGGAAACGGCATCAAATCTTGCTGGCGGTACTGTTTTAATAGATGTCATTGACGGAGCGGAAATGGTTTTTTCACAAAACTATGCCTGTGACGATTGCGGCATCAGTATGGAAGAGCTTTCTCCCCGTATGTTTTCGTTTAATAATCCCCTGGGCGCTTGTCCTTGTTGTGCCGGCATCGGTAGTATGATGAAGGTTGCGCCGGAACTGGTTTTGGACCCGGAGAAGAGCCTGAATGAAGGCGGTATTATGGCAACAGGTTGGGGCTCTGCTGATAACGAAGAAAGCATGGCACGGATGTATTTTGATGCATTGGGGAAAAAATATGGTTTTGACAGTGACACAAAAATTAAGGATTTCAGCAAAGAGGCCATTGATGCGATACTGTATGGTACAAAGGGAGAACGGCTGGAGTTGTTTTTAAAGCGTTCTTACGGAACCTCTCATTACTTTGCTGCTTTTGAGGGGATTATCAATAATCTGGAACGCAGGCATCGGGATACCAACAGTGATTTGATGAAAGCGGAAATTGAAAAAATGATGCAGTTTAAGCTGTGCCCCGAGTGTCACGGAAAACGGCTGCGGCCGGATGTGTTGGCGGTAACTGTGGGGGGCAAAAACATTGATGAAGTTACCAGTATGCCTGTTGCGCAGACAAAATCATTTTTTGAAAATTTAAAGCTGACTGACCGTGAAATGCAGATAGCAGGGCGAGTTTTAAAGGAAATTAATGAACGCATTGCGTTTTTATGTGATGTTGGGCTGGATTATTTAACACTGTCGCGGTCTGCGGGAACGCTTTCCGGCGGCGAGGCGCAAAGAATTCGCCTGGCTACCCAAATTGGCTCGGGACTGATGGGGGTTCTATATATTTTAGATGAACCGTCTATTGGGTTACACCAACGGGACAACAACAAATTACTGCAAACATTGCGCCGTTTGACAGATTTGGGGAATACACTGATTGTTGTTGAGCATGACGAGGATACCATGCTTGCAGCAGACCATATTGTAGATGTGGGTCCCGGTGCCGGCGTGCATGGGGGACACATTGTTGCACAAGGCACCGTTGAGGAAATTATGGCGTGTGAAGCATCTGTCACCGGACAATACCTAAGCGGCAGAAAGCATATTCCGGTGCCGCCTACGCGCAGAAAAGGCAACGGCAACCAATTAGCGTTTTTTGGCTGTGCCGAGAACAATTTAAAAGAGGTAGATGTATCCATTCCTTTGGGGACTTTTACAGCGGTAACCGGCGTTTCCGGTTCCGGAAAATCCTCTTTGGTGAATGAAATTATCAATAAATATCTTTCTAAGGAATTAAACCGTGCCCATAGCGTGCCGGGAAAATTTAAGTACGCAGAGGGTCTTAAGTATCTTGACAAGGTGATTGATATTGACCAGTCGCCTATCGGCAGAACGCCCCGTTCTAATCCTGCCACCTATACCGGTGTGTTTAACGACATCAGGGAACTGTTTGCCGCAACAAATGAAGCAAAAATGCGAGGCTATAAGTCCGGCAGATTCAGCTTTAATGTTAAGGGCGGGCGTTGTGAGGCGTGCTGCGGTGATGGTATTATTAAGATTGAAATGCACTTTTTGCCTGATGTATTTGTACCCTGCGAGGTGTGCAAAGGAAAACGGTATAACCGCGAAACCTTAGAGGTGCGTTATAAGGGTAAAAATATCTACGAGGTTTTAGATATGACGGTAGAGGAGGGGCTTTCCTTTTTCTCTGCCATTCCCAAAATTCAGCGGAAACTACAGACACTTTATGATGTTGGTTTGTCTTATGTAAAGTTGGGACAGCCATCAACACAGCTTTCCGGCGGGGAGGCACAAAGAGTAAAGCTTGCAACAGAACTGTCAAAACGGGGAACCGGCAAAACCCTTTATATTTTGGATGAACCAACAACAGGCCTTCACACTGCGGATGTGCATCAGCTGCTGGAGGTCTTGGATAGGCTGGTGGAAAATGGAAATACCGTTTTGGTCATTGAACACAATCTGGATGTGATTAAAACTGCAGATTATGTGATTGATTTAGGACCCGAAGGTGGCGACAAGGGCGGCACGATTGTGGCATGTGGCACGCCGGAGGAAATCATGAAATGCAAGCAGTCCTATACGGGCGAATTTTTAAAGCTTCATATTGCAAAGGACAAGGGCATAAAGTAAGAATATATTTTTGTTGGAGGGATTCCATGAAAAAACAACCCAAAGATTGTTTTGTAAGCTGTATTGTTGCAGCCGGCGGCAGCAGTCGCCGTATGGGCGAAAACAAATTATTTATGGAAATTGACGGTGTTCCCGTGATTGCAAGGACACTGATTGCGCTTAATAAATGTGATGCTATAGATGAAATCATTGTGTCTGCACGAGAAGAGGACATGTTGGCAATCGGGGATTTAGCAAAAGCTTATTGCATTAACAAGCTTAAGGCAGTTGTCAAAGGCGGAAAAGAGCGGGCAGCGTCTGTTAAGGCGGCAATTTCAGAGATTTCTGAAGACTGTGATTTTGTTGCGGTTCATGACGGTGCAAGACCGCTGATTGATGATGCCGTGATAAAAAGTGTGGTGGCAGGCGCAATGGAATTTGGAGCGGCAGCGTGCGGTGTTCGTCCCAAGGCAACTTTAAAGCAGGAGGATGAAAATGGTTTTATTTCCCAAACGCTTGACAGAAATATGACCTATGAAATTCAGACGCCGCAGGTATTTGAAAAAAGCTTGTTCTTGCGTGCTTATGATGCAGAAACAGACGCGCTAATGGGAGCAACAGACGACTGCATGTTGGTGGAACGATTGGGAGCACGGGTTAAAATTACACCGGGGGCATACAGCAATATTAAAATTACCACCATTGAAGATATTGCCATTGCAGCGTGTTTATTGGAGGACAGATAATATGGAAATGCGGATTGGACATGGCTTTGATGTACATTGTTTGGTAGAAAACAGAAAATTGATTTTGTGTGGCATAGACATTCCTTATGAAAAAGGACTTTTAGGCCATTCAGATGCCGATGTGGCAACCCATGCGGTAATGGATGCACTTCTGGGCGCTGCAGGACTGGGAGATATCGGACGCCATTTTCCTGATACAGATGAAGCGTACCGCGGGGCAGACAGTCTCGTTCTTTTAAAGACTGCTATGGAAAAGGTAAGCGCAAAAGGTTTTTCGGTTTCCAATGTGGATGTGACCATTATTGCACAAATGCCAAAACTGGCACCATACATTGCGCAGATGGAAGAGAATTTAGCAAATGCAATGGGAATTGCAAAAGAATTTGTGAATGTCAAAGCGACCACAACGGAAAAGCTTGGCTTTACCGGTCGCGGTGAGGGCATTGCAACAGAAGCAGTTTGCTTGCTTGCAAGACAGGTGTCTGTAAATTAAGTGAACTGCAAAATGTTGATAAAAAAAGGCTGTAGTGTTTCACTACAGCCTTTTTTTGATTCTTTTATTCAAAGTCATACTCGTCGCTCATGCGATTTTTAAATTCATCATAAGCCATATCAAGCTCTGCCTCATCATCAATTGGCAGTAAGGTTTCGGAGCCATCCTCTTCGGTTTTTAAGGTGTAAATCAGCACCTCGTTGCAATCTTCGTCGCCTTCGTCAGCAGGAAGCAATACCACATAAATTTCGCCGTTAAATTCAAAGGAATCCAAATGCAAAAAAGTATGCTCTTCGCCGTCGTCGTTGACTAAGGTTACAAGACCCTCTTCCTCTTCGGGAATATTATTTTGCATATTTTTCTCGTCAGCCATCTTATTTTACCTCCTTTTGAAACGCAGCTAAGCTTTCTTCTACCTTTACAAGCATCTGGCGGTATTTTTCGCCCTTTACTTTTTCTTCTTCCACCACATGTGCAGGTGCTTTGTCAACAAAACCCTTATTGGAAAGCTTGCCCTCCACACGCTTAATTTCACTCAAAAGATGCTTCTTCTCGTCCTCTAAGCGTTTGATTTCTTTTTCGAAGTCAACCAATTCACCCATGGGAATAAAGATTTGCGCGCCGTCTGCAATGACAGCCACGGCGTTTTCTGCAATGCCGGATTTGTCACTCTGTACTGTAACGGTGGATGCACCGGCAAGCTTCTGGAAGAACACAGCGCCGTTTTCAAACAGCTCTTTTTGCTCGGTTACAATAAACATTGCCGCTTTCTTTGAAGGGGGGATGTTCATTTCGGTGCGCTTGTTTCTTACCGCCTTTAATGCCTCCATTAAAAGTTCCATGCGGGCAGCATCCTTGGGGAATTCTAAAGCAGCATTTGCCTTTGGCCAATCAGAAATCACAATGCTTTCTCCCTCGTGAGGCAGACTTTGCCAGATTTCTTCTGTGATAAACGGCATAAAGGGATGCAAAAGCTTTAAAGTGTTTGAAAGCACATAAGAAAGTACCTGCTGTGCGGTAATGTTGGATGTGTTTTCTGCCTCATAAAGACGGGGTTTTACAAGCTCGATATACCAATCGCAGAACTCATCCCAAATAAAGTCATAAAGTTTAGCAACAGCAACGCCAAGCTCAAATTTATCCAGGTTTTCTGTAACCTCTGCAGCTACACGATTGAACTTATCTAAAATCCACTTATCTTCAATTGCAAGGTTTTCCTCATCGGGCAAGCACAATTTATCGATGCTTAGATTCATCTGTACAAATCTGGATGCGTTCCAGATTTTGTTTGCAAAGTTACGGCTTGCAGTTACACGCTCAATAGAGTAGCGCATGTCATTGCCGGGTGCATTTCCGGTTGCTAAGGTAAAGCGCAGCGCGTCTGCACCAAATTCGTCAATGACTTCCAAGGGGTCTACGCCGTTTCCCAAGGACTTACTCATTTTTCTGCCCTGGGAATCTCGCACCAAACCGTGAATGAGTACATGCTTAAAGGGTTCTTTATCCATATGCTCCATACCGGAGAAAATCATTCTGGCAACCCAGAAGAAAATAATATCATATCCTGTAACAAGTACGCTTGTGGGATAGAAATACTCCAAATCTTTGGTTTTTTCCGGCCAACCAAGCGTTGAGAATGGCCAAAGAGCTGAGGAGAACCAGGTATCCAACACATCAGAATCCTGTGTAACCTTGCCACCGCAATGGGGACATGTGGTAATATCCTCGCGGGAGACGATGGTTTTGCCGCAGTCGTCACAGTAGAATGCGGGAATTCTGTGTCCCCACCAAAGCTGACGGGAAATACACCAATCGTGCACATTTTCCATCCAGTTGATGTAGGTTTTTGAGAATCTGTCCGGAACAAACTGCACTCTGCCGTCCCGCACAACATCCAATGCCTTTTCAGCCAAAGGCTGCATTTTTACAAACCACTGCTTTGAGGTAATAGGCTCAACCGTTGTACCGCAACGATAGCACTGACCAACATTGTGGGTGTGCTCTTTTACCTTTACTAAAAAGCCCTGGGCTTCTAAATCGGCAACCATTTGTTTTCTTGCTTCAAATCTGTCTAAGCCTTCGTATTTGCCACCGTAGCTATTGATGGTAGCATCGTCGTTTAATACCTTGATGATTTCCAGGTTATGACGCAAACCAACCTCAAAGTCGTTGGGGTCATGGGCAGGTGTAATTTTTACAGCGCCTGTTCCAAATTCTTTGTCAACATATTCGTCAGCAATAACCGGGATTTCGCGACCAACCAAAGGAAGCACCAGCATTTTACCAACTAAATGGGTATAACGCTCATCGTCCGGATGAACGGCAACAGCGGTATCACCCAAAAGGGTTTCCGGTCTTGTGGTCGCAATTTCAATATATTCATCACTATCCTTAATCGGATATTTAATGTGCCAGAAATGACCTGCCTGTTCTGCATATTCCACCTCAGCATCAGACAGAGCAGTGATACATCTGGGGCACCAGTTGATAATGCGGTTTCCCTGGTAAATTAAATCCTTTTCATAAAGGGATACAAATACTTCGCGGACAGCTTTTGAAAGACGCTCGTCCATGGTAAAACGCTCTCTTGTCCAGTCGCAGGAGCTACCCAGTTTTTTCAACTGGTTGATGATTCTGTCACCGTAAAGCTTTTTCCAATCCCAAACTTTTTCAATAAATTTCTCGCGTCCTAAATCATAACGGGTTTTGCCCTCTTCCTTGCGGAGTACTTCTTCCACCTTGATTTGTGTTGCGATACCGGCATGGTCTGTTCCCGGTACCCAAAGGGCGTTAAAGCCTGCCATACGCTTGTAGCGAATTAAAATATCCTGCAGGGTTTCGTCCAAGGCGTGTCCCATGTGAAGCTGACCGGTTACATTCGGGGGTGGAATTACAATGGTAAACGGCTCCTTTGTATCATCGGGCTGGGGGGTAAAATACCCTTTTTCCACCCAGGTGTTATAGAGTCTATCTTCCACCTCTTTTGGATTGTATGTTTTGTTAATTTCCTTAGACACCGAATCTTCCTCCTAACCAAAATATGATGATGCAGCCGATGATGACCAAAATCAATCCGGCAGATTTTGTAACATAAATTTTTTGCATTGCATCGTCGGGCGTTTCTGCCTTTTTCTTCAGCAAAATCGGAACAATAAAGTTCAAAAACGCGCCCACAATGATGAGAATCCATGAAATGACTCTTAAATAACTCATTGGCTTTGCTCCTTTGTGTTGTTTTTGCTAATGTAGGTTTTAAATCGTTCTTGTTTAATAAAATACAGATATAGATAAGATGTGCTTGCCACAATATTTGTGACCAGTGTCACATCCAGCATTACATTTTTTACTGTTTCGTTGGTTTCAGAGAAAACAAGTAAAATGACCATGGCGCAAAACATCACCACAGTGTTTGCTTTTCCGAATATATTTGATTTTACAAAGGTTTTTTTCGTGTAGAGAAAGTAGCCGCCCAAAATCATCAAAAGCTCTTTGGACGCCAAAACCAAAACAAACCAAAGGGGGACCATTTTTGCGCACAGCATAGAAACAACCACGGCAATTTGCATCAGCTTGTCAGCCAGAGGGTCTAAAAGCTGTCCCGTTTTGGTCGACATATTGTATTTTCGTGCAATGTAGCCATCTAACACATCGGTTGCGCTGGCAAGAATGAAAATGGCAGCAGCAATCGTTTTCTGGTCGCCTTCAAATAAAAATACGAAAACAAATACCGGCACCAAAAACAGTCTTAAAATGGTTAGCATATTTGGGATATTCAACCGTGTTCCTCCTTTTTATATTGCTTTGCAGTGCGCTTCTCCGTCCTTTAAGCGCAATGAAAATTCCAAATCTTTTTCAAAATCATATAAAGACGAAAGCAGCGTTCCGTCTGCTTTTGTTGCAATGGCATAGCCGCGAAACAGCGTTTTTAAAGGACTTAGAGTGTCCAGTTTTGCCATGTCTGTTTCCAGCTGGGATTGTTTTTTGCCCACAAGCAAATCTGTGGCATATTCTAAACGCTTTACCATAGAATCCACATACTGTGCATCGCTTTCTAAACGAGCTGCAAACTGCTGGAAACGATAGGCGTCAGAAAGCCTGTCCAAATGCTTTTTCTTCTGTTCTATAAAATGAAGCAACGCGTTTTTCAGTTGTCGCTTTGTCGACTGCACGCTTGCTTGCAGTTCTGATACTGAAGGGCAGACAAGTTCGGCTGCTGCCGATGGGGTGGGTGCCCGCAAATCCGCAACAAAGTCAGCAATGGTAAAATCCGTTTCGTGCCCCACAGCAGAAACAACAGGAATACGAGAAGAAAAAATTGCTCGTGCTACAAGTTCTTCGTTAAATGCCCACAAATCTTCAATAGAACCGCCACCGCGGCCGACAATCATTACATCGCACAGATGGTGTTTGTTTAAAAGGGAAATGGCGCTTGCAATTTCCGGTGCGGCAGAAACGCCTTGCACAGAAACCGGTGCTAAAACAATTTCTGCCAGCGGGTATCTGCGTTTTGTGATATTTAAAATATCCTGCAGAGCGGCACCTGTTTTTGCAGTTACCACACCGATACGGGCGGGAAACGCCGGAACAGGCTTTTTATATACATCTTCAAATAAGCCCTCTTCTTTAAGCTTTGCCTTTAACTTTTCGTAGGCGGCGTAGAGTGCACCTACACCGTCTGGAACGATTTCTTCTGCATAGATTTGATAAATGCCGTCCCGCTCATATACAGAAACCCTGCCGCGAACTGCCACCTTCATGCCGTTATCGGGGCGGAAGGTCAGGTTTTGTGCACTGGAGCGAAACATAACCAGTCGAATCAAAGCACTCTCATCCTTTAGGCTGGCATAGATGTGCCCGGAGGAGTGGAGCTTAAAATTTGACAGTTCTCCCTTTACCCAGATGTTGCCAAGATAGCTGTTGGCATCTAAAACGCGTTTTATGTAGTTGTTGAGCTGGGTCACGCTGACGGTTAAAATTTCTTGCTCCATGGTCTTACTTTCCTTTGAAAACAGAGGATAATACGCCGTTTACAAATTTACCGTTTTTCTCGTCGTTGTAAGTTTTCGCAAGTTCTACTGCTTCGTTAATGGAGATGCTGTCAGGAATGTCATCCATATAAAGCATTTCAGTTATGGCAACGCGCAAAATAGCAAGGGTTACCTTGGGGAGTCTTGCGATATGCCAATCGGTTGCGTTTTGTTCAATCACGCTATCGATGGCTGTAATATTTTCCGTTGCCTTTTGCAGCAGAGCAGTCACATAATCCGTTTGGTTTCCTGTGGCAAGCTCATTTTCTGCAAAATAAGAAAGCATGGTTTCTGCATCGTTTTTTTGCACTTCATATTCAAACATCAGTTTAAAACAGTGTTCGCGTGCTTCTTTTCTTGTCATGCTGCTCTCCTTAAATTGATAAATTTATATTAACTCTATCATTATATACCATTTTACAGAAAAAAGAAAGGCTTTTTTTGAAAAAAAACAAAATAAAATCAGCATGGAACAATTCCATGCTGATGGATCATCAATATTAATAAATGATTCTTCTTGCAGCGTAGTAGCAGTTGTTGTAATAACCGTTCACAATGCTGGTATATTTAATCACATCGCCTGTCTGGGGGGAGTGAATCATCATGCCGTCTCCAACATAGATACCTACATGGTGAATGCGGGATGCGCCGCTCCTTTTAAACAGAAGTAAATCGCCGGGCTGCAGCTCGCTTTTGCTTACCGGAATACCGTTATGAATCTGGTCTGCGGAAATACGGTTTAAAGTATATCCCAATTGACCAAAAACATAGGATGTAAAACCGGAGCAGTCAAAACCACTGGGTGTGGAACCGCCATATACATAGGGCAGGCCCAAAAACTGCTCTGCAATTCTGACAACGCGCTGACCTGCAGAAGTGTTTGCAGCGGAATTGCCATAGGTAACAGCAGGGGTATTAATTGCCGCCGGCACTGTTGTGCTGATATAATCTGCGGAAATGTACGCGTATCCGCAAGCAGCCAGGGATGTTGCAATTTTATACCAGTTGCCTTCCTGACCGATTAACTCAACAGTATCGCCTCTGTTAATTTTGCAGTAAGAGCCGTAGTTTGTAGCCGGACCGGAACGGATATTAACGCCGCTGCCGGTGGAGTACCCGGTGCAGGGAAACTCAATGGCAAGGGTTGCCGTTGTCGCAGATACCAAAAGTGCCGTGGAAACTGCAATCGCACCCATAATTTTTTTGAATTTATACATATGTAAATGCCTCCATAATGCACACACTTTTAAAGTTGTTACATATTTGTTACAAAATCATTATACACGAACTTTTCCTTTTTGTCAATGGTTTTTAAAACTTTTTTAATAATTTTGTAGCATTTGTTGTGAAATTTTACAAAATACTTGAAAAAAGAGGGGGACTATGATATAATAAATTTGCAACTTTTTTTATGTAGATATGCTTGTTATCGAAGTAGTCAGTAACTGATTCAAAAAGAGTGCTGATCTATATTCCAATGAATGAGGAGGGGTTTAGATTATGAGAAAAGTAACAGTTTTCCTGGTAGTATTTATGATGGTTTTAATGTCTGTGTTGCCGTCAACAGCTATAAGCCAATTTAGTTCGAATGAACAGCAATACTTAAAAGAGGGATATACAGAAGAAGATATATTGAATTCGCGCATTGTCCTTCTTTTATCTGAAGAAAATGTCAGGGCCTTTATACTACAAAAATACGACGAATTAAAGGACTGGAAAAAAGTTCGTGAATATTACGGTGTAAGTGAAGAAAAATATGAAAACTATATGATTGGCGAGAAAATGCGTCAAGAAACTTTAGCGTCTATCCCCAATTATATTTTCGATGAAATGGAAGATAGAGGATGGACACAATCACAAATAAATAATTTTGTAAATAGGGGAAATACATCGAAAATTGATTGGGATTATGCATGGAAGGAATGCAAATCAGGACGAACTATAGAGGATGTACAAAAAGAAAGAATGGCTGTTGATAAGGAACAATCTGACTTAGATACAGAGTTTGTATCCAACAATATGTCCGTGCAGGAGTATGAGATACGGCTTACAGAAATACTGAACCATGATGTTGTCAGAAAAACCGATAATATGATTGC
>JAZPYM010000115.1:0-17395 GCA_045544215.1 Congzhengia sp.
AATTGCGTGAATTCCCATTTTGACGCCTGCGTCACATTCTTTTAAGAGTTCAATTGTGTCATGTGTAACCATATTTTTACCTCCTGAATAATTAATTTCTTGTTATCTATCATCTCCAAAAAAATAAATTATATGAAAAAAGTGTGGAAACTCAATTAAGAATTTCCACACTTTAGAGATATAAGATTAAACATCCAATTCAGGAGTCTCATTTGTATCTTCTTTTGATTCTTCAATACCGTCAAATAGTTGAACAAATTCATCGCCACTGATTTTTTCTTTTTCAAACAATGCACCTGCAACATTGTGCAGTTTTTCCATATTTTCATTTAATATGTCTATGCAGCGCTGATAAGAGTTATCTACAATGCGGCGAACTTCGCGGTCAATTTCTGCCGCAATTTCTTCGCTATAGTCACGCGAACTGGAGTAACTCATACCAAGAAAAACTTCATCATTTCCGGAACGGAAAGAAATTGGACCGAGTTTTTCACTCATGCCATATTTCATTACCATATCACGGACGATTTTCGTCGCTCTTTCAATATCGTTGGAAGCACCTGTAGATATATCATCTAAAACAAGCTTTTCTGCAACGCGGCCACCCAAAAGACTAACGATATTGTCCAGCATATCCTCTTTAGAAATATAATTTTTATCTTCCTTTGGAAGAGAAAGGGTATAACCACCTGCACGACCACGGGGTACAATGGAAACCTCATGAACAGGGTCGCAGTGGGGCAGTATATGATGAATAATTGCGTGTCCCGCCTCGTGATATGAAACCAACTTCTTTTCTTTCTCAGATACAACAGAAGAGCGTTTTTCGGGTCCTGCAATAACCTTTATAACGGAATCCTCAATGTTTTTCATGGAAATTTTCTTCTCGCCTTTTCTTGCGGTGAGCAGAGCAGCTTCATTCATTAGATTTTCCAAATCTGCGCCAGTGAATCCGGCTGTCGTTTTTGCCAGAACGGACAAATCAACATCACTTGCCAAGGGCTTTGCACGAGAGTGAACCTTTAAAATTTCCTCTCTGCCCTTTACATCGGGCGTATTTACAACAATCTGTCGGTCAAATCTGCCTGGGCGTAACAAAGCGGGATCTAATATATCAGGTCTGTTGGTGGCTGCAATGATAATGATACCCTCGTTTGCACCAAAACCATCCATTTCAACCAATAACTGATTTAGGGTTTGCTCTCGTTCATCGTGACCGCCTCCAAGACCTGCACCACGATGACGACCAACAGCATCAATTTCGTCAATGAATATAATACTTGGTGCGTTCTTTTTTGCCTGATCAAATAAGTCACGCACGCGGGATGCACCCACGCCTACGAACATTTCAACAAAGTCAGAACCACTGATACTGAAGAATGGAACATTTGCTTCTCCGGCGATGGCTTTTGCAAGCAGTGTTTTACCGGTTCCCGGAGGACCTACCAACAACACTCCTTTTGGAATTCTTGCACCAAGCTCAATAAATTTTGAAGAATCCCGCAGAAAATCAACAATTTCTTCAAGTTCTGCCTTTTCTTCCTCAGCTCCGGCAACATCCTTAAATGTTACATGTGTTTCATTTCCGTGCATCATTTTTGCCGTGCTTTTTCCAAAAGACATTGCTTTCCCGCCGCCTTGTGCCTGACGCATAAAGAAAAACCAAAAAGCAATAAAAATTCCAACGGTAAACAGTGTTGGCAAAAAGGATACCCACCACGGGAATTCCTCAGGTGCCGGTGTATCCAGCTTTAGTGTTCCATTATCCAATTGCTCCTGAATTGCATCTCCTGCATTTTCGTATAGAACACCAATGGATGGAATGCTTGCAATTCGCTTGTTTGAGTCACCTGCTGCATCTGCATCCTTTAAAACAATTGTAACCATCCGTTCATCTATTATCATTTCGGAGACTTGTTCCGTTTTGATATATTGCAGCAAGTCGGAATATAAAATCTGCTTTATGCCCGGTTGATAATTGAGAACACTAAAAATTAGAAGAATGGCGATGAGCAAAGAGCCATAAAGCCACAATCCGCCAAAACTTCGCTTGTTATTTGATTTCAATCAGTTCACCCCTAAAAAACTAAAGTCATCTTAGCTTATCATATTCCACAAGAAAAAACAATTATTCTTGCACATTATTCATTTTATGTTAATGATTTTCATATATTTCCGGTTTTAAAATTCCTATGTACGGTAATTGACGATATCGTTCTGCATAATCAAGTCCATAACCCACAACAAATTTATCCGGAATGGTAAAACCGCAAAAATCAGCGCTGATATCGCGTTTTCTGCGGGAGGGTTTGTCTAATAGGCAACAAAGCTTGAGGCTTTTAGGATTTTGATGAGAAAGATGCTCAAATAAATTGTAAAGTGTATTGCCAGAATCTAAAATATCTTCGATAACAAGTACATGTTTCCCCTCAATAGAAACACTCAAATCTTTTTGTATATTTAGTTTTCCCGAAGATTCGGTATTATTACCATAGCTTGAAGCAGCAATAAAGTCAAAGGAAACAGGAAGTGTGATTTTGCGTGACAAGTCGACAAAAAAGGGGAGACTTCCCTTTAAAACGCCTACCATCAGCACTTCTTCGCCTTGATAAAATTTGTCTAATTCCTTGGCAATTTCTTCAACTTTTTTTTCAATTTCTTCTGCTGTAAAATAAATTTCAAGAATATCTTTATTCATTTGTATTCTCCTTAGAATATGTAATTTTTATATAATCATCCGTTTGTGTTGCTCGAAATCTTGGGTTGTCGCGGACACCACAAACCCATACGATTTCGTTATCGATTAACAAAATTGGGATTTCGTCTCTTAAAAATACAGGAATTTTTTCATCAATCATCAAATTTTTAATTTTCTTTTCACCGCATTTTAAGGAAATCTGGTCGTTTTGTTTTCTGTTTCTGATTGTAATCGTTTTTCCTGCGATAAGTGATTTTTTTACATAAATACAATTTTTGTTTTGAAAGGATATTTTCTCTGCGCAATCGGCAAATGAAATTCTGTCGCCTGTTTCAAAAATCGTAACATCTGTAAAGTTGTCACATGTGTAATAAAAAAATTTTTTACAATTCTCTTTAACAAAATACAACTTCCCGTATTTTTTATAGATGGTTAAGTTTTGATTAACCAAAAAGGAAGCATTATTTCCCAATAATAAGTTTTCATAAATCAAACGAATTATTTTATTGGTTGTGTCCTGGCTTGTGCAAACCAAGATTGCTTTTTTAATTAATCCTTTTATAATTGAAATGTCATATTGTAACAAAGAAACTACAGAAAATACAACGCCAAAATGCGCCTCTTGGGCAGAGGCAGTATATGCCTCGTTCGTTTTTTTGCTTATATAAGAACCTATTTCCGAGTATAACTGTATGTTTTCATGAAGCGTCTCAATAAAATTTTTGTTATAGCCGGAAATTACATCCGGTAGAAATCTATGACGAATACGATTTCTTGTGTAATCATTTGTTTCGTTTGAACTGTCAGTTCTGTAAGAAAGATTTTGACATGTCAAATATTCCTCAATTTCCTTGCGAGAAGTGTGGAGCAGAGGACGGATAATATGGAGGTTATTTTTGATGGGAATTCCGCCCAGACCTTCTATTCCTGTTCCTCGTAAAAATCGCATACAGACAGTTTCGACATTGTCATTTTTATTATGTGCAGTTGCAATTTTATCAATAGATAGTTCTTCCTTTAAACGCAGAAAATAGTCGTATCGGGCGATTCGTCCCGCTTCCTCTATACTTATTTTTTTTGTTTTTGAAAGCGATGCAACATCAGCCGTTTCGCAATAAAAAGGAATATGATATCTATTGCAAAGTTCCTGAACAAAGGAAGCATCTTGCTTTGCCTCGTCTCCGCGTAGTTGATGATTAAGATGTGCAACAAAAAGAGACAATGAAAATTCCTCTTTTAATTGGTACAAAACATCCAGTAAGCACACAGAATCAGCGCCTCCTGATACGCATACAAGCACAGAGTCACCAGAGGATAGCAGATTATATTCTAATAAATGTTTTTTAATTAAATCAACTAATTTTGTTTTCATCATATGTTAGTGTTGCTTGTCCAGGTTCATAAATTTTGTATATTGTCCTGCCCAAACCATTTTGATACTGCCGGTGGAGCCGTTACGATGCTTTGCAATGATGCATTCTGCAATATTTTTTTGTTCTGTATCAGGATTATAAATTTCGTCGCGATATAAAAACAAAACGATGTCTGCATCCTGTTCAATTGCACCGGATTCACGCAAATCACTTAATTTTGGTCTGTGGTCATCTTTCCGTTGATCAGGGGCACGAGAAAGCTGTGACAATGTGACAATTGGAACATCCAGTTCTTTTGCTAAAATTTTTAAGGAACGGGACATATCCGAAACTTCTTGTTGCCTGCTTTCGGAACGGGTACCGGACATTAACTGTAAATAGTCAATCACAATTAAGCCAAGCCCTTTTTCTGCTTTTAATCTACGACATCTTGCACGGATGTCGGAAACGGTAATGTTAGTTGCGTCACTGATGTAAATCGGTGCATTTCCTAATGTGTTTAAGGAGATAGCAATTTTTTCCCAATCTTCATCATCCAATTCACCACTGCGGAGGTGGCTGCTGTCAATCAGCATTTCGGAGCTAATAAGTCTTGATACCAGCTGAACACCAGACATTTCTAAACTAAAAATTGCAACGGGAACATTGCCGTGAATTGCAGCGTGTGCGGCAAGATTTAGTGCAAAACTTGTTTTGCCCATTCCGGGACGGGCTGCTATTAAAATCAAGTCGGATTTTTGCAGACCGTGAAGTTCTCTGTCAAGTCCTTCAAACCCCGTGGGAGCACCTGTCAGTTTTCCTTTGTTCTGATACATACTTGACAGATTGTCATGAGTTTGCAATAACAACTCGTTGATTGGAATCATACCCCGTTGACGGTTGTTTTCAAGTGCATCAAAAATCAGTTTGCCTGCATTATCTGCTACATCCTGTGCGGTGCCACCACCATTATAGCTATCTGTTATAATGTTTTGGGCGGTTTGTATTAAACGGCGGCGCAATGCTTTTTCACATATAATATCAATGTGTTGAGACAAGTTTGCCGTTGTTGGAAGCGTTGTTGCAAGATAAGAAAGATACTGAATTCCTCCGATTGCGTCTAAAGTGTCGGAGGCAGACAAAACATCAGATACCGTAACCAAATCGATAGGAGAGTTACGGTTAAACAATTCATGCATCCCTGCAAATATTTTTTTGTTTGCTTCAATGTAAAAATCATCCTCTGATAAACGCTCAAATGCAGTGGTGACACAAGACCTGTCAACCAGCATCGCACCCAATACAGATTGCTCAGCTTCTTTATTGTGTGGCGGAGGATTTTGCAGTAAAATATCATTTTGTGCATCCATTTTTAGGCAATCCTTTCATTCCTAAAATTTATAAGGGAAGAACTTCAACTGTTATTTCAGCGGTAATGTTCGTATAAACCTTAATTGTTACTTTTGTGCTACCAAGAACTTTAATTCCGTCGGGGAGCACAACCTTTTTTTTGTCAATTGCAATATGCAATTGTTCTTTAATTTGTTCAGCAACATCTTTTGCAGTAATAGAGCCGAACAATTTTCCGTTGTCGCCGGCTTTTAGCTGAAACTTCACTTTGCAGCCATTAAGCTGTTCCGCCAATTCTTTTGCGCGTAGTTCTTCTTGATTTTTATGATATTGGTCAGCGCTTTTTTTGCTTTCCATTTCGTTTAATGCCGTTTTATCAGCAATAACTGCAAGACCCTTGGGAATTAAAAAGTTTTTTGCATATCCATCAGATGCGTTGACCAGATCTCCCTTTTTGCCGTGACCCTTTACATCTGCCTTTAAAATTACTTTCATCTATATTACTCCTCTCATATGGTTTAGTTCGTAGATTCTAAATAATAGTCTTCAATAGCGGTCAGGAGCTGCTGCTTTGCCTCCTCAGTAGAAAGGTTTGGTAATTGCGCACCTGCAATGGTTAAGTGTCCGCCACCGCCAAGCTTTTCCAAAATTAGCTGAACATTAATTCCACCTAAGGAACGACCGCTGATATTGACTCCTTCATTTGATGTGAAAATCACAAACGAAGCGATAATGCCTTTCACATTCAGTAATTCATCTGCCGCCTGTGCTGCAATAAGGTGGGTGGATTCATCTGATTTTGGAGCAATGCTGACTGCTATATTTTCCCGTACAATCGTAGAGTTTCGAATAATTTCGGAGCGCTTGATATAGGATTGTAAATCTTGTTGGAAAATGGTTTTTACAGCCACAGTATCTACACCTTGTCTTCTCAAGAATGAAGCAGCTTCAAAGGTGCGCACACCGGTTTTAAATGTGAAATTTTTTGTATCAACAACAATGCCGGAATAAAGGGATTCTGCTTCTAATTTTGTGAGGGACATTCTATCCGATGTATATTGTAAAATTTCAGTCACCATTTCACAAGCAGAAGAGGCGTATGGCTCATGATAAACCAACGCGGTATGTTCGATAAAATCAGCACTTCTTCTGTGATGGTCCACAATCACAATTTGTTTTGTGGGTTTTAAAAGGGAAGGTGCTTCTAAAAGCGAACTTTTGTGTGTATCAACAATTACAATTAATGTGTTTCGATTAATTTTTTGCGCTGCTTGCGTGGCAGTAATAATTAAATCGTTATATTCTTCGCTGTTTTCTAAGCGCGTCATCATATTCGCAACTGTCTTATCATAGGTTTCCATGCAAATGTTGACCGGTTTGTCGTGAATACGGCAAATACGATAGATACCAAACGCAGCACCAAATCCATCTGCATCAGCATTTTTATGCGTCAGAACAATCACATTTTCAGCATTATTAATCAGTCCGGTAAGCGCAAAGCTTACTACTCTTGCTTTTACGCGAGTGCTTTTTTCGTGTTCTTTTGTAGAACCGCCGTAGAAGCGGAATTGTTCATCGTCTTTTACGACAACCTGGTCACCGCCGCGGCCAAGCGCCATGTTAATTGCACTTTTGGCAAAGGCGTCGTTCTCGGCAAGCGTATTGCCATTTAGTCCAATTCCAATACTTATAGTTGCAGAAATAGTATTGTTTTCGTTGATAGAGCGAATGCGCGTTAAAATTTCAAATTTATTTTTTATAAAATGCTCTAAATATTGGTATTCAAAGACAATAAAATATTTGTCTTTTTCATATTTTAAAAGCATACCATTATGCTTTGCAGTCCAGTCGTTAATTTCTTTGTATATTTGCGCCTGTAGCAATGGAACATGAGCAGATGGTGTCGATTCCATAAGCTCGTCATAATTGTCTACATATACCAGACATTCAAAGGTTTTTTCGCGAATGTATTTTTGTTGAATTTCCTTTTCACTTGTTATATCTTCTAAATATAAAAGCGTTAAGGGATACCGGTTTGTTGTTGCTTGCGGGGTATTGCCAATCGCTTTAAAATAAGCGTCGTTATGTTTGAGTTGGCAAGTAAATCCATGGTTTGTTTCATCCACTTGAAGTAAATTCTCATCAAATTCGGGAAACAAATCAAAAATACTGCTTTCACTTAGGTGTGAATTTGGAAAAATACTCTTAAATTCACCGTTGTACCATTTGATTGCACCATTTGCATCTAACAAAACAATTGGCAACGGAAAGGAGAGCAGTGCATTGCTGCTTGTATCGCCTGCGTCCATCGTTACTTTTTCAATCATGGCGTTAAGCTTTTTTCTGGAAAGGGTTTTTAAAATAAAATTCAACACAAACAAGATAACAGCAAGCGTAAGCTGTATAACGCCAATCCAGAAATTGTTAAACATTAAAACAACACCTAAAACCGCAAATAAAAAAATGTAAATTTCGCCGGTCAGGTAAAGCTGTTCAATTTTTTTATTATTTTTTTTCATTTTTTTCAACTCCTGATGGAAATTGGGTTATGACCTTTAATGTGTTTGTTTTGGTTTTGATAGACTATTTATAATTCCTAATGCGCCTATGAACAAAAACACAACTCCTGAAATTGTCATCGATGTAGTTAATACAAAAAACAACAGTAATCTCCGCAAAATTTTATTTGTAATTCTTTTTTTCAGCCAAAGGTTGATCGATGATAGGCCGAAGATGAAATAGACAAAGGTCATCACCACAATTATATTGAAAAAGACATCTGTAATAAGGATATTTTTCGGCATTGCAGAGTAAATGATAAACAACACGATAAATGTAAAACTAATTGATTTTTCGACCTTCCATTTATCAAACGGAATGAAAATGGAGGTGTCCGCTTTTTTCAGTAATATTATTTTATGAAACAAATAATAGCCAAGCAGTGCCGTCAGAAGACAAGCAATTAAAATCAAAGCAGGCGATAGCTTCATCAGGAGGGAAGTCAATTCGGAAACAAACTTGTTAAGCTCTGCCTCCGGAATGGGATATACAGAGGAAAAAGCCTGCAATTCATTATACATCTGACCGGAAATCAAGTTTGCAAAAAAATCTTGCCCCTGGTTGTTACCTTTAACGGTTGTAATCGTTGCAATTAAATTAGATGCATGTACCATTGTTGTAATGCCAAGTAACTTAAATGTGGATTGCTTTAGATTATAGCAGATGCCCATGGAAAAACCACATAATGCGATTTGTATTGTTGCAACAAATGCAACAGTAAAGTTGCCTTGAAACAATGTATAAACCAGCAAAACAAAACATGTTTGCAACGCTGCAAATACAATGGGCATTTGCGTTATGGTGAATGCCAGCAACGCAGTCGTCAGTGCGGATCCAACAAAAGAAAATAAAACGGTTGGAAGCGTAGACAGCAGTACGGCAATCATTGTTATCAAAAGAACGAGGCTGTACTCTTTATATTTATGAAAAAACAAACGAATTCTCCTTTTTTTATATACTAAATTACATTTTACCACATTATTTTCCAAATATCAAGCAATATAAAAAAATATTCCTTTGTTTTGTTTATTGTAAATTTTTATGGAAAAATATGCAATCTATGCAAGATAATTCTTGATATTTTATATTCTGTGTGATATAATAACAATGTTTTAGGTTGTGTTGATATGTTAAGATGTAAGAAGTAAGCACCAAAAACTTTTTTGATGTTTATTTCTTATTTCTTGCAATCAGCGAACAATAAAATGATACACCGTTTTGTCCGCATACGGCGTATGTATAAAAATATCATATTTTGCGGACAGAAAGGTTATGAAACAATTATGTACAAAAGTTTTAAAACAGAATTTGCAGGAAGACCCCTGGAAATTGAAACAGGAAAATTTGCTGAACTCGCAGGCGGTGCGGTTATGGTTCGTTACGGCGAAACATGCGTTTTTTCTACCGCTACAATGGCTCCAAAGCCAAGAGAAGGCATTGATTTCTTCCCTTTAAGTGTTGACTTTGAAGAAAAGCTTTATTCCGTTGGAAGAATTCCGGGTGGCTTTACAAGACGCGAAGGAAAACCCTCAGAAAAGGCAGTTTTGACCTCTCGAGTAATTGACAGACCTATCAGACCTTTATTCCCTAAGGATTTAAGAAATGATGTTTCTGTTGTAAATACGGTTATGTCTGTTGATCAGGATTTTTCTCCTGAAGTTGCAGCAATGATCGGTACATCCGTTGCGTTGTCTATTTCTGATATCCCCTGGAACGGTCCGATTGGCGGTGTTGTTATGGGATATGTTGACGGGGAGCTTATCATTAATCCTGATGTTGCACAAAGAGCAAAAAGCGACCTTTATTTAACTGTTGCCGGCACAAAAGAAAAAGTTGTCATGATTGAAGCCGGTGCGAACGAAGTGAAAGAAGAAGTCGTCTTTGATGCAATCATGAAAGCACATGATGAAATCAAAAAGATTTGTGACTTTATTTTAGCAATCCAGAAGGAAATCGGTAAAGAAAAAATCACTTATGAGCCCCATGTGGTTGATGAGGAAATGTATGAGGCTATCAAAGCATTTGGTTTGGACAAGCTGAAGGTTGCATTAGATACAGATGATAAAAACATCCGTGAAGCAAACATGAAGGTTTTCTACGAAGAATTATACCAGCATTTTGAAGGCGTCTATACAGAAGAAGAGCACGGTGCTGAAATTACAGAAACAGTAGAGAAGTTAATGAAATTTATTGTTCGTCGCTGGATTTTAGACGAAGGAAAGCGTGTGGATGGTAGAGGAATCTTAGACATCCGTCCTCTTCATGCAGAGGTTGGTATATTACCAAGAACACACGGCTCCGGTCTTTTCTCCAGAGGACAGACACAGGTCCTTACTGTTGCAACACTTGGTTCTGTGAGTGATTCTCAAATTCTGGATGGCATTGATATAGAAACTGAAAAGCGTTATATGCATCATTATAATTTCCCGTCTTACAGTGTTGGTGAAACAAGACCTTCCCGTGGTCCCGGAAGACGCGAAATCGGTCATGGTGCTTTGGCAGAACGCGCACTTTTGCCTGTCATTCCGGATGTAGAAACATTCCCTTATGCATATCGTCTTGTATCAGAAGTGCTTTCTTCCAATGGTAGTACATCTCAGGCAAGTGTATGCGGAAGCACCTTGGCATTGATGGATGCCGGTGTTCCGATTAAGGCACCTGTTGCTGGTATTTCTGTTGGTTTGGTAACAGAAGAAGACCGTTTTATTACAATGGTCGATATTCAGGGTGTAGAAGATTTTTACGGTGATATGGACTTTAAGGTTGCAGGCACAAAAGAGGGTATTACTGCAATTCAGATGGACATCAAAATTGATGGTTTGACACCAGAAATTATCAAGCAGGCATTTGCACAGACAAAAGAGGCAAGAAACTACATCATTGATGAAGTTATTTTGAAGGCAATTCCTGCACCAAGGGAAACACTTTCTAAATACGCACCGAAAATTTATACCATGACAATTGATACAGATAAGATTCGTGATGTCATTGGCTCTGGTGGTAAAGTTATTCAGAAAATTATTGCAGAAACACAGACCAAAATTGACATTGAGGATGATGGTACCATTTATATTGCTACTGCCGATGAGGAAATGGCAAATCGCGCCATGGAAATTATCAATGCAATTTGCGGCAACATTGAAGTAGGCAAAATTTTCAAAGGTGTTGTTACAACTGTTACAGCCTTTGGTGCGTTTGTTGAATTTATTCCCGGCGTAGAAGGTTTGGTTCATATTTCAAAGCTTGAAAACAGACGCGTTGCAAAAGTTGAAGATGTTGTGAATGTTGGCGACGAAATTATGGTTAAAGTTATGGAAGTTGACGAAAAGACAGGTAAAATCAGTCTTTCTCGCAGGGATGCTTTGAACGATTTAGAGAACAAAAGCAACGAAGAATAATTGGTTTGGAGGAAGAAACAATGAAAATCACACTCAAAGACGGAAGTCAGTTAGAATATAGTGAATCAAAACCGCTGTATGAGATTGCAGGAGATATCAGCGAGGGGCTGATGCGTGCATCTTTGGCTGCAGAGGTTGATGGAACAGTATGCGAGATGGGAACTGTTGTTGATACAGATTGCAGTGTAAACTTTTTGACATTTGATGATCAAAAAGGCAAGGATACATTAAGACATACAGCATCTCATGTTCTGGCACAAGCAGTAAAACGGTTGTATCCCGCTGCAAAGCTTGCTATTGGACCTGCAATTGAAAATGGTTTTTATTATGACTTTGATTGTGATATTTCTTTCTCTACAGATGTTTTAAAAGAGATTGAAGCTGAGATGAAAAAAATTGTCAAGGAAAATTTACCGGTTCGAAAATTTTCCTTGACAAGAGAAGAAGCAATTAAATATTTTGAGGAAAAAGGGGAAATCTATAAAGTAGAGCTGATTCGTGATTTGCCTCTTGATGCGGAAATTTCTCTGTATGAACAAGGAGAATTTGTAGACCTTTGTGCAGGACCCCATGTGTCTTCCACAGGCAAAGTCAAGGCGTTTTGCCTAACGGGAACAGCGGGCGCATATTGGCGTGGAAACGAAAAAAACAAAATGCTGCAGCGTATCTATGGAACTGCATTTACTAAGAAAAGTGATATGGAAGAACATCTTGCTGCGGTTGAAGAAGCAAAAATGCGCGACCATAACAAGCTTGGCAGAGAACTGGATATTTTTACAACTGTTGATGTGATTGGGCAGGGACTGCCGGTTATGCTTCCAAAGGGAACAAAAATTTTGCAAACACTTCAGCGCTGGGTTGAAGATGTAGAAGAGGCAAATGGCTGGATGCGTACCAAAACGCCCTTGATGGCAAAAAGCGACCTTTACAAAATTTCAGGACACTGGGATCATTATTTAGATGGCATGTTTGTAATGGGCGATGAGGAAAAAGATAAAGAAGTATTCGCACTTCGTCCTATGACTTGTCCGTTCCAGTATCAGGCATATCTTTCAAAAATGAGAAGCTATCGTGATTTGCCCCTTCGATATGCAGAAACCTCAACATTGTTTAGAAATGAAGCCTCCGGTGAAATGCATGGTTTAATCCGTGTTCGTCAATTCACAATATCCGAAGGACATTTGATGTGTCGTCCTGATCAGCTTGAAGAAGAATTCCGCGGATGCCTTGAGATTACAAACTACATGCTAAAAACATTGGGACTTTATGAAGATGTATCATACAGATTCTCTCAATGGGATCCAGATAACAGAGAAAAATACATCGGCACCGAAGAACAATGGGATGAAGCACAATCAACCATGAAAACCATTTTGGATGATTTGAAGCTTGATTATAAAATTGGTGTTGGCGAGGCTGCTTTCTATGGTCCCAAATTGGATATTCAGATTAAAAATGTTTTTGGAAAAGAGGACACATTAATCACAATTCAAGTAGACCAGATGCTTGCTGAGAAATTCGGTATGGAGTACACTGACAGCGATGGCTCCAAGAAAAATCCATATATCATTCACAGAACTTCCATTGGCTGCTACGAACGCACCCTTGCACTTTTGATTGAAAAATATGCTGGCGCATTTCCCACATGGCTTGCACCAGTTCAGGTAAAGCTTTTGCCGATTACAGATGGGCAAAAGGAATATGCAAAAGAATATGCAAAACTTCTGCGTCAAAACGGCATACTTGTTGAAGTGGATGACAGAAATGAAAAAATCGGCTATAAAATTCGTGAAGCACAACTTGAAAAAGTTCCGTATATGTTGGTAGTGGGAGAAAAAGAAAAAGAAACTAACACTGTTAGCGTTCGTTCCAGAAGAGAAGGGGATTTAGGACAGATGGAACAAGTTGCATTTTTAGAAAAAATTTCTAAAGAAATTCAGGATAAGGTGAGATAAATGGAAGAATTGTTAGGTGGCGGAACCGGGGAATATGTTGTGATTCGTGCAGAAGAGGACGGAGTTAGTATCTTTGGTTTGACAAGAGGCAGAGATACGCGTTTTCATCACACCGAAAAACTTGACAAAGGCGAAATTTATATTGCAGAGTTTACAGAAATGACTTCTGCAATGAAAATTAAAGGAAATGCAACAGTTTTCTGCCGTCACGGAGTTGTGAAGTCCCAGGAATAATAAGGGGGTGTTCTCCTTGTGGATCGTTGTATATATTACGCAACACAAAGATAAAGCAATGCAGATAAAAAAGCTTTTATTGGATGCCGGATTGTTAGTGAAAGTTCGTACAGTTGGACTTTTGCCGGATCAACGATATGGATGTTATGAAATATTGCTTCCCGAATCTGAAATTGAGGAAGGACATCGTGCCATTATTAACTTAATGGCTTGATTGCAATTTTAAATAGAATAGGATGTGTTATTTTGAAAAGAATTGGTGTTTTAACCAGTGGTGGAGATGCACCGGGAATGAACGCGGCAATTCGTGCTGTTGTTCGTTCTGCAAGTTTTTGTGGATTAGAGGTTTGTGGTATCAAAAAAGGATACGCAGGCCTGTTAGAGGGAAACTATGAGATTATGACAGCTCGTTCTGTATCAGATATTTTACATCGCGGAGGCACTGTGCTGCAATCTGCTCGCTGCAAGGACTTTAAAAAACCTGAGGGAGTGCAGCAGGCGATGCGGAATGCAAAAAAGATGGAATTAGACGGACTTATTGTAATTGGTGGCGATGGCTCGTTCCGCGGTGCTCGTGACTTAAGTTTAGCCGGTCTTCCTACAGTAGGAATTCCAGCTACGATTGATAATGACATTGGCTGCTCAGACTATACCATCGGATTTGATACAGCACTTAACACTGTGCAGGAAGCGATTGACAAAATTCGTGATACATGCAGAAGTCATGACCGTTGTTCTGTGGTTGAGGTTATGGGACGCGATGCAGGCTATATTGCTGCAAATGTTGGCCTTTCTTGCGGTGCGGAGGCTGTTATTATCCCTGAAGAACAATTCGATTTTAAACAAGATGTGTTAGCAAAAATTTCAGAGGGTGTTAAACGAGGCAAGGAACAGCATCTTATCATTGTTGCAGAAGGTGTGACAAAAGACAACATCAGTGCAATTGATATGGCAAAACGGATAGAAGAAGAATTAGGCGTTGAAACAAGAGCGACCATCCTTGGACATATACAAAGAGGTGGCAATCCATCCGTTAAGGACCGTGTGATTGCAAGCCGTATGGGATATGCTGCCGTTGCACTTATTAAAAAAGGTATTGGTAACCGTATTGTTGCAACAAAAGCCGATGATATTGTGGATTATGATATATTAGAGGGCTTGAGCATGTTAAAGACTTTTGATATGTCGCTTTTGAAAGTATTAGAAGCGCTTTCTATGTAAAAACATTAAACAATTGGGAATTATACATGTCACTGTATAATTCCCTTGTGTGTTGTTGAAGGGAGAAAAACATGAATATTGAGACATTTCCTTTGTGGGATAAGGTGCCTGGTTTATGCGAAGAAACACCAACAATCACAGCTTACATTCCAGATCGCGGTAGAAAAAAAGGTGCGGTAGTTGTTTTTCCCGGTGGGGGTTATCATCATAGAGCGATTCATGAGGGAAAAGGATATGCAGAGTTTTTAGCTATTCATGGTTTTTCGGCATTTGTTGTTGAATATCGCGTATCGCCGCATGAATTCCCTTTGCCAGTTTTAGATGCAAGACGCGGCGTGCAATTTGTTCGAGAAAATGCTGAAAAATACGGCATAGATAAAGATAAAATTGCTGTTATGGGTTCTTCGGCAGGTGGTCATTTGGCTGCTTTTACTTCTACATATTTTGAGCCAATTCATTTCGATGGAATGCCGGAAATTCCGAAAGAAGATTTTATGCCTAATGCGCAAATCTTATGTTATCCTGTTATTGAGCTTGGTGGAGAAGTTGGTAATTCATATACAGGGGAACATTTATTAGGAACTCGCTATGATACAGAATATGAGCAGCTTGTTCCCAGCTTACATATATCCGATAAAACACCTCAGGCGTTTATATGGCACACATTTGAAGATGATGATGTTGATGTTCGTAATAGCCTTGGTTATGCTCAAACACTAAAAAATTATAACATTCCCTTTGAGATGCATATCTTTCCGCATGGTGGACACGGAAAAGGACGCTCAGTTGAAGATGATCCTGTTTCCGTTCATGTGCATCAATGGAACGACGCTTTGATTAATTGGTTGAACTATATTGGATTTTAGATTGTGCAATTATATTTGATTTAAGGGGGTTGGTTTTGTGAAGATTCGTATTGGTATCTTGGGATACGGCAATCTTGGAAGAGGAATTGAAGCTGCAATCAGACAAAATGATGACATGGAATTGGTTGCTGTTTTTACCCGTCGTAAGCCGGATGCAATTCAAATTGAAACGGCAGGTGTACCTGTCATTCATGTTGATGATGTTTTAAATATGAAGGATAAAATTGATGTTTTAATCCTTTGTGGAGGAAGTGCGACGGACTTACCAGTTCAAACACCGGAATATGCAAAATACTTTAATGTTGTGGATAGTTTTGACACCCATGCGAAAATTCCGGAGCATTTTAAAAATGTTGATGCAAGTGCAAAGCAGTCCGGAAAAATTGCGGTTATTTCTGTGGGCTGGGATCCGGGGATGTTTTCGCTGAATCGAGTTTATGCAAGCGCAATTCTTCCAAATGGAAATGATTATACTTTTTGGGGACCGGGCATCAGCCAGGGTCATTCTGATGCCATCAGAAGAATCCAGGGCGTAAAAAATGCAAAACAGTATACTGTGCCGGTTGAGAATGCGTTAAATGCTGTAAGAAGCGGAGAAAATCCGTACCTTACTACAAGACAAAAACATACCCGCGTTTGCTATGTTGTAGCTGATGAAGGTGCAGACACGGCGCGCATCGAACAGGAAATTGTATCTATGCCGAATTATTTTGCAGATTATGATACAACGGTTCACTTTATATCAGAAGAGGAACTGCAAAGCGATCATAGTGGTATGCCGCATGGAGGCTTTGTGATTCGAAGCGGTAAAACGGGATTTGAAAATGAACATCGACACTTGATTGAATACCGCTTAACATTAGATTCCAATCCTGAATTTACCGCATCTGTTATTGTAGCATATGCACGAGCTGCATATCGATTGCAGACAGAAGGACAATCCGGATGTAAGACGGTTTTTGATATTGCACCATCATATCTATGCATAGAGGATGGAGAAACATTAAGAAAACACATGTTATGAAAAGAGGGGATACCCCTCTTTTTTCTAGATTGATATGTGTTATCTCACTCAAATTAGAAATTTATTAAACAAAAGGAAATAAGGGATATGCAAAATAACAAAGTCTTAAAACATATTATTACAGCAATGTTTATTGCATTGGTTTGTATTGCAACAATGATAATTAGAATTCCGACGCCCACAAATGGATATATCAATTTAGGCGATTGTTTTGTTCTGCTTTCAGGGTGGCTTTTAGGCCCGGTTTATGGAGTGATTGCAGCTGGTGTCGGTTCCATGCTTGCCGATTTTATTGCAGGATATTCCATTTACGCGATTGCAACACTCATTATTAAAAGCATTATGTGTTTTCTTGCATGGTCGATATTTACAGCAAAAAAGAATATCGCCTTTCAACTTATATCAGCAATTACTGCAGAGGCGTTTATGGCGTTCTCTTACTTTTTGTTTGAATGCGTTTTCCTGGGACAAGGATTGGCTGCTTCATTTGGACTTGCAGCAAATATTATGCAAGGTGTTGTTGGTATATTATTATCCATCCCTGTGTTTTTGGTATTTAAAAGGAATCGTATTTTATCGAAATATATATCAATTTTCAAAAAATAAATTTTACATAGACAACTTACCAAATGATTTGTTTTGCCATAGTATGTAGCATAACGAATTAAGGAGGTAAGGGTTATGGGATGCAATAACGGTTTGTTCGGTTTTGGCAACAACAACTGCTTGTGGATTATT
>JAZPYM010000116.1:0-4839 GCA_045544215.1 Congzhengia sp.
GTACCTGTAGCAAATGCGGTCAATACGCTGGAAAGAATCACCAAAACAAAAAGCAAGCTTGATACAATTTTTTTGCTCATTTTTTTAGCCCCTTTCCATCTTACTCAATTGTGCAAAGAAGCGCACCACTTTCAACAACAGCACCTTTTGTGACGCCTATGGATGTAATTTTTCCGCTTCTTGGTGCCATAATTTCATTTTCCATCTTCATGGCTTCCAAAATCATCAGAACCTGTCCCTCAGAAACAGTGTCTCCTACATTTACATTCACTGCCAGGATGTTACCGGGCATAGGAGAATTTACAGTTTCGCCTACACCTGCACTTGCTGCCGGTGCTGCAGGAGATGAAGCAGGCGCAGCTTTTATTTCTTCTACCTTTGCATCTGCATCTATTAATTCAATTGCAATTTCATAATTTGTTCCGTTTACATTTACTTTATACTTTTTCATATCAAAACCATCCTCTCCGTTTTATGTTGTTGAAAAAATTTATTATGAAAGTTTTTTAATGGAAAGCACGCGAATACCGGTTACATCTGTTCCCAGCTCCTCCGCAATTACTGCAGAAACCGCTGCCACAAATTCGCCCTTATTCTGATACCCTTGTGTTGCCGCGGGTACCGATTTGGTTGCTTTTTGTTCAATTTCTTTTGTTGTGCCTTTGTCTTCCTTAATCAAATTCTTACATAAGGCGCCAACAATACTACAAATGAAAATAATGCATATAAGACCTACAAATACCAGTCCAAAGCCAAAACCAAATACGGTTATATTTCCGATTTGTTCTGCCGCCTCTAACGAAATTGTCATTATATGCCATCCTCCTTTCATTAAAATAGGTTCTGTTTGCAGTGTCCTTCCTTAAAAAACAGACCAAATTCCTCCATTTTTCTAAAAAAGTCCATCCTCTGCCACATACCATTTTACCATAACTGCTCTAAAATTTCAATATAAAGTTGCCATTTATAAATAAAAATAATTTTTTTCGCATTGCCTATTGTGTTTTTTACAAAAAACCGATATGATAGTATAGAAAGATAAAAAAGAAAGGCAAGCAAATAGATATTATTATGCAAATTGAAGAAAATTATTCCGTTTTGAACAAGCGATACAAACAATCAGATAATATCTAGCAGGATAATGAGGTATATGACGATGGAGAAGAATGAACTTTTGGTTACGGATTTTGACTATTATTTACCCGAAGAATTGATTGCACAAACGCCCCTAAAAGAGCGTCCTGCATCCAGGCTTTTGGTGTTGGATAAGGAAACAGGCGAAACAAAACACAGGCATTTTTATGATATTTTGGACGAATTAGAGCCGGGAGATTGCCTTTGCCTGAACGACACAAGAGTCATTCCGGCGCGACTTTATGGCGCACGGCAGGACACGAAGGCTCCGGTGGAATTTTTACTTTTAGCACAAAAGGAAAATGATATTTGGGATGTAATTGTAAAGCCGGGCAAAAAATGCAGGCCGGGACATGTGATTTCCTTTGGCGACGGACGGCTGAAAGCGCAAATTTTGGAAATTACAGATGGCGGAAACCGATTGGTGCAATTTTATTATGACGGAATTTTTAATGAGATTTTGTCTGAACTTGGTGAAATGCCCTTGCCACCGTATATTCATGAAAAACTGATGGACAGAGAGCGTTACCAGACAGTGTATGCAAAACATGACGGCTCTGCGGCAGCACCCACAGCTGGACTGCATTTTAACGATGAAATGCTAAAAAAAGTAAAAGAAAAGGGCGTAAAGCTTGCCTTTGTGACACTGCATGTGGGACTTGGCACCTTTCGTCCTGTAAAGGCGGACAAGGTAACTGACCACTTTATGCATTCGGAGTACTATGAAATATCCGATGAAACGGCGCAAATGATTAATGAAACAAAGAAAAACGGCGGACGCGTGATTTGCGTTGGAACAACCTCAACACGCGTGGTAGAATCTGCATCGGATGAAAATGGATACCTTAAAGCAACTGCAGGATATACCAATATCTTTATTTATCCAGGCTATCGCTTTAAGTGTCTGGACGCCCTAATTACCAACTTCCACTTGCCAAAATCCACGCTGATTATGTTGGTTTCCGCACTGGCAGGACGAGAGCATATTTTAAAGGCATACGAAGAAGCAGTAAAAGAACAGTATCGGTTCTTCAGCTTTGGAGATGCTATGTTTATTCAATAAATTAGAAGTTAATTTTAATCATAAAATCATAAAAGGATAGTGCATAAAAGCGCTGGGGATAATTCCCCAGCGCTTTTGATTTACACCTTTCAGAATATAAAAAAGAGGGTACCGAAGTACCCTCTTTCTAAGACTGAATGTCTTAATTATTTAATGATCATTACGCAGTCTTCAATTCTGTTGTTCTGGCCAACGATTGCAACTACGAGGTAATCTTTTGTGCCGTAGGAAGCCTTCAGGTTTGCATTGCCCTTCAGAGCTTCAACTGCGGTTTTCTCTGTACCAGGAGTTAATCTACTTTCATCAACAGATGCATAGGTGTTACCCTCTGTGCTGTTCAATGTCAGCTTTGTGCCCGGTACATGTGCACCGGTAATAGCAGTGGTATCCATGTATGTTGTGCCAAGTGTAATCTTGCCACCCTTGATCTCAGCAATGCTACCATAAACAAGAGCAATCTTGTTTGTAGCAAGACCTGTATATGCATAATCTACATCATGGTTCTTATCGAAGGTAGCTGTACTTGCATCATAGATGAGCTGTACCTCTTCAATGTTACCCTCTGCATTTACAGCGTAACGGAATACGTCACCAATTGCAGGAGCAGGGCTGAGTGTAACGTCAGCATCAACTGTCAAGGAAATAAGTTCACCACTCTGAACAAATGTGTACTTCGTAACTGTATTCTTTTCAGCATCCAACACAGAAGATGTTTCCTTAACAACTGCCAAGTGTGCTTTCTTCATGCTGGATGTGATTGCTTCAGGAACAACAGCAGCTGCTAAGTAGTCTTCACCATCAAATGTGAAGTTGAATGCGCTGTAGCCACTAGCTTTATCAGGATCCATAGATTTGAAGGAATCAAGTGCAATCTTGTCTTTATCAACATAGTAATTTGTCTGAGCACTAATTAAAGCATCTGTAACAGGAGCAACGAGTAAGAGAGATTTGTCATCCAAATCGTTAGAACCAAATACATTTGTATCATCATAGTAGTTGATGCCAGATGTAATTGAGAAGTTATCAACCGCAAAATCTTCACCTACACCTGCAAAGGTCAAAGCGTTGATTTCGCCATTGCTGTTTGTCTTGTATGTTACAATTCTCTTAGCAAGTGTTGCAACTGCAGCAGCTTTAGCAGCATCTTTATCACCATCAGATTCAGAAGCAGCTACTACGTTCTGATACAATGCATCGATTGTACCTGTACCTGTGCCGTTACCAAAGAATGTGGTCTGTGTGCCGTCAGTTCTCTTGAAGAGATTTTCATCATAAGAACCATCAGCTGCACCGGTAGCATCAAAGTTACCTGTTACTTTTACTGTAGCTGCAACTGTGAAGGTTTCCAATTTGCCAGCATCTGTGAACAACTGAATGTACTGTGTAGCTTCACCAAAGCTTGTTTTCTCTTCGCCACCAACGATGAACGCAAGGTTCTTCGCAATTGTGGAGTCAGCTTCGCAGCTGAATACTTTACCGTCGATTGTCAGGTAGAAGATACCTGCATCACCATTGCTGATGGATACGCCGGAAAGTGCATTGTAAACATCGCCAGCGATGTAGAAGTCAGAACCATCAACTTCTGTAACTTCGCCTTCTACAACATCGCTTGTTACATAGATATCCATATGATCAACATCAGCTAATGTAGCACCATCATAAAGAGGAGCAACGATGTTTAAGATATCGTTTTCTTCGATATCAGCAACTGTGATTTTAGCGCCTTCAGCGTCATAGATTTCATATACAAATGTATCGTCGCCGCGGCTTTCTTTGTCTAAATCAAGAGCATCTGTAAGTCCTGCAGAGGTTTCAGCTTTGATGAAGAGTTCATCAGCCATAACATCTGTAGCCTTTAAGTATGCATAATCTGTAACATAGATTTTGTTGTAATCAGCGTTTCTGGGACCAGCAAATGTGATCTCGTCAGCAACTTCAACTAACAATTCTTCAACGCATGCTGTTACTGTATCGGTAGGTACACCGTCAACGCCAGCAATTGTCTTTAATTTTGTTGTGTCTGTTAAAGCAACTTTTGCACCATTGTAATATACTTCATATGCACCAGTAGCAACATCGATTTCCTGATCTTTGTTGTTTGCATCGATGTATGTAAGTGTTGTGCCATCGAAGTTACGAATATTTACATCAGCAGCAACAAGTGTTTCTTCAGAAACAGACTTAGCATCAACTACAGCTGCAAGAAGCTTCCAGTTGTCGAGTTCTTCATCTTCAGCAATGTAAGCTTCAATTGTGTAACCAACAGCTAAATCTGCTGCACCAGCATACAATACTAAATCGTCAGAACCGTCAGCACCTAAGATATCAAAGATACCGTTGCTGTAGATTGTTCTGCTAGCATAGTCATAAGCACTTGTTAAGTGTAATTTAACCTGCGGATTTGCAGGATCCTTGCGGAGAGCAGCATTGCTCTTTGCTGTTTCTTTAACTTCTGCTTTTACCTTATAGATTTCATTTGTGTAGGTAAGAAGTGTTCTTAAATCTGTGTTGTTCTTACCATCGAATACAACGTATTCATCATCTTCCGGCTTCGGAGCATAGTAAGAAACGTCTACCAAAGGAGTTGTCAATGCATTGTAGATAACCTGTGCAACGATTTCTCTTGTTGCAGCTTTGCCACC